>CANRLO010000074.1 GCA_947631495.1 uncultured Clostridia bacterium
ATTGTATCATATTTTTGAAATTTGGAAAGAGTTTTATAAAAATTTATTGTAAAATTATTTATTCTTACGGAATATTTCCTTTCCGTATTCTCTGTTTGCCTTGTAATTACTTGATTTAACTCTATTTTTTCTTTTTCTTCATACCACACTTTAGCCTTTACCTCGCCATTTGCATGCACATAGCGCATTCCTGTGTACTTTCCTTCTAACCAACCTCCTACTAACACTGTTCCTTTTTTAATTGTATCTCCTTCTTTTACTAGGGGTGTACCGTTTAGAGCATTTACTTTGACTATCATTCCGTCTTTTGTTGCAACAATGTTACAATATTCATCTTCTTGTACAATATCTGGCTTTTGAGCTGCTTCTACTATTTTTACAATGGCGTTCGTACCTTTTAACTCAATACCAATCCATGCTAAATCATTACGATTTAAACGCATATTATTTACAATTGCTTTGGTATCCACATTTTTTTTGAAATTTCCAATGTTCAGTCCTTGCTCTTTTAAATTTTGTAAAATTTCTTCTTTTGAAATTGTTTGATTTCCTATTATTTCAATATTCCATACAAAATTCGACAAAAATAGAATACTTACAACAATTAGGCATAAGAATGAGAAAAAAATTTTTCTTTTTTTATATTGATGAGCTACAAAAGGGAATCCTTTTTTACTTTTTATCTTAACTTTATTATCTGTTTGCTTAGCAAGTCCTACTACTTTTTTAAAGTCCTTTACTGGAATATTTACTTCTAGTAATGTTGCTTTTTTTCGTTTACTATTCCACAATAAAATTCCATTTTTTAGACATAGGTTAATAAATCTTTCTATAAAAAATCCTTCTACAATAATTCTAACATAACCAGATAAATAGTTTTTTAGTATTTGTATGTACAAAATGAATCCTCCTTCTTTGCCTAATGTTTATATTTTTCTTGTCTTCCATTAGTCTACTGTTTTTTCAAAGTCAATTCCTTCTATTTTTCCCGTAATTAAAATATCATCATTTGTCATTTCATTTAATTTTAATTCGAATCCATTTACATTAATAATACCAATATGAGTACTTAAACGAACATAAAAGTCTTGGTATTCTAAAATAGCTTTATAATTTTCTATGAATAATTCCTCAAAACCCATTATAGTGATTTTTGGGTTTTGGGAAGATATTTCTTTTGGAATTTCTAACAATTCTTCAAAGCGGTTTTGTTTCTTTTTAGGTTTTCTCATAGTGTATACTACCTCTCTTTTTCAGATTTTCAAAATAAAACAAATTTTATCTTTCGAATTCATCTAAGCTTGAAAATTCATATCCCATTGCCTTAATTTCTTTAATGCAACTATCTAATACATTGGTATTATCTTTAGAATTTCCATGTAATAAAAGGACTGCGCCATTGTGAATATTATCTAGTATTTTCTTTTTTGCATAATCTTCTCTGCCTTGTTTGTTTTCATCCCAATCATCATAAGCAAAAGACCACATTACTGTAGTATATCCTAGAGAATTACAGTAGGCTACTGTTTGCTCACTATATTCTCCTTTCGGAGGTCTAATGTATTTCATTTCATAGTGAAATTTTTCGTAAACGGCTGTATGTAAGTCCATTACTTCTTTTTTGATTTGCTCTGTACTTAATGAAGGCATACTCTTATGATTTACAGTATGATTTCCAATACAGTGCCCATCTTGTAACATTTTTTCTACTAATTCTGGCTGTGTATTAACATAGTGTGCTGTAAGGAAAAAGGTTGCTTTCACATCATTTTGCTTTAATACTTCTAAAATTTTTGGAGTATATCCTGCTTCATATCCTTCGTCAAATGTAAGATAAACTTTTTTGGACTCTTTGTTTCCCATAGCAATTCCTTTGTATTCGTCTAATATTCTTTTATTTACACTACCTAAATCTGGCTGTTCGTGATTGTCATTTCTTTTTATTCCCCATTCTATTTTTTTATTGCTTATCTCTTGTGAACTTGTTGATATTGTTGTATCTTTGTCTATTAGTATTAAACTGCAAGTAAATACCATTATGATGGCAAATCCTAGAAAATATTTTATTTTACTTTTCACTTTTTCCCTCCCTATTTATTCTTTCTTTATATTATGAAAGGAAAAAAAATATATAACTAAAAAGAAAAAGAAAAGGAAGCTTGTTATTAAAAAATACCTTTTCTTTTTTATATATTAGTTAATATTTATTATTGTGTATTACTTGTGTATCCCTTTATTTGACTGGTTTCTGTAAATTTCGACATTTTTTCATCATTTATCCCCATTTATCTATTGACAAGTCAAATATTTTGAATTATCATGTAATTAATTGAAAATAGGTAATTTTTTCCAATTTTTGATTTTATATCTATGTTTACCTATTATACGGAGGATAAAATATGTTAAATTTTGTTTTATGTGATGATAACAAGGCTATTTTGGATAGGCTTAGTAAAATGTTAGATTCATTGTTTATTGAGCATCATTTAGATGCACAAGTTACTTTTTCTTCAACAAAACCTGAAAATACTTTACAATATATAAAAAACAACATTGTCAACGTTATTTTCTTAGATATTGATTTAAAATCTAAAATAACTGGCTTAGATTTAGCAAAAGAAATTCGTAAAAGAAATAAACAAGTTTATATCATATTTACTAGTGCTCATTTAGAGTATGTTCTAATTGCTTATCAATATAAAACATTTGATTTTATACCAAAACCAATTACAATTGAAAGACTAGAAGAAACAATTATGCGTATAATGGAAGATATTCGTGGAACAGAGAAGAAAAGTGAATTTATTCGTTTAAGTAATCGCAATACTATTATAAATGAAGATAGTATTAGATTTATAAAAAAGGATGGCATGAAGTTAGTTTTTTATACTGATAATAGAACTTATGAGACATATAGTTCTTTTGCTAAGATATCAGAAGAATTACCATCTAATTTTGTACGATGCCATAAATCTTATATTGCAAATATTAATAAAATTACTAATGTAAGTTCAGTTGATAATACAATTGCTTTTGATTCAAATAATGAAGTTAAATGTTATATCGGACCTAAATATAAAAATAAAGTAATGGAGGTTTTAAAAAATGATGGAAATTTTACAAACAATTTGGACTAGTTTGACGACGGAGAATGAGGAGTTAATAAATATATTGCTAATACCTTCTCATTTTATAGAAGCTTATATTTCGATGCTTTTATTTACAATAATATTAAATATTAATGCATCTAAAAAGCAAAAAATTATATATGTTTTAATAATGAGTTTTTCTAGCATTCTAAGTAGAATTCTTATTCCTAGCCCTTTTAATACATTTTTTAATGTTATATTTATTTTTTTATTAAATATAGTTATCTTTAAGATTTCAATATTAAAAGGCATTCTATCTCTAATATTACCTTTTATTTTAGCTGCTATACTAGAATCAATTTTTGCTAAACTATACTATTCTATTTTTAATATTGATTATATTTTAGCAACAAAAATTCCAATTCATAGATTACTTATTACATTAATCATATATTTAATAGAATTTATTATTTGCTTACTATTAAAATATTATAAATTAAATTTTAAAAAATTAGATATTTCTAGTTCGCATAAAAAATATTTATTAATGATTAATACAATACTAGGTATTATTTTAATTGCTACTCAAATTTATATTATTTATTTTTATGCTTCAGTTTTGCCTTTCTACATTATTCTATTGAATCTTATAGGTTTAATAGCTTATATTGCTTTTAACTTATATACATTATTTACTGTATCAAAACTTGAAACAACTTCTACAAATTTGGAAGAAGCACAATTATATAATAAAACATTAGAAATTTTACAAGATAACACAAGAGCATTTCGCCATGACTTTGCAAACATTTTACAAGGTATGGTAGGTTATATGGATAATAATGATATGGAAGGTTTAAAGAAATATTATTCTCAATTAGTCGAAGATATACAACATTCAAATAACTTAACTACATTAAGTCCAAAGGTAGTAAATAATCCAGCTATTTATAACGTGCTAGCTACAAAATACCATAAAGCAGATAGTTTAGGAATTAAAATTCACTTAGAAGCATTTTTAGATTTAAATGAATTACATATGAAAATTTATGAATTTACTAGAGTACTTGGTATTTTAATGGATAATGCTATTGAAGCTGCTTCTGAGTGTGAAGAAAAAATAATTAATGTTACTTTTCGTAAAGATTCAAGAAAGCATATGCAATTATTAATTATTGAAAATACTTATAAGAATAAAGATGTTGATACAGATAAAATATATGAAAAGGGCTATTCTACTAAAGAGGGAAATACTGGACTTGGTTTATGGGAAATTAGACAAATATTAAAGAAAAATAATAATTTAAATCTATTTACAACAAAGAATGATAATTTTTTCACTCAACAATTTGAAATATTTTATTAAAAATAGAAAAACAAGATAGTAATATCTTGTTTTCTTTTGTTTCTATTTTCGCTTTATCTTTTGATTAGTCTTTTTTTATTAAAGATGCTGGCATCTTTGGTTGATGCATAATTCCCCATATAACACATGCTGTATTTGTAGATTTTGCATATTTTTCTGCAACTTTAGCTAATAATTTTAACATACTAATTACCTCCTATTAATTTTATACTATATAATAAAGTATTGCCGGCTAATACTTTAATTACCTTAAATTGTAGCTTGCTCTTGTTTTAAATATTCTTCATATCCATATTTATTCTTTGTTATAATATATGCAATTCTCGTAATGGATAGAGTTTGTATAAATGTTCCTATTATCATTAAATTTGAAACAATTGTATTTGGTACAAATAATGCTACTAACATATTTATTGATAAAAATATATATGATAATGTTTTCTTTATATGTCTTTCTTTTTTTGTTAAAATTGGTAAATTTTCTGTATCTGCAGGTGCATATATGCTTACCATGATAATTCCAAAAATCCAAATTGCAGCTATTGTAATATACTTTATTATCTCATTTGGGAAGTTCCATACTGTGCTAATAAAAGCATTTCCGCAATAAACTAAATTTGTACAAATGAAGCAACCAATATGTGTTTTTAAATGAAATCCACCTGATGCTGTTTTATATGGTAGAATTAAGAAGAAAGCAAGTAATGTTTGCCACCATAATCCTAATATAATTCCTAAAGCAAACATTAAAAATATCTTTGGTATTTCACCTACTATTAGCTGTACCCCATACAAAATAACTTCTGCTCTTTCATCATCTATTTCTGGCATTTGCTTACGTATTTTCTTTACTAAATAGTTACAAAATTTATCTACCATTTTTTACCTCGTTTTTTGTTTCTTTTTGTCGAATTCATTTTACCGAAATTAAACACAATTTTTTTATTTTATATATGAAACGCAAAAAATCTTATACGAAAATTTTAAAATTCATTTTCATATAAGATTTTTAGATTTTTATAAAATTAACATAAATTATATATTACCTACATCTTCTAGTATCTTCCAACTTCCTATCTTTTCTGGCAATACTTGAAATGTCATTTCTTCTTTTGTAATTGGATGTAAAATTGTAAGTTCATATGCCCATAAACAAATTTGCTTTCCTTTTCCCCTCGTGCCATATTTTTGGTCTCCGCAAATACTATGCCCGTGACTCGCAAATTGTACACGTATTTGATGATGTCTTCCTGTATGTAAATTTACTTTTACTAATGATAAATTAATTTCTTCATTATATTTTAATACTTCGTAATCTAGCACGGCAAGTTTACTATTTTTTGTTCCTTCTTCTACTACTTTACTTGTATTTAATCTTTCATTTTTTAATAAATAATCTTGAAAAGTTCCTTTTTCATGTTCAAACTTTCCATCTACAATTGCTAAATATTTCTTTTGAAATTGTTTCTGCCTTACTTCTTCACTTAATCTTCCAGCTGCTTTTGAAGTTTTGGCAAATACCATTACACCACCAACTGGTCTATCTAACCTATGAACTAAACCTAAATAAACTTCTCCTGGTTTATGATATTTTTCCTTTATATATTGTTTAACTATATTTAGCATATCTGTATCGCCCGTTTTATCCCCTTGGGAAGGAATATTAACTGGCTTTTCTACTACAATAATATGATTATCTTCATAAATTACATTTAATTTTTGCATTGTTTTCTCCGTTCTTAATTTCTAAAATGCTCCAAAAGGGACAGATTTACCAAAAGGAAACGTCCCCAAAGGTAACTGTTACATTTCCCATCTGCCAAAAATTCCACATGGTAAGATTAGTTTGGAATCTGTCATAGGAAGCCCTATTTCACCGTTTTCTACTTTTCCTCCATATTTCTTTGTGATGTTTATATTTAAGATGTTTTTTAATACTGTACTAGAAATGCCTGTTGTATATGAATTAATTAAGAAAAATAATGGATTTTCTGATAATACTTGCGCACATAGTTCTACTAAATCTCCAATGTTTTCTTCAAATTTCCATACTTCACCATTGGTGCCCCTTCCATAAGAAGGTGGATCCATAATAATAGCATCGTATTTGTTTCCTCTTCTTATTTCTCTATTTACAAATTTTACAACATCGTCTACAATGTATCTTATTTTTTTATCTTGTAATCCAGATGATATTACATTTTCTTTTGCCCATGCTACCATTCCTTTTGAACTATCTACATGACAAACAGAGGCACCTGCAGATAAACATGCAACTGTTGCCCCTCCTGTATAAGCAAATAAATTTAATACTTTTATTTCTCTTTTTTCATTTTTTATTTTTTCTATCATCCAATCCCAGTTTGCTGCTTGCTCTGGGAATAATCCCGTATGCTTAAATCCCATTGGTTTTAAGTTAAATGTAAGATTTTTATAGCTTACTTGCCAAGAAGAAGGAATACTTTTTTTATATTCCCATGAACCTCCTCCTGTATTACTTCTATTATATCTTGCATGAATTTGATTCCATTTTTG
>CANRLO010000075.1 GCA_947631495.1 uncultured Clostridia bacterium
ATATGTCCATTTTCTACTTCTATACAATTAGGCTCCCATAGACATTTTTCACTTTTAATATAACCATATCTTTCATAACTTTTTAATCTATCATTAGATATTATTACACCACAACAAAATCTAAAATTATCATGCCAATCTGTTACATTTTTCCAATCAAAGTTATTTACAACTTCTCCATAATAAATTGGAAATAAATAGTTATTATTACTTAACTTAATTCCTTGTCTAATACTAATTCCATTTATTCCATTAGGAAATGAAACTGGTTCACTCCATGTATTACCATCATCAAAACTTGTGGAATAAAAAGTTTGTAATTCTCTATAATAACTCTCTGCATTATATGTTTGAACCACAAGCATTATTTTATCATCATCTATAAACATTTCTGGAGACCATACTCCTCTACTATGGTGAGAAAATAATACTTGTGGTTCAGACCATGTCTTACCATCATTAAAGCTTTTTTGCATTTTAACTACATTAGCATTTTCTGGCTCCCAATTACCACCAGATAAACAAATGCAAAGCAATGTTCCATTTTTTGTTTTTCTAATAATAGGCTCTCTTCCATAACCTGCTTTAAAATCATATATTAGGTATTTTTCCATTCTTGTTTCTCCTTCATTTATTAGATTTTAGTCTTAAAACTTCATTATATAATTCTTTCCAATTCTGAACAATTCTCAAATCACCATATGGAGTTTTGTCGTACATTTCTTTACTTCTATATAGATAGCAATTAATTCCACCAAAAATCATTTTATTGCAATTATCAACACTATCATCAAACATAATATCAATATTGTATTTTTTACATTCTGATGTTTTGTCAGTTTCTTTACTAATTATAAGTTTTGTATATTTTATTTGTTTATCTTTTAACCATTGTTGTGTTACTTCAAATGCATTATTATAGTGAGGATAAACTCTGTGTGTTATCAAATATACATTATCACCTTCGTTTATCATTTTATCTATAAAATATTTTGCTCCTTCATTTAATTCCAATGTCTTTGACCAATCTTCACACTTATTACAGAAAAAATTTTCTATCTCATCTTTAGACCAATCGAACATTTCATATATATTAATAGTATTATTATTGATAATTCCATTATTTCTTTTATTTTTATCTTCCTTTATAAATTCTTCCATCAACTTTTTATCAAAATTACTTATTACATTATCAATGTCTAGTCCAATATTCATATAATCTCCTCAATATTTACATTATAATTTTTTATTAATATACTTTTAACTTTCTAAATATTTCGTATAAATTATAACATAATTTGTAAATTTTTTCATTAAATTTACAAATTATCTAAAAATTATTTTCTTCCATAAATTCACATCCTTTTTTATTTGTGTATATTGTAAAATATTTATTTGATATTGTTAAGCGTTTTATGTATATTATTTTATTTTTTATACAATGATAATTTGGCATTAAAAAAGCACCAGTTAAGGTGCAAGTTTTTAATTTTGAGCAAACGTCGTAGTTTTCTACAACTTTTTTCTTTTAGTGAATTTTTACAAATATAAATTATTTTATGGGTATTATTTCTAACCACAGTTGCAAGTATATTAAATATATGGTATTATATATATATAATTCCTAATAAGGAAAATAAAATTAAGGAGGTTCCATCATGAAAGTCAATATCCGAAAATCTTCTGAATCAGAAAAAAGAGAACGGGAGAGAAAATTCTTCAAAGAAATATTGAAAGAGACTAAAAATCAGAAAGAAAACCAATTTGAAGCAAGAAAAAAACAGCACGAAGAACATGGTTTTTAGCAAGATAGGAACTAAAAAAGAGAGAGAGTTTTTATTAAAGCTCTCTCTTTTTTTGACAAAAAACAGTGTTTTTTCTTTAAAATTTATAATATTTATTTTTACACTATTGAATAAATACAATTTAATTTTATTTCTCTCAATTTCTTCCATTGTAAACACTACAAGTTTATATTTGATAAAATTTATCAAAGTAATTTTATATTTTTTGGCCAGATACAAACTTTAATCTCGTCACAAGTTCTAACCCAGTAAGAATTAATTAAGTACACTTTTAATTTATTGTAATAATTATTGGTCTATGATCAGAACCTTCATCTTTCATATCTGTTTGTTTTATAATTTGATATTCATAATTATCTATTTTGTTTTTCTCTACAAAAGCAAAATCAACATTAACTTGTTCTTTTGTTCCATATCCTTGCCATGAATTATCTAAAATATTAAATTTTTTATTTCTAGAAATAGTAGTATAATTATTGTTTTGTTTTAGTATATTATATACTTCTGACATATGGCAAACCATGTTCATATCTCCAACAATAAGTTTATAATCACAATTTATTGAATCCATATAATTTAACGATTTAACTGTACCTTTTATTTTTCCTTCTGTGGAAATATAATCAGTGTGAATATTACCTATAAGATATTTTTTATTATCATATTCTAGATTTACAAATACTGTTGTTCTATAATCACTCATATTATAATCAATTATCTGATTTTCTACTTTTTTATATTCTATATCTTTTCCATGTGGTAGACAATATACATATCTTACATCAATTCCTTGCTCATCTCTAACAGCAAGTATATTATACTGATTATATGTCTCTGTTTTCATTGGAAATTTTTCTAACATTTTAAAATTATTGCTATTTAATATTTCATTTAGTAAGTCTATGTTATTTTTATTCACTTCTTGAAAACAACACACTTTAATTTCTATATCTTTTAATAAATGACTTAAAATTCTCTTTATATTTTCTTGCCTTATCTCCCATTTAGGTATTGGATATTTAGTATCTTTTACACCATAAATATTATAACTTAATACTTTCATATTTATTTTTCTCCTATTTTTTTATATACTTATAAACATTTAAATAGCTACTATTATTAAAAAATATTATCATAAAAAATATATGTTTTCAAGAAAAAAGTTTAGTAATTTATTTTTATACATAAGAATTAAGCCCACTGACATCTTTTCAAAGCGAAGTTTTGAAAGTGTCATAGTGGGTTACATACTTTCATAAGAAAGTTATGTAACAGTTTATATTTGTTCACTTGCTTGTTACCTGTTGAAAGGAAAATGTTGAAAAAAATGGAGCGAATTTTTTAGTGTATTTAACTAAATCATTCTCCCCTATGATTTTTGACCTACTATCAAAACTCGGTTTGTGGCTCTGAGAGGCAATAATTTTTTCTTACTGAGAGATAAAATACACAAAATCAACCAGTTTAGTACTGATTGATTTCGTATCTATCTGTTCTATATAAAAGATAAAAGTTCGAACAGATTCGTCGTTGGAGCTACTAACCAGGATCGAACTGGTGACCTCTACCTTACCAAGGTAGCACTCTACCTACTGAGCTATAGTAGCATATATTATGAGTGCCATTTTTGACACTCATTTTTTACTTTATTAGAATAGCATATTTTAATTTTGAATGCAAGCATTTTTCAAAGTTTTGCCTTTTTCTATACCTTTATGATGGCTCTCCCATACTTTTTATTGCTTTTTTACGAATTCTTTGAATAGCATTATCTATTGACTTAACAGGAGCATCTAATTTTTCTGCAATTTGCACATAACTTTCCCCTTGAATATAGCGGTTTAATACTTGTTTTTCAAAATCGCTAAGAGATTTATCTATAGCATTTTCTACTGTTTGATAATATTCTTTTTTTGTAATAGTTTCTAATGGATCTTCCATTTGGTGGGCATCAAATATGTCTAGTAAATTAGAATCTTCATCTTCTTCATAAGCAGTTGTATTTAATGATAAATATGAATTTAATGGCATATGCTTTTGACGATTGGAAGATTTTATTGCAGTAATAAGTTGTCTTTCAATACATAAATTAGCAAAAGTTTTAAAAGAATTTTGCTTTTCTGCATTATAGTTTTTTACTGCTTTAAATAAGCCAATTAACCCTTCTTGCACAATATCTTCTCTTTCTGCTCCAATCATAAAGAACTTGCTTACCTTCATGTTAACTAATTCTTTATATTTGTCTATTAGAAATTCAAGAGCAAACTTGTCCCCCGATTTAATTACTTTAATTAAATCTTCATCACTCATGTCTTTATAATTATTTGCTGTAGAAAAGTATGGATTACTTTCTTTCATATTGTTTTTTATTCCTTCCTGATGAATTTCTTTGTTTAGCTGTATTATAAGCCCTGTATTCTTAGAATGTCAAGAGAAATTTGACTTTTTATTGCTATTTTTTTGAATTTATACTATAATGGTAACAAATTTATCTTAAAATTTAAGTAAGAAGCGCTATATTTTGTCGTATTTTATAAATTTTAGGGCAAACTAGAAGTAGAATTGGGGTAATTAAAAAATGGCATTTGATGGAATTGTATTAAAGCAAATCGTTCGGTGAATTACAATCTGCTTTAATTGGAGGAAAAATTAATAAAATATATGAGCCAAGTAACAATGAAGTAATACTTGGTATTTATTCGCAAGGAAAAAATTATGCCATTCTTTGTAATATTTCTTCTAATAGCTATCGTTTTCATCTAACAACTACAAGTAAGCCAAATCCTTTGAATGCGCCTAATTTCTGTATGTTACTTCGTAAACATTTAATTGGTTGCCGCATAAGAGCTATTTCTATGAGTTCTTTGGAAAGAATAGTAACTATGGAACTTGAAGGCTATAATGAATTAAACGATTTATTACCTAAAACGTTAGTAATAGAGTTAATGGGTAAACATAGTAATATGATTTTATTAAATGAAAATGGAAAAATTATTGATAGCTTGCGTCATTTAGACGTTTTATCTGGCTCGTTACGTGATATTTTACCTGCTCATGACTATGTACTTCCTTCTTCTGAAAAGAGCGATTTGGCTACTACTTCAAAAGAAGAATTTACAAAAGTAATTCAAGGACAAAATATATTAAAAGCAGATATCACTCAGAAAACAAATGCAATAGGAAGTAATCAAAATATAGCAAAATCTATTTCTAACACATTTACTGGCATTAGTTATACTTTTACTTCTTCTTTGCTATCTTCTATGAATATAGCAGAAGAAAATATTAATAAAGAGAATCTTAGTATTTTGTATGATACTATGCAAAAACTTCTTTCTAATTTAGGAAGTAAAAATGTAACTTGTGTTTCTGTTGCAGAAAATGACTATAGCCTTCTTCCTATTTCTCATGAAGAAGATTTGCAAACGAATTTCTTTTTAGATGATTTCTATTCTAAAAAAGAAAAACAGGAAGCTGTTGTTACTTATCGAAATGAACTTTTAAAGTTAGTGTTAACAGCTGTAAAAAAGATTTCAAAAAAATTAAGTAATATAAATAGTAAGTTAAAAGAATGTGAAAATATGGAACAATATCGTATTTATGGAGAACTTATTACTTCTCATTTATACGAAATTGATGCAAATAGAAATTTAGAAAGTATTACTTTAGAAAATTATTATGATGAAAATAAAGAAATTGTAATTCCTCTTGATAGCAGTATTTCTGTTTCTTACAATGCAAAGAAATTTTTCAAAAAATATCATAAATTAAAAAACACTTTGGAAATTGTAACAGAGCAAAAATTAGAAACAGAAAAAGAATTAGATTATTTAGAGAGCATTGTTTATGAACTTGAAAATGCTAATTCTGTTTCAGAGTTAGATGAAATTTATCAAGAAATTTGTGAAAATGGTATTTTTAAAGTAAATGCAAAGGCAAATGTGAAAAAAAATAAAGTAAATAAAAGAAAAGTACATGATGAATATGAACCTATTGTCTATACCATTGATGGCTTTCTATTCTATGTGGGAAAGAATAATAAACAAAATGACTATATTACAACAAAACTTGGTAAAAATGAAGATTTATGGTTTCATACCCAAGAAATTAGAGGTAGCCATTGTTTATTAAAATGTAATGGGCAAAAAGTAAAAGACTCTACCATTCTTGCCTGTGCACAAATTGCAGCATTTCATAGCAAAGGAAAACTATCTTCAAATGTTCCAGTTGATTATTGCTTTAGTAAATATGTAAAAAAGCCTTCCAATAGCAAGCCTGGTATGGTTATTTATACAAACCAAAAGACATTATATGTAGAACCTGTTTTTGGGGACGGAGGAAAAAAACAGGTCTAAAAAAAATTAAAAATATATTAAGCCAACTAAAAAAACTAGAATAACACTAGTTTTTTTAGTTTTTCATTTATTTAAAATGTAACCTGTTTTTTCTCCGTCCCCAAAAACAGATTGCAAAAAGCAGTTAGTTTTCCCTAACTTTATATTCTATTTTTTCCATAAAAGGAAACATTTCTTTAATTCGTTTCTTCGTTAGCATTTCCATTACAGGATGTGGATTTTTTTCGTGAATGGATAATAGTCTTTGTGTATAACAGTTTTCAGAAGTTTTAAATAGCAAATAACGATTTCTTACATAAGTATAATATAATTGATAGCCCTGTTCTAATTCTTCCTCAAATCTTTCAAATGTATATTTTCCGTCCATGTTCCCTCCATTATTTTACCATATTTTCAAATTCTGCCTCACTTATGATTGTAACTCCCAATTCTTGTGCTTTTGTAAGTTTCGAGCCCGCTTCTTCTCCTGCTAGTACATAATCTGTTTTTTTCGATACAGAAGAAGATACTTTTCCACCATGTTTTTCAATAATATCGCTTGCTTCTTGTCTGGTATATTTTTCTAATGTACCTGTTAATACAAACGTCTTTCCTTCAAAACGATTATCGCTTGTTTCCTCATCTAATAGTTTCATATTAACGCCCGCTTCTTTTAATTTCTGCAAGGTATCTTTAGTTTGTTCTTGGCTAAAGAATTCTATAATGTTGTTTGCAGTGATTTTTCCTACATCTTCTGTCATAGCTAAACTTTCAAAAGAAGCATTTTGCAAATTTTCTATGGTTTTATATTTTCTTGCAAGCACTTTGGCAGCTTTTGT
>CANRLO010000076.1 GCA_947631495.1 uncultured Clostridia bacterium
ATTGAAATTCCTTTTGCAGTATCAATGCTAGAACCTCCACCTACAGCAACTATAACATCTGCTTTTGATAATTTACATGCTTTTACACCATCTGTTACATTCTTTATGGTTGGATTTGGCTTTATGCTGGAATATAACTTATATTTGATTTTTGCCTTCTTTAAAATTTCCTCTACTTTTGCTGTTACGCCTGCTTCTACAAGTGCTTCATCACTTACTAAAAATACTTTTGTAAATCCTCTTTTTTGAATTTCTCCTGCAAGTTCTTCTCTTGCTCCCTTTCCAAAATAAGATGTTTCATTTAACACAAATTTAACTGCCATTTTTTATTTCCTCCTTCGTATTTTAACGGCATTGCTATTTATTTTGCAATGCTCATTTTTTCCTTATTCGTAGTATAACACTATTGTATATTTTTAGCAATTGTTTTTTTTCATTTTTTATTCATGATTTTGCAAAACTACTAGTTACTAGTGTTCATGGCTACATGATATAAAGTGCAGGTCGAAAGCCGTTGTTTGTGTGTGTGCCAGTGGCAGTGGTATGATCACGGCAGCACGCAGGTCGACCAGAGTAGGTGTTGTGGAAACTACCTCCACGAAGTATATAACGTTCTAATCCGTCGTTAAGATATGCTACTTCTTGTGTCCACTCCCATAAGTTTCCGGCTATATCATATAAATTCTTTTTCTTTACTCCTTCTGTACTTGCTGTTGTTCTTATTCCATAATGATGTTGGTCATCTGCTACAGTAAATGTTTCATTATTACCATTATTTGAATCTACGGTAGCATATCTTCCTTGTCCTTGTTCAAAGATTAAACCATTAGTTGCTTCATTATAATTTCCCCATGTACTTGCTGTAGTAACTATTGAAGTGTCCTCACCCGCTATGAATTTCATAATAGCATCCCACATTGTTCCTGTTACTAAACCACTTTGTACATAATCTGTTTGATACATTCTATTACTCAATTCTAATGCTGTAAAATAGTCTGCATGATAATATGGTATTTCTCCTGCTTTACTTGTTATATTTCCTGTTGCTGTATGGTTTAATCCATCTTTTATAGAAAAATCGGTATTTCGCCAACCACTTGCTGTATTTGCTGCTGAAAAATTCACTGTTTCTGAACCTGTTGATATTGTAATTTTACTTGTTCCTGCTTCATATCTTCCTACATAAAATCCACCATATTTTCTGATTTGTGTCAACTCTGACGAGTGTGTTTGTGTTTCCCATGTGACATTTTTATACTCTTGGTCACCATTTTTCCAAATTTCTTTTTTATAATCTTCTAATTTTACTGGTATCCATACGAACTGATTTCCTTTTAGTCCTTCTGTTTCTGTTTTTTCTTTGTCTACTGTTCCATCTGTTTTGTTGTATACTACTCCTGTGGGTACATCTCCATTATTACTATTTGCCTCTTTTACATACTTGTTTTGGTCATCCGGATTATCTGATATAACTACTCCAGTTTCAATTGTTCCTCCTACATAATAAAAGCCTTTTGGTACTGGTACTGTTTCCCCATTTCCTGTTGCTATTGCATTTACATTTGAAGCTATTAATACTTTTTCTACTGTTCCTTCTTCTGTTTCTACATAAGCTGAAGTTGTAGTAAGCCATTCACTTGGTATTTTTACTTTTGTTCCTGCTTCTATTCCTTTTTTATTTTCTGGTAAATCTTTATTTAACTCTTTAATTTGTTTTTCTAAACTGTTTATTCCTTCTTGTTTTGCTATATTAAATAATCCATTTTCGCTTAATACTAAATTCATACTAATTCCAGTTAAAATAACTAATATAATTATTATTATAACTAGTGAAATTAATGTAATTCCTTCGATAGTTATTTGTTTGCCTTTTTTAACTTTTTTCATTGGTTTCCCTCCGCTTTTTGTTTTTATCATAAAATATTATCTAAAAATGTTGTCGCCAATGTATAGTGTTACATGATATAAAGTGCAGGACGGAAACCAAAGTGCGTGTAAGTGCTAGTCACAGTATTTCCAGCGCGATAACATGTAGGATAAATATAGTAAGCGTTGTGAAATCCACCACCACGAAGCATATAACTTTCTAGAGTATTATTATTATAAGATGCTTCCTGGGTCCACTCCCATAAATTACCTGCTATATCATATAAATTATTTTTCTTTACATCTTCTGTACTTGCTGTTGTTCGTATTCCATAATGATAGCTTGTATCTGATGGTTGAAATGCTGACGTCATATTTCCATCATTTGCATCTACTGTAGCATATCTTCCTTGTACTGATGTATATGCTACAGTACTATTTTCTTCATTATAATTTCCCCAATAACTTTCTGTCGTTACAATTGCTTTATCTTCTCCTTCTATTATGAAATTAAGTATAACATCCCACATTGTTCCTGTTATTAATCCACTTTGTACATATTCTGTTTGACACATGTTATTGCATAGTTTTAAAGCTGTAAAATAATCAGCATGGTAATATGGTATTTCTCCTGCTTTAGATGTTATTTTTCCGCTTAGTGTATGACTACTTAGTTCATCTCTTATTGAAAAGTTATCATTTACCCAGTTAGTTGCTGTATTTTGGGCTGAAAAATCAACATTTGTTGATAATGTAATACCACTTGTTCCTGCTTCGTATCTTCCTACATAAAATCCTTCATATTTTTTTATTTGCGTAAATTCTGATGAATGCGTTTGTGTTTCCCATGTAGCACTATCATAATCATTTCCATTTACTTTATTCCAATCTACTTTTTTATAATTTTCCTCTGTTACTGGTATCCATACAAATTGGTTTCCTTTTAGTTCTGAGTTTTCTATATTTACTGTGCCATCATTATTGTAAGCTACTCCTGCTGGTATTCCTTCTTTTACTTCTTCAGTTGGTTTATAATCAGCATATTTATTTTGGTCTTTTATATTATCTGATATTACTACTCCACTTTCAATTGTGCCTCCTACATAATAAAAACCTTTTGGTACTGGCACTTCTTCTCCATTTCCTGTTGCTATTGCTCTTACATTTGATGTTACTACTTCTCTTTTTACTATTTCTCCTGTTTCTGTTTCTACATATGCAGGTGTTGTTGTTAGCCATTTACTTGGTACTTTTACTTCTGTTCCTGCTGGTGTTTTTTCTGTATTTTCTGGTAAGTTTTCATTGTCTTTAATTTGCATTTCTAATTCTGCTATTCTTTCTTCCTCTTCTGCTCGTGCATTTAAAAACTTTTCTCGTGCTTCTCTTGCTTTTGTAAATAATCCATTTTCTCCTAGTACTAAATTTATACTAACTCCTGCTAAGATGATTAATATAATTATTGTAATTACAAGGGAAATTAGTGTTATTCCTTTGATATTTCCTTGTTTTTCTTTTCTAAATTTTTTCATTGGTTCCTCCATTTTATATTAAAATAATAATTTATGAATAATAATTTTTTATATATTTATATCTATATTTTTTATTTTCTTTAAAAGTCTTTCATTATTATTTACTATTTTATTTATATTATGTTTATAAGTTGTTACTGTTTTAATCATTTTACCAATATGCTATTTTTACGTCAATACTTTTTAAAAAATTTGTAAATTAGGTATAATTTTATATTTAAATTATTTACTTAAAATTGTATTTTTATAATTTTTTTCATTAAACAAACGTCTCTACTATTAGAGACGTTTTTCCGTATTTCTATTATTTCACTTTTTCACTATTTCTTTATAATATCCTTTATAACTTCTCCTGCAATTATAAATCCTGCAACAGAAGGCACAAATGAAATGCTACCTGGTGCTTGTTTTCTTTTCGTTGTTTTTTCTGTTTCATTGTAAGAATATTGAACTTTTTCATGATTTTTTGAAATTTCTTTTATTTCATTATTATTTTTAGATGCTTCTTTTGGTTTTATTGATTCTTCTTTTGAATATACCACTTTTAATTTTTTAATATTTCTTGCTCGCAACTCTTTTCTCATCACTTTTGCAAGTGGGCATACACTAGTTTTATAAATATCTGTTACTTCAAATTTGGTTGGGTCTAATTTGTTTCCTGTGCCCATACTAGAAATAATAGGAATATTCAACTTATTAGCTCTTACTACTAACTCAATTTTTGCAGTAACAGTATCTATGGCATCTACTATATAGTCAATACTTTCATCTAAAATTCCTTCGCTTTCTGGCATAAAGAATTCCTTATGTATTTCTACCTGTGCATTTGGGTTAATTTCCAATATTCTTTCTTTAGCTACATCTACTTTATCTTTTCCTATTGTCTTGGTAGTTGCAATAATTTGCCTATTTAAATTTGTAGCATCTACTACATCATGGTCTACTAATACAAAATTTTGCACTCCTGCTCTTGCTAAGCCTTCTATAACAAAAGAGCCAACTCCTCCTATTCCGAAGATGGCTACTTTTGCTTGTTTTACTTTCTTCATTGCTTCTTTTCCAATTAGTAACTCTGTTCTTGTAAATTGTTCTTCCATTTTTATCATTCCTTTTGATACATTGGGGACGTTAGCCTCTGCATAAATTATACGTAACTCACTTTCGTTCGAACGGCTAACTTATCCTTTTGCATCATCTGTCCCTTTTGTATCATTTTTATAATTGAAATAATCACTTTTTATTTTTAATTTAAAGTTGAAGGGGTGTCCCCACCGTTCCAAAATGGAACGAAAAGGGGCGTCCCTCCTGTTCGTTTTTTTTAATCTATTGAAATTAGTTCGTAATTTGTTGTTCCAATTCCTAATTCTTCTGCATGTTCTACTGTTCTAATTCCGTGTTTTTCTTCAATTCTGTTAATTAATCTTTGTTTTCCTTCATCTTCTGCGTTATAAACTAAATCTAAACTTGCTTTGTCTACTGCAACTGGGTCTAAAGAAGCAGTAATTCCTATATCTTTCATGCAAGGTGCTTCTGGGTTACTGTCGCAATCACAATCTATAGAAAGGTTGTTAATAACGTTTATATATACAATATTTCCCTTCATATAGTCAATTACCGACTCATCTGCTTCTGCCATAGATTCTAGGAAGTGGTCCTGTTCTGGTAAATTTGCCCATAATTCATTTGGGTTTCTTGTTTTTCCTGCGGTATGAATCCATGCTTTTCCACCTGAAGAACTTACTCCAATAGACATATTTTTTAATGCTCCACCAAAGCCACCCATAGCATGTCCTTTGAAATGAGATAACATTAACATAGAATCATAATTTGCAAGATGTGCTCCTACATAGTTTTCTTTTAGATGCAAACCATTTTTAACTGGAATTGGCATGTCACCATCTTCATCCATAATATCTACATTTGCAATATCCATAAAGCCATGTTCTTTGATAGCTTTCCAGTGTTCTTCTGTGGTATTTCTTCTTCCTGCATAAGCTGTATTACATTCAACAATAGTTCCATTTAATTTTTGTACTAAATCTTTAATTAAATTTGGATTTAAAAAATTGTGTCCTCCTGGCTCTCCTGTTGATATTTTAACAGCCACTTTTCCTGTTAATTCTTTTCCTACTTTCTCGTACATTTTAATGAGACTTTCGTTTGTAATCTCCTTTGTAAAATAAACTTTTGCTTTTTCCATTTTTCTATCCTTCCTTTCTTTTTTTATATATTAGTCAATTAGTCTTCTTCCACCTACCAATGGATTGATATTTCTCTTTTTAATTACTGGCATATTGATTTGTGGTATTTCTTCCTTTTTAATAGTTTCAAATATTTTTAATTCTTTGGAAATTATTTCTTTTTGAGAATTCTTTAAAATTTGCATTAAATTTTCTTCATTTAAGGTATATAAGTCATCATAAGAAATAGTGTTTGAAAGAATAGCGTTTCTTGTAATATTAGCTAATAATTCCATCATATAATTATCTTCTTGTGAATGGCAGTAGATATCTATATTTTCATTTGTATCTAGAACAAGATTTGCTACTAACTTTGATTTAAATCCAATTTCTTGCTCACCTTCCCCGTTTTTATATACCTCAATATCTTCCATAATTGCTTTTATAGCTTCCTTTTGCATTGTTTTAGTCCATGCAATACCAGTTAAGATAATACCATCTAATCTGTCTGCACATAGTTTTGGTCTATTATTATCTACAATACTATATTTTTTAAAGTCCATAATATCTTCTAGAAAAATATTATCTTCCTTTAGACATTTTTGTAAATAGGTATCTTGTTTCAAAATATTTTCTGTATATTCTTCTGTACTTTCTTGGTTTTTATAGTCCTTATTCATATAATCAATAACATGGGAAAAGCAAGGTGTTGAAATATCATGAAAAAGTCCTGCTAACGTTGCTTTTAAATCTTTTGTACATTTCCAAGTTAAAAGAGCTACAGATAAAGAATGATCATATCTTGAAATATCTTCTTGAAAGTTATAAATATCTTTTGATGCATACTGCATACCACATAAGTAACCTACCTTTTGTAATCGTAATAGGCACGGAGTTTTTAAATATTTTTCTAAAAATTTAGGGCTTTCATTTTCTTGTAATAAATTTAAATAATAATTATAGTATGGCTTTTTATTCATTTTTTATTTCCCCTTTATGTTGCTATATGATATTTTTATTATATTATCATAAACTGAAAAGAAAAACTAGCCTATTTTAGAAATTTTCGAAATTTTACGTTTGGACAAAAAATGTAAAACTTGTGAAAATTTTAGGTATGGGTTTAAAATTTAAAAAAGGTATTAAATTTTTTGCTCCGTCCCTAAAATTTAAATCTAGAATATAACTCTAAATATTGTATATCCATCTTGGTATAATACTTTTATTTTTCCTTTATATTTTTCTACAATAGATTTTGCAATAGCAAGGCCAAGACCATATCTTTTTTCTTTTCTATTTCTTGCTTTGTCAATTCTATAAAATCTTTCAAATATTTTTTCTCTTTCTTCTTCTGGTATTTTTTCTCCTTGATTTTTTACTTCTAATATGATTT
>CANRLO010000077.1 GCA_947631495.1 uncultured Clostridia bacterium
GTTGAACTTTCTGGTTCTTCTCACTCAAAAGGTGTTCTTATTTTAAGTGGTTATTTAGGAGAAATGTTTGCACAAGATATTCCTTTATCTTTAACTGCTAGCATTTGTTTTGAACAATTATACAATGGCGTGGATGGTGATAGTGCTTCTAGTACGGAATTATATGCTATCTTGTCTAGCTTATCTGGCATTCCAATTCATCAATCTATTGCTGTTACTGGTTCTGTTAATCAAAAAGGAGAAATTCAACCAATTGGTGGCGTTAATGATAAAATTGAAGGTTTCTTCCAAGTATGTAAAATGCGTGGTTTAGATGGTTCTCATGGTGTTATGATTCCAAAACAAAATATTAAAAACTTAAGTTTATCGGAAGAAATTGTAGACGCCGTAAAGAAGCAAAAATTCCACATTTATGCTATTTCTACTATAGAAGAAGGAATTGAAATTTTAACTGATGTTCCTGCTGGTAAGAAGGATGCAAATGGAAGATTCCCTGCTGGTTCGATTAATTACTTAGCACATGAAAAGTTAAAAAAATATGCAGAAATTAGTAAAAAGTGAAAGAGAGGTTAATCCTCTCTTTTACTTTCTGAAAATTTAGAATTAAGGTCGGAAAGTTTTTCTTTTTCCTCTTCTTCTACTCTCAAAAATTCTCCATAAATCATAGCTTGTGGAATACAAAGTAAGAATGCTACAAAGAACCAAATGGAAAGTATAATACTACTTACTCCTAAAATAAAAAATATTAATTTTGTGCTGAGTGGCCTTTTTACTAAATAATAAGTTAGCCTTTTAAAGAAACATTTCTTAAAATAGCCTGCTATTATTATCAGTATAACAAAATAAGTAATTATTGATAATATGAAGTAATTTTTTTCAATAACTGCTTCCATTACACCAACAATTCCAATCATTATAACTGCAATTGGGAGTGTCACTGCTATTATTATTTCCAGCCGATCCATTGTAAACCAATTTTTAATGCTCCTTAACTTCTTTTCCATATTTTTTTCCTCCTACCAATAATTTTATTGATTGAATCTGCATACAAATGCACTTTAGCGTTACGAATTATATTTTAGCACAACTTTTGGCAAATAGCAATATTTATAAGTAAAAAGTAATAACGGAAATTGTATTTTTTCAAAATAAATTTCTAACCACTGCCACTACCATATAAATCATAATTTTTACTATACAATTTACCATTAAAATATAATTGTATGCTGGAATGCCTAAATGATTTATCCTATTATATTCTTCTACTATTTCTTCTACTTCTTCTTTTGTACAAATAGGATTTTTTTCAATATAATCTAGCATATATTCTTTTGCTAAATATGGTGCTTTTGTCATAGCATCTGTTTCTAGGAAAGACCTTATTACATAATAGAAAAAACTTAATAAACTTAAAATAATAATTTGTAGTTTGATGTCTTTGAAAATTCCTAATATAGTTAAAATGATGCTCAATGTAAAATATAAAAGATAAATGTTAGAATAAATGAAATTAAAAATTAGTAATTTTTTGCTTTGCACGGAATGCAAACATTCATGGGCAATAGTTTGAATTCTGGTATAAGTATCTTTAATATTAGCAATAAAAATAGTATTAGAAATAGCAATATAAAGACTTGATTTAACATCTTTGTCATCACTTTCTTTAATAGTTACCTTTGTATTATTTAATTTCTTTAAAATTGCTTTGCAAATTTCCTTATTCTCTGGAAATTTATAGGTTAGTTCATCTAATTTTTTATTGTGACCTGCTTTTTTCATTTCTTTCATTTGAATATTAAAAATAAAATAACCTACAATGAGTATTAAAAAAATTAACACTGCTAAAATTATAATATACTCCATTTTATTTCTCCTTTTTCTTATGTATTTTTTAATAACTTTGATAAAATAATTTGATATTTCTTTTTTATATATTTTCTCATTTTATTTAGAAATTGCTATAACTAAAAAGTCGCAAATGATTTTTACCATTTACGACATTATTCGACATTATAATACATCTTGAACTGATTCTGCTATGATTTTATTAACATCAGCTAGCATAACATTAAACTTCACTTCTAAATCGAAGTATTCCTTAATTTGTTTATTCTCAATTAAAATTGTATACATCTCTTGTAATTTCTTATTTTTTTCTTCTTCTACTTCTTTTCCTTGCATTGCTAAAACTTGCACTTCATAGCGTGTTTTTTCAAAATCATCTACTTTTTTCTTTAACTCTTGGTTTGATTCTAATTTTTGCTTTGCATCTTTATATTGTATATATTCTTCAGACGTTTTTATCTCTTGTGCTAAACGATTTGCTGTATCATATACATTCATTCCTTTACCTCTTTTCTAAAATTTATGTACCAAAAGGGACAGATTACCCATTAGGGACGTTTCCTAATGGTAATTAAAAATAAATTTTATAACAAATTACCAAAAGGGACAGATTTACCAAAAGGATAAGTTAGCCGTTTGAATGAAGTGAATTACGGATAACTTATGCAGAGGCTAACGTCCCTAATGGTACCCCAATAATAACTATGCATAAGCATGCTTTTTCTTGAAAGCTAATAGGCTTGTTATTTCTGCCTCTGTATTTTTTGCTTTTTTTGTTTTTTCTGCATTTTCTTGTGCAATTTGCTTAGCTTGTTTTTCTGCCATGGTCTGACAGATTGCTTTTTGATAAGTAAAGTGTGTATCTTGTGCTATTTTATTCCAGTTGTAACATTCCTTTACTTTTGTTTTTGCATTTTTAGCCACATTTGCTGCTAATTGATGGTCATATAGTAAACTTAAAATAGAGTCTGCAATAGAGTTTGCATTTCCTGCATAGCTTTTCATTCCTGTTACTCTATGTTCTACAATTTCATTTAATCCTCCAACATCTGATACAACTGCTGGAACTCCTGCAAGCATTGCCTCTAATGCTACAATTCCAAATGGTTCATATGTACTTGGAAATACAGCGATATCACTACATTTATACATTTTTTGTACTTGTTTTGAATCTAAATAGCCAGTAAAATATACCTTATTTTCTATTCCCATTGCTTGAGTTTGAGCTCTAAGGTCATCGAGCATGCCACCTTTTCCTGCAATAATAAGCTTGCTATCGTGATAATTTTCTAATATTTTTGGCATAGCAGAAATTAGGTGTTGTACTCCTTTTTCATAAACTAATCTTCCCATATATAGAATAATTTTTTCATTATCTGCTGCATATTGTCTACGGAAGTCATAATCTCTTTCTATTCCAGTAAAATTATTTAAGTTAATACCATTTGGAATTACATTAATTTTATCAAAAGGAAGTCCAAATAATCCTTGAATATGTCCTTTCATAAAATTACTATTAACAATAACTTCTGTAGCTTCATATGTAAGCATCCATTCTACATCATTTATATAACGTTGTGTTTCATCATGTATTCCATTGTTTCTACCAGATTCCGTTGCATGAATAGTACAAACAAGTGGAATGTCATAAGCATGTTTTAAAGTTTTTGCACTATTTGCTACTAACCAATCATGTGCATGAATGACATCAAATTTTCCTTCTTTTGTGATAATTTCAGAAGCTTTTGCTACCATATTGAAATTTAGTTGCATAATCCAATCAATAAAATTATTTGGTTGAATTATGTCGTTATCTACACGATATACTTCTACTCCTTTATCATTTTCATAGTAAGGTGTATTTCCATCACGATAGGTTACAACTGTAACTTCGTGTCCATCTTTAATAAGACGTTGTGATAAATCGTGTACAACTCTTGCTATTCCCCCTACAATTCTTGGTGGATATTCCCATGTTAGCATTAATATTTTCATAGGCTTTTTTTGCCC
Organism: uncultured Clostridia bacterium; assembly: GCA_947631495.1. Taxonomy (GTDB): domain Bacteria; phylum Bacillota; class Clostridia; order TANB77; family CAG-508; genus UMGS1663. Next base: position 3,856 of record CANRLO010000077.1, read on the forward strand.
CTTTCTTCTAATTTTCTTTTGTTATTTTCTTTATTCTATACAACTTTTCGATAAAAGTAAACATTTTTTGATAAAATATTTACTTTTTTATTCTATTTTTTATTTTTCTTACTTTTTTCTATTGAATTTATTTTCTTTTTGATATAGTATATAAAGAAGAAATATATGAGATTTTACTAAGGAGGAAATTATGCCAAGAAAAACTAAAGAAGAAGTAAATGAACCTAAAAAAACTGCAACTAAAAAAACATCTAACAGTAAAAAAGCAGTAAGTTCAACTACTAAAAAAGTAGCAAATACAAAAAAAGATATTTCTAAAGAAAAAGATAAAAAAGTATCTACAAAGAAAACTGTTTCTAATAAAGAAGATAAAAAAACAACTATGAAAAAAACTGTTTCTAATAAAAAAGATAAAAAAACAACTATGAAAAAAACTGTTTCTAATAAAAAAGATAAAAAAACAACTATGAAAAAAACTGTTTCTAATAAAAAAGATAAAAAAACAACTACAAAAAGAACTAATTCTGTTGTAAATGAGAAAAAAATTTCAAATAAAAAAACTCCTAGTAAAAAAGTTTCAACAAATTCAACAAAAAAGCTATCTACTAAAAAACAGTCTTCTAAAATTGTTATTAGTGAATACTACGATTTACCTTATCGTTATAACAAAACTATGGTAAAAGTTTTAGCGCAAACACCAAATACTCTATTTATTTATTGGGATATTTCAGATGAAGATAGAAAAAATTATATTGAGCAATATGGTACTTACTTTTTTAACGATACAAAACCTGTGTTAATAGTTCATAATAAAACGAAAAATTATGATTTTGAAGTAGATATTAATGATTTTGCCAATAGTTGGTATCTTCACTTGGTTGATAGTGATTGTGAATATGAAATTGAACTTGGAAGACAGCCTATCAATAATTATGCAAAAATAGATTCATATTTACCAATTACGCATTCAAATTCTATGCAGTCACCAAATGACCATATTTTACTAGACAAATTATCTCACTTTGTCTACTTTAAAAATGTAAAAACAAATCAAGTAAAAACTAAAACAACTTTAAGCCTTCTAAAGAAAATTGGTAAAATTTCTTCTATTGTAGAATTTTATCAAAAAATATATCCAGAAGATGAAATCAACTTTACAAAACTAGATTTGAGAAATCCATCTTCTAGTTCTTTCTTTAAATAAAATATAAGATTTTTTCATTATGAAAGAAATATAAATTTTAATTTTTATATATAAAATGACTTTGCGAACTAATTATTCATTGCCTAGTTCGCAATTGTTTTGACAAATTTGACAAAGGAGAAAAATTATGCAAAATCCAAAAGGCTATGTAAGTTTTGTATTGCATGCCCATTTACCTTTTATTCATCATCCAGAAAGTGAAAATTATTTAGAGGAGCAATGGCTATTTGAAGCTATTTCAGAAACATATCTTCCACTTCTTATGAATTTTCAAAAATTAGTAGAAGAAAATGTAGATTTTCGTATCACTATGTCTATGACTCCTCCTCTTTTAAATATGTTAGATAATAAACTATTACAACAAAGATATATTAAATATTTAAAAAAACATATTGAACTTGCTAAAAAAGAGACAAAAAGAACCGTAAATGACAAACGTATCAATGAACTTTCATACTATTATTTAGAAAAATACTCTAATGACTTACATCTATTTCATGAAGTTTACAAAGATAATATTATTCAAGGCTTTAAGCATTTTCAAGATATTGGCGTATTAGAAATTATTACTTGCGGGGCAACTCATGGTTACTTCCCTATTTTATATATCACAGAGCAAACTATAAAAGCACAAATTGCAGTTGGTGTGCAGACTTATGAAAAATATTTTGGAAGAAAGCCACGTGGTATTTGGCTTCCAGAATGTGGATATGTACCAGAAGCTGATAAGTATTTAAAAGAATTTGGTATTGATTATATAATTACTGAGTCCCATGGCATTTTATATGCAGACCCTACCCCTATTTATGGTACTTATGCTCCTATTGTTTCTCCTAAAGGCGTTATTGCTTTTGGTAGAGATATGGAATCTTCTAGGCAAGTGTGGAGTTCTATAAATGGATATCCTGGTGATTTTAATTATCGTGAATTTTATCGTGATATTGGATATGACGCAGACTACGACTATATTAAGCCTTATATTGCTCACAATGGAGTTCGTGTTCATACTGGAATTAAGTATCATAGAATTACAGGAAAAGATTCTGAAAAAGATGTCTATAATTTACAATGGGCAAAAGATTCTGTAGAGAAGCAAGCAAGTCATTTTCTAGATTCTAGAAAAACACAAATTTCAATGGCTTCTTCTTATATGGAAAACCCTCCTATTATTCTATGTCCTTATGATGCTGAACTTTATGGACATTGGTGGTACGAAGGTCCTTATTGGCTATATGTTTTATTTAAAAAGATTCATTTTGACCAAAATGAATTTAAACTAATTACACCTAGCGAATATATAGACAAATATCCTGAAATGCAAGTTGCTACTCCTTGTCGTTCTAGTTGGGGCGCTAATGGTTATAGTGGAGTTTGGCTAAATGAAACTAATGACTATGTTCATCGCCATTTACACGTTGCAGGAGACCGTATGGTAGAACTTGCTAATACCTATGTAAAAGAAAAAGAACCTTTAAAAATACAAGCTTTAAATCAATGTGCAAGAGAATTACTTTTAGCGCAAAGTAGTGACTGGTTATTTATTATTACCAATGGAACTATGGTCGATTATGCTAAAAAAAGAATTAAAGAACATATTGGACGTTTTACAAAATTATATGAACAAATTAAAGAAAATAAAATTGATGAAAACTTTTTAAAAGACTTGCAAGAAAAAGATTGCATATTCCCTGAAATTGATTATAAGATTTATTGCTAAAGCAAAAACAGTATAAAATTTCTATAAAAAATTTCTATGAAATGTAATAGAAAAACTTTATATATTTATTGTAAAAAAGCGGAATAAATTCCGCCCTTAAAGAGCCTGATTAAATTTAGGCTCTTTAATTTGGCTTTTTTCCTAATTT
>CANRLO010000078.1 GCA_947631495.1 uncultured Clostridia bacterium
ACTGGCAGACGCACTGGACTCAAAATCCAGCGGGAAACCATGTGGGTTCGAGTCCCACCATCAGCACCAGTCTGAGTGTTCTTATAGGATTTAACGTCTATAAGAACACTTTTTATTATTCTTATAATTTAGCTTAAATATTTTTCAGCTATATTTTTTACTATATTTCTTGATATATCTATATTATACAGATTTTTTAATATAAAGTTACTCCCGTATTACATATAGGGAGTTTCGTGGCTTTTGCTTATGCTATACACTTATTAGTAATCATCTACATTATTTGACTTTTTTTGAAAAATGTTATATTATATATTTATCTTGAAAATTTATAGTAACTAATAACAATATTTTGTTTTAAGTTAGGAGGAATTGATATGAACTATACTAGTAAAATTCTGAGAAAAATGGCTGAAGATTCTAATGGTAAAATTCGGATAGTCAAAGTACCCATTGAAAAAAGACCTACAGCTGATTCTCTAAAAAAATTAGAAAGAGAGATTCAGGCACAAATTGATGCTAATACAGCTATGGAGCATAGAAGTTTTATCAATGCAAGTAAAAATGTGTAACCTACAAACAGATTTGTTAAAGGAACTAAGAGTGGTAGACAACTACCACTCTTTTTTACAAATAACAAGTATTCAATAAATATACTTTTGGAGTGTATTGCTTAATTATTGATTTTTCAACTTTTTTTGAAAAATCCTATAAGAACACTCCGACCAACGACATATCTGTTCGAATTATATGATATAACTCAAAAATAAAAGCGAACTGACACAAAAATTGTTGTCAGTTCGTATTCTCTCCATTTGTTTTTTACTCTTTATCTCTACAACAGTAAGTCGCAATGAAACCATCAGTAGGTGGTTTTGGCAATTTATCAGTTTCCAAAATAGATTGTTGTGTAGGAATATCACTATCGTCGGTATTTTGGTTTAGTAGAAATGTTCTTGGCACATTGTGATTAATAAGATTAGCAAATTTTTTATCAAATTTTCGAACCATTTGTATAACCTCCTATTTTTTATTAAAGAATTAATTAAATAGGTTTTGGAGAGAATTTTAATTAATTCATATTTGTATAATATCATTTTTAGGTTAATTTGTCAAAAATATAATATACTTTAATAAATTTATTAATATTTGTATCAATCGTGAGGAGAATCAAAAGTTGTAGATATCTACGTCAATGGCACAGCTTTTTCTTTTATTTTTATTTCATTACTTCACTCATAACTTTTGCTAAATATTTCATACTATTTAAGCATTGCTCCATAGTATTTCCTGTAGCACCTACCTCAATAATACAAGCAGCTTTTGTTAAATGTTGATTATATCTACTATTTCTTAATATAATAGGCTTAAATAAACCCGGATATAATTCATTTGCTTTTTCTTGCATTTTTACTGCAAATTTTAAATTTTCGTTCCAATTTGGATGTTCCAAGCCTCCTCCATCTGTTCCTATAACAAACATCATTTGTGCTGCTTGTTCTTCTCCTATTTGCACTGTTGGCGCATATGAATAATCTCCTATAGCATCTCTATGTAAATCAATTACAACATCGGTATCTGTATGTTCTTTTAATAAATTTTCAACTGTTGTTAATGACCTATCGTAAGAACCACTATAAGCAGGATAATCGTGATAGGTATTATCATGAACTACGTTATAGCCATAGCTTTCAAGCTGATTAGTAAGCTCTGTTCCTACTCTTACCACATTATAATTATAGTCAGTAGTACGGTAAGTTCCTGTTTGCTGATATTGAAAATTTTCACTTGGAGTATAGCTTTCACAAGTATGGGTATGAAAAATTAACACATTTTGATTATTTACACTAATATTTGGTGTTAACATTTCTTCTGTTAGTTGGTATTTTGTTTCATTTTTTACCTTTACTCCATTATATTCATTTGTAAATTTAGAAGGAACATTACTCTCTAGTACTTGTGTAGGAAGTCCTGTTTGTGCTTGTTCTACAGATACTTGTTCTTGTTGTTTTGTTTCATCCTGTGGCTGATTTACTTGTTCTTCTTGTGGTTCCTTTAGTTTTAAATGATTCATCGCTTCTAATTGCATTCCTACTACAAGTCCAAATGGATTAAATTTTTCTATTGTTTCTTCTAAATATTCATTTTGTGAACCATTTACTTGCTTTATAGTTGGAATAGTGTCTTCGATACAGCCAATTAACTTTTCTTCTTGTATTATTTTAGGTAATTGTATTTTTTCTCTATTTGAAGATGTGAACATTCGCTGAATTAAAAATAAAAATACAAGCAATATGCCAATTTTCATTCCATGCTTTACAATATCTTTTCCTTTTATTACTGTTACATTAACCATTCTTTTCCCCTTTGTACAAACCTCTTATTCATAAATATATGCTGTAGAAAAGAATTTATGTTAAAAAAAGGAACTAAAATTTTCTATACTATAAATAGCTTAAAAAATTTTAGTTCTGCATAACTCTCCCACTCTACATATTTTATTTTACTATTTTAATTGCTTCTTCTAATGTTAGTGTTTCTTGTTCTCCTGTTAACATTTTCTTTAATGTAACTGTATTGTTTTGTATTTCTTCTTCTCCTATTACAATAACATAAGGAATTTCAAGTTTATCTGCATATTTGAATTTAGCTTTTATTTTTTTATCTTCTAAATAAACTTCTGTTGGAATTTCTTGTTTTCTAAGAGTTGTTGCTAATTCTACTGCTCTTGTTTTATCCTCTACCATAGAAACAACTAACACTTTTGCAATAGATTTTTCTGTTTCTTGCATTGCTTGTAATTCATTTAATTTATAGAATAATCTAGTAAGTCCAATAGAAACACCTACTCCTGGTAGCTTTCTGTCAGTATAATATTCTGCTAAGTTATCGTAACGACCACCAGAACATACACTTCCAATTTCACGATAATCATTTAAGAAGGTTTCATATACAGTTCCTGTATAATAATCTAAACCTCTTGCAATAGTTAAATCTACTTTAAAATTGCTATCTGGAATACCAAAAATTCGAACATATTTTACTACTTCTTTTAATTCTTCTAAGCCTTGATTAAATGTTTCACTTGTAAAATTTAAGTTCTCTAATGCCTGTAATTTTTCATCTGTCGTGCCTGCAATTTCAATAAATTGCATAATTTTGTTAATCTTTTCATCTTCTACTTCTAAATCTTTTAAGCAAGCAATAACATTCTCTTTTCCTATTTTTTCTAGTTTATCAATAATGCGCATAATATCAACTGTTTTTTCTTCTACTTGCATTTCTTCAAATAAACCAGTTAATAATTTACGATTGTTCATGCAGATGGTAAAGTCCTCAAAGCCTAATTCCTTTATAGTATGATAAATAACACTTGGCATTTCTGCATCATTTATAATATTTAATTCATTATCGCCAATAATATCAATATCGCATTGATAAAACTCGCGGAATCTTCCTTTTTGTGGTCTTTCTCCACGATATACCTTTCCAATTTGATATCTACGGAAAGGAAAACTAAGTTCGTTATAATATTCCGTAACATATTTAGCAAGAGGAACAGTTAAATCAAAACGCAATGCCAAATCATTTTCTCCCTTTTGAAAACGATAAATTTGCTTCTCTGTTTCTCCTCCAGCTTTAGCTAAAAGTACATCTGCCATTTCAATAATTGGTGTATCAATTGGTAAAAAGCCGAATCTTTCATAGCTTTTTTGAATTTTCTCTTTCATTTGATTAAATAAAATTTGTTCTTTTGGTAATAATTCCATAAAACCTGGTAAAGTTCTTGGTTCTACTTTGTTCATGTTTTTCATCTCCTTTTATGATAGAATGGGGTGTCCCAAATTGTCCCATTCTTCCCAATTGGGGACTGTCCCAAATTGTCCCGTTCTTTAATCTAATCTTGGTCTTAAGGTTAAGTAAATTGGTTCTTCCTCTTTTATTCTTGTTGATTTTCCATGTCCGAGGGTAAACTATGGTATCGTCTGGTAAAGTTGCAAGTTTATTGGTTATTGATGCAATGATGTCTGGAAAACTACTTGTTGGTAAATCAGTTCTGCCCCATGTTCCTTTGAATAATGTATCTCCTGAAAATAATAGGGCTTGCTCCTTGCAATATAAACAGCTTCCACCTTTGGTGTGTCCTGGAGTATGAATTACTTTAAATTCTAGTTTTCCTAGATGAATGGTATCTCCTTCATCTACTCTAGAATCTGCTTCTAATTCGATATCTTCCATTCCAATATAGTATGTCATACTAATTGATGGATTATATAATCCCTCTGCATCATCTCGATGAATTACCACTTTTCCACCTTTTTGTTTTTTTAGCTCTAAAATTCCTCCAAAGTGGTCTCCATGGCAATGGGTTAAGTAAATATATTTTAACTGGTCAATTCCTAAGGTGTTTAGCATGTCTATTATTTTTTCTGGCTCTCCTCCTGGGTCAATGACCATGGTTTCTTTACTTTGTTCGTCTTCTACTATATAACAATTAGTTGGTTCTCCTAAGGCTGTATTTACTTTTATCCTTTTTAAAATCATTTTTCTTACCCTTCTTTTGTATTTATTTTATAAATTAAATCAAAAGCGAATTATACTAGGCAAATTTAAATCAAAATACCGGAAGCATATATTTTATATGTCGAGGATTTTTGATTTAAATTTAACGACGTAGAATGAAGCTTTTCATTTATGTTTTTATTATTTTTTACGTTTTACTTCATATACACTATCTACTTTTCGAACTGCTTTTAATACTTCATTTAATTGTTCTAGGTTTTCTACTTCTACTGTTACTTCAGTTATGGCAATTCTTTCTTTGTTTGCTCTTGAAGATACTGCAATTAGTTTTGTTTTTACTGCTGCAATTTGTGTAATGATATCTGCTAATAGTCCGCTTCTATCGTTCGCAAATATTTCAATATCTACATTGTATGCCGCTTCTTTTTCTGTGTACCAATATACATCTATCATACGATTTTCTTCATCTAAGAATAAATCCTTTAAATTACTACAATCGGCTCTATGAATAGATACCCCTCTTCCTCTTGTAATATATCCTACTATTTTATCTCCAGGTACAGGGTTGCAACATTTCGAAAGTTTGACTAAGCAGTTATCTATTCCTTCTACTACAACACCTGATTTTGATGGCTTTCTATTTACTTTTTCTTGATTTAGTTCTTCTAATTTTTGCTCTACATTTTCTTCTTTATGGGTTTTTCTATATTCTTCTAGAATTCTAGCAATAACTTTTCCAGAAGTGATGGCTCCAAATCCAACACTTGCATACATATCTTCTATAGAATTGAATTTATAGCGGTTGAATGCTCCTTGTATGAATTCTGGCTTAAATAATTCGCTATGCTCCATTCCAATACGTTTGATTTCTTTTTCAATTAATTCTTTACCCTTTTCTATGTTTTCTTCTCTTAAATTCTTTTTAAACCACGCATTGATTTTATTTTTTGCAGTAGAACTTTGTATGAATTTAAGCCAATCTCTACTAGGACCTTTGGCATTGTCAGATGTAATAATTTCCACAATGTCTCCATTATGAAGTTTTGTGATAATTGGCATCATTTTACTATTAATTTTACAGCCTGTCATGTGATGTCCAATTTCTGCGTGAATGCTATATGCATAATCTATTGGTGTACTTCCTCTTGGTAATACTTTGATATCTCCCTTTGGAGTAAATACATATACTTCATCTTCAAATAATTCGGTTTTTAATGTGTTTAAAAACTCTTGTGGATCTTGCATATCCTTTTGCCACTCTAATGTTTCTCTAAGCCATGCTAGTTTGTCTTCTGAAACAGTAACATTTGCTTTCTTGCCTCTGGCAAAACTTGCTTCTTTATATGCCCAATGGGCAGCAATTCCATATTCTGCAATACGATGCATATCCCATGTACGAATTTGTACTTCAAATGGAGTTCCCCTTTCTCCAATTAGTGTGGTATGAAGGGATTGGTACATATTTGGTTTTGGTACTGCAATGTAATCTTTAAATCTTCCCGGCATTGGGTTATATAGTTCGTGAACTACACCTAAGGCTGCATAGCAGTCTTTAACAGAATTTACAATAATACGAAGTGCGAATAAGTCGTAAATTTGGTCTAAAGTACAATTGTCTCTTTTCATCTTACGATAAATACTATATAAGTGTTTTGCACGTCCTGTAATTTCTGCTTCTATTTTTTGTGCTTTTAACTCTTGCTTTATTTGCTCTTGTATTTTTTCAATAAATTGTAATCTTTCTTCCCTTTTTCTATCAATTCCTTCTACTATTTCTCGGTAGTCTTCTGGATATAAGTATTTGAAGCCTAAATCTTCTAATTCCCATTTTAAAGAATAAATACCAAGTCTGTTGGCAAGTGGTGCATATAATTCCATAGTTTCTTTTGCATTGGCAATTTGTCTATCTCTTGATAAATATTTTAAGGTTCTCATGTTATGAAGTCTATCGGAAAGTTTTATCATAATAACACGGATATCTTTTCCCATTGCTAAGAACATTTTACGATAGTTTTCTACTTGTTCTTCTTCTACTGATTCATAATTTAATTTACTAAGTTTGGTAACGCCATCTACCATTTCTGCAATTTCAAGACCAAATTCATTGATTAAGTCTTGGTGTGTAATAGGAGTATCTTCTACGACATCATGAAGAAGCGCTGCACAAATGGTTGCATCGTCTAAACCTAATTCTGCTAATGTATAGGCTACTTGCACAGG
>CANRLO010000079.1 GCA_947631495.1 uncultured Clostridia bacterium
GCAATAGAATAATTTTTAATTCCTTCTAACTTATTTTCTAAGTCTGTTAATTCATGATAGTGGGTTGCAAATAGTGTTTTGGCGCCACTTGTTTCTTTATTTGCAATATATTCTGCTACTGCCCATGCTATGGATAAGCCATCATAGGTAGATGTTCCTCTTCCTATTTCGTCTAAAATAACTAAACTATTGGCGGTTGCATTTTTCAAAATGGTGGCTACTTCCATCATTTCTACCATAAAGGTACTTTGTCCCATGCTTAAATCGTCTGATGCTCCTACTCTGGTGAAAATTTTATCTACCACTCCTATTCTAGCATAACTTGCTGGAACAAAAGAGCCTACTTGTGCCATTAAGGTAATTAACGCTACTTGCCTCATATATGTTGATTTTCCTGCCATGTTTGGCCCTGTAATAATGGCAAGTCTAGAATCTTCTTTATCTAAATAAGTATCGTTTTGTACGAAGCTTCCAGCTGGTAACATTTTTTCAATAACAGGGTGGCGTCCATCTTTAATGTCAATAATACCACTATTATCTACAATTGGTTCTACATAGTTCATATCTTCTGCTACTGTTGCTAAAGAGGTTAGAACATCTAGAATACTAATAATTTCTGCTGATTTTTGAATTCTTTTTATTTTTCCTTCAATGTCTTCTCTTATTTCTACAAACGCATTATATTCTAGGTTAATAACTTTTTCTTCTGCTCCTAGAATTTGATTTTCTAAGTTTTTAAGTTCTTCTGTAACATAGCGCTCTCCGTTAGTTAGGGTTTGTTTTCTAATGTATCGAGCTGGCACCATATCTATATTTGATTTTGTTACTTCTAAATAATAACCAAATACACGATTAAATCCTACTTTTAGTCCTTTTATACCAGTTGCTTCCCTTTCTCTTGCTTCTAGTTCAATAATCCATGTTTTTCCTTGGGTTGTAGCTTCTTTCAAATGGTCTATTTCTTCGTTGTAGCCAAGTTTAATTAGTCCACCTTCTTTAATACTCATTGGTGGCTCGTCCACAATGGCTTCTTCAATAAGCTCATATATGTCTTTTAGTTCGTCTAAGTTTTCATATAGTTCTTGTAAATATGAAGATGTGCAATGTTCTAATACTTTCTTAACTTCTGGTAGCTGTTTGCTTGAATTTTTTAAAGAAAGCATATCACGTCCTGTGGCATTTCCGTAAGCAATTTTTCCTGCTAAACGTTCCATATCATAAACTCTTTTTAAACTGTCTGTTACATCTCCTCTTAGCATGACATTTTCTTTCAATTCTCTTACGGCTTCAAGTCTTTTCTTAATTTCTAGTACATCAATAAGTGGATCATTTAACCATCTTCTTAACATTCTTGAACCCATAGAAGTGGAGGTTTTATCTAGCACCCATAAAAGCGTTCCCTTTTTTGATTTATCACGCATTTTTTCTGTAATTTCTAAGTTTCTTCTTGCCGTAATATCTAATGCCATATATTTTGTTGTGTTATAAACTATAATTTTGTTAATGTGGTCTAAACTTGTTTTTTGTGTTTCTTCTAAATAATCTAATAAGCCATGAATAGAATGTAAAGCAATACTATAATCTTCTACATTTTCTATGTTCTCTTCTTGTGGATTTACAAAAGTATATTTTTTTAAAAGTGCATCATTTTCTTTTTGGAAGGCTTCTTCTTTTACTCTTGAAATATATACTTCAAAACGCTCTTTTATTTTTGCAATTTCTTCTGTGCTTTCATACATAAAAGGATTTACTATAATTTCTGCAGGATTGTATCTTGAAATTTCATCTAATAATTTTGGAAAATTGTTGGTTTCAGTAATTTGTGTGGTTCGAAAATCTCCTGTAGAAATATCGCTTGCACTAATACCAAAGTAAGTTCCTGTTTTATAAATGGATAAAATATAATTATTTTTCTTTTCATCTAACAAGTTACTTTCAATGACAGTTCCAGGTGTTACTACACGAATAACACCTCTTTTTACAATGCCTGTTGCTTGTTTTGGGTCTTCTAGTTGCTCACAAATTGCTACTTTATAGCCTTTTTCAATTAGCCTTGCAATATAAGTATCTGCTGCATGGAAAGGAACTCCGGCACATAGGAGCTCTTTCTTCTTGTCCACATAGTTTTCCTGTTAAGGTTAATTCTAGCTCTTTTGAACCTGTAATTGCATCATCAAAAAACATTTCATAAAAATCACCTAAACGATAGAATAAAATACAATCTTTGTATTCTTCTTTCGTTTTTAAATATTCTTGCATCATTGGTGAAAATTCTGCTTTTTCTGCCATTTTCTATTTCATTCCTCTCTTAATTTTCTTAGAAGGTACACATAGGATATTTCTCTTTCAAAATCTCCTTACTTAGGTAATTTAGAAGGCATATTATTTATGAAAATTCTATTATTTTTAATAACTACCTTTCTCCTTTTTTTGTATCTTCTTTCTTATTCCATTTTTCTTCTAATTGTGCTTTTATTTCATCTAATATTTTAATTCTTTTTTCAATATATTCTGGTGCATAGGCATAGGCATCACAATATTGTATATGTAATAATTTTTGAGTCATTTTCTGGTTTGTTTGACTTTCTTTACTAACATCTATTAATTCATCGTGATGTTCTACTAAATAACAAATATCGTTTATTTCTTTTGGGCAGTAACCTAACCTTGTTAAAATTTCTTGTGTCATTTGAGCTGATTTTTGTGGATGTCCTTTAAAATGTCTAATGTCATTATCTTCTTGGTAAGAATAAGGTTTTCCAATGTCATGTAATAATAATGCTAGCCTTACTTCTAAGTTTGGAATTGATTTTTGTATTGCTTTTATAGTATGTGTCCATACATCGTAAGAATGATATGGACTTTTTTGTTCAAATCCATCTATTTCTCTTAATTCAGGAATTATTTGAAAAATTGTTTCTTTTCGCTTTTCTAAACAATTTTGATTATCTTCAAATTCTAACATTAATATACTTTCTAATAATTCTTTTTGTTCTTCATTTTTTTGTTTTTCATTAAAATTTCTTTCCATTTCAACTTCCTTTTTCACTATTTTTTATTCGGCTTTTAAATACCACATATGCTCTGATATAATTTTTAATTCTACCATTGTTCCAATTAAATTTTTATCTCCTTCAAATATAACTACTTTATTCGAATCTGTTCTTCCAGATAACATATTTGGATTATTTTTACTTACTCCTTCTACCATTACTTTTTGCATAGTTCCAATATATTTTTGATTATTTTCTTGAATTTGACTTTCTACTAGTTCTTTCAGCCTATCAAAACGTTTATGCTTTATTTCTTCTGGTATTTGATTTTCCATTCTATCTCCCGGCGTTCCTACTCTTCTTGAATAAATAAACATGAAAACTTGCTCAAATTTTACTTTTCTTACTACATCTAAGGTATCTTCAAAGTCTTCTTCTGTTTCATTTGGGAAGCCTACGATAATATCTGTAGTAAATACAACATTTGGTATTCTATTTTTCATTTTTTCTACTAACCTTAAATATTGTTCCTTCGTATATTTTCGATTCATTTCTTTTAATACTTTTGTGCTTCCTGCTTGTAATGGTAAATGAATAAGCTTACATACTTTTTCACAATCTTTAATAGCTTCTATTACATCGTCTGTAAAGTCTTTTGGATGTGGAGATATAAAACGAATTCTTTCAATTCCATCAATTTTATTTACTGCTCTAAGTAAGGTAGCAAAAGAATTTACGCCTTCATATTCTTCAAAAGGAATGTTTTTTTCTTTTTCTACTCTTAAATAAGAATTTACATTTTGTCCTAATAAAGTAATTTCTTTGTAACCTTGTTTTGCTAAATCTTTTATTTCTTCAAGAATATCTTTTGGATTTCTACTTCTTTCCCTTCCTCTTACATATGGTACAATACAATAACTACAAAAATTATTACAACCATTCATAATGGTAACTGATGCCTTTGTTTTATCATCTCTTGATATTGGAAGTCCTTCTATTACTTGTCCCTCAATGTCAAGTACATCTCGTATTTTTTTGTTTTCTTTTAAAGCTTCATATAAATCGTGTGGTAATTTATGTAGGGTATGCGTTCCAAAAATAATATCTACATAAGGATAGCTCTGTTTTAATTTTTTTATAATATGTTCTTCTTGCATCATACAACCACCAATGGCAATTATGGTTTCTTTTTCTTCTTTTTGCTTTTTTACTTCTCCTACTTTTCCAAATAATTTTTCTTCTGCATTTTCTCTTACACAACAAGTATTAAATACAACTAAGTCTGCTTCCTTCATTTCTTCTGTTTTTATATAGTTCATTTTTTCTAACATACCTGCTATTTTTTCAGAATCATTTTCATTTAATTGACAACCCATGGTTAGTATATAATATTTTAATTTTTTATTTTCATTTATTTGTTTTACTTTTTCTATGTATTGTAATTCTTCTTTTATATCTGTTACTTGCACCTGTTTTTTCTCCTTTTTGACATTTGCTTTATTTTATTACATTTTTCGTATTTTTTCAATAGAAAACAAAAGAAAAAAGCCAACAATTTTGTTGACTTTTTTGCAGTTTTTTAGATATACATACAAAGTTTAATTTTTTTAGCAAAAGTATTGGAATTGCTCAAATCTTCCTTTAATTTTTTTAAGTGGCTTTTTAAACTTTTCGGCTTTTGCAATTTCTCCGCTTAAACGATTTAGATAGTAATTTGCAATTGCCATATCAATTGCTCTTTTAATTTTTTGGAGTACATTGTTAGATGGTTCAGCCCATATTCTTACACTGGTATCACACCAAATTTGAAAGATTCTTGCTGTGTCTTTAATATAGGTTTCGACAACAGCAATTAGCAATTCAACATCTTTGAGATAATCTTCTTTATATTCTTTTGCATTTTGTGGATTTTGCAATAGCAATTTTTCATATTGCTTAACTGCTTTTTCTACTTTCCGCATTTCTCTCATATTGTTATTCCTCCTTATGCCTAGTTTGGAAAATATTACATTATGTTATTTTGCACATTTTATCATAATTTTTGCATTTTGTCTAGACTCGTCAATCTGTTTTTTCAATATTATTTATCATAAAAAAAGATTTAGATATATATATCCAAATCTTTTCCTTTTATTATTGAAGTCCATATTTTTTCTTAAATTTATCTGCTCTACCACCTGTTGTTTCTCTTTTTAAGTTACCTGTCCAATATGGATGACATTTTGAACAAACATCAACTTTCATATCTGCTTTTGTTGAATTTGTTTTCATTACATTTCCACAAGCACATGTAATTGTTGCTTCTGTATATTCTGGATGCATTCCTTCTTTCATTCTGTATTCACCTCTTCCTTCTATTTTTCTAAACTATAATAACGTATTTCAAAATACGTTTGTTCTTTCTATTTTAAAAGCCGTTTTTTATTGTAACATGTTTTTTTATTTTTTTCAAGTCCTAAATTATATTTTATTCCATTATTTTATTTTCTGCTTCTTGCTGTTGTATATATTGTGCAGATGATTCTAATTCTTGATCTAAAGAATTTTTGTGCACAATTTTTATTACAATATTAAATAAACAAGCAATTAGCAAGATAAAAAGTAATGCTTTTTTCCAAATTTTTGCTACCATTTTTTTCTCTCCCTAATTTGTTTTACATATTTAATTATACTATATTTTTTAATTTTGTCAACTGCTTATATTTTTTGATATTTTGGAAAAACTATAAAAAGTAATAAAATTAGAAAGGAACTGAATATTATATGAAAAAATATATCATTTTAGGAATTGTTATTATTTTAGCTATTATTGCTATTTTCTTCTTTTTTAATAATCCATTTTCTAATAAAAATAATTCTTCTAATAGCAATTTTAGTTCTGATAATAGTGAAGAAAATTTTGTTGATGCTAATTTAGAAGAAAGTAAAGGACGTGTTGCTAATATTATTGAAAATAGCAGTGAAATTATGCAAAATGTATCTAATGAAAATGAAATTTCTTCATTTTCTACTATTATAAAAGATAAGGAACCTGGAAGATTAACTAATATTTCTATTACTTGCTCTATTTTAAATAATACCATTATACGTAGGCGGACAAACTTTTTCTTTTAACGAAATTGTTGGAGACCCTACTCCTGAAAGAGGTTATCAAGAAGCTAGTGTTATTATTGACCAAAAAACTCAAAGAGGTATTGGTGGTGGAAATTGTCAAGTAAGTAGTACTTTATATAATGCTGTACTTAACATTCCTACTTTAGCTGTAATAGAAAGACATGAACACGGAAAAGATGTTGGTTATGTTCCAGAAGGGAAAGATGCTACTGTTTCTTACGGTTCTTTAGATTTCAAATTTCGTAATGATTGTGATTACGACATTGGTATGAAAGCAAGTAGTGATGGAAATTCTATTGTCATTCAACTATTTCGATTATAATATGTAAATG
>CANRLO010000080.1 GCA_947631495.1 uncultured Clostridia bacterium
AGTATAAATTTAGTACTAGGCGAAAATGGATTATTTAATAGAGCAAAACAAGCAAAAGAAGAATATATAAATGCACAGATAGCAGAGCAAGAAGGAATAAACAATTTAGAAAAACAAATTGAAGAATTAAATAAAGGACTTCCACAAAATACACCTGAAACAGAAGCAGGAACAGAAGTACAAATACCAAGTAAGTGGTTAACAACAACATCTGCGTATGTGCAAACAAAAACAGGAGAAATAGTAAAGGAAAAAGTAGTAGCATCAAATGTAAAAGCAATATCAACAGGAAATGGAGAAACAGTGCCAGTACCAGAAGGATTTTACTATGTAGGAGGAACAGTATCAAGTGGAGTAGTAATATCAGACAATCCAAATGATAAAAATAAATATAAAGATGCAAAAGATGGAAATGTACCAGCAGGAGCAATATATAAGGAAGATGGAAGTGCAAAAAGGATAGCATATAATGATGCAGGAGAAGTAATAATAGATGAATTTACAGAAGAAGAAAAAAATATAGCAATACTAGGAAATCAATTTGTATGGATACCAGTAACGGAACAGAATTACAAGAAAACAAGTTGGGGTTATCAAAATGCCACATGGGAAACAAAAAACAATTCAGCAGAACTTGCACAAATAAGAAAATATAGTGGTTTTTATGTAGGAAGATACGAAGCAGGAACAAGTGCAATTGAATTGTTAGTAGATTCAAAAAAAGTAGATTTTTCAGTAGAGCATACAGCAAGTAATTGGGAAAATGATGAGTTTTCTATAAGAGATGGACTAAATAACCATACTATAAGTGGAAAAATAACAAGTAAGGCAGGAGAAATACCATATTATCATTCAGATTATTTTACAGCATTAAAACTATGCAATAATATGTATAATACATCTTATATGTATAGTGGATTAGTAACAGGAACAATGTGGGATGCAATAATGAATTTTATAGAAGAAGAAAATACAAGTATAACAGCAAGTACATGGGGAAATTATAATGCAAAAATTGAAGGTGTAACATTTGAATCAGGAAAAGGAAGATATGCGTCAGTAACATCAAGTGGTAGTAGTATAGGATCTAACGGAGCTTTTACAAAATCAGATGACCAACATCACTTTGGAATACGAACAACAGCAAGCACAGAAGGCGTTAAAAAGAAAAATTTATATGATATAGCAGGAAACTTATGGGAGTGGACACAAGAAACAGCATATGTAAATACTACTGAATCCTATATACTTCGTGGAGGTAGCTTCTACGACACCTACTCTGGTACCCCTGCGTGCTATCGTGATGGCCTCACTGTGACTGACACTGGCACGAACTGCAGCTTCCGCCCTGCACTTTATATAATGTAGTAAAGAAATATCCTAGCAAACGTCTCTAATATTAGAGGCGTTTGCTATTGAAAAGATATTTAGTATATTATTTTTTAGTATAATTTATTTCAGTTAATTGTTAGAAAATTAGTATAAGAAAAAATAAAGCAAGAAATATGTCAGAAAAAGGCGATGAAAAGTTCTTGCTTTTTTGCTATTTATGTGCTTTAATATAAATATAAAAAATATTGGGTTCAAAAAATTATTATCAAAAAAATTGATTCTTAAGAAAATCAAGGAAAAATAAAGGTAAAAAGGGGCAAAAGAGAGGAGGTAATATTTTAAATTTCAATTTAACTTTTAAATTTATATTGACAATATAGTAAAACTAAATATAATAAAGGAGGCAAAATTTGTTAAAAATTACATATCAACATTATTTAAAATATGAAGAATTCCGCAAGCAAAAAGAAGAATATTTACTTAATAAGAAAGAAAATTGTTGTACTGAAGATAAAAAAGAAAAAAATTTGTATTTAATAGTAGATGAACAACAAAATCAATATTTAACAGTAAAAGAAGAATCAGAAGAATACATATATGACAAAAATAATGAACACGATAAAGTAATTAGAGAAATTTTAATGAAAAAAGAAGAAGCATTAAATTTAATAAATAAGGCATTAAAGCCAAAAGAAGAAATAAAAGAACCAATAGAATTATATTCAAATCGATTTATTACAAGTAAATATCAAGATAGAGAATCAGATATTATTTATAAAATAAAAGATAAAAACATTTTTTTCTTAATAGAACATCAATCAACAATAGATTATTCCATAGCATATCGTATGCTAGAATATAGCATTGAAATTATGCGAGGTATCATAGATAAGAAGAAAAGCAAAAGTAAAACATATAAATACCCACTAATAATACCAATAATTATTTATACAGGAGAAGCTAAGTGGGATGCAAAACTAAGTATGAAAGAATTAAAAGAACAAATAGAATGGTACGAAGAAAAAGAAGAAATAAGCTTAGTAGATGTTAATAAATATACTAAAGAAGAATTATTACAAGAAGATAATATATTATCAAAAGTAATGTTACTAGAGAAAAGTAAGAATACAATAGAATTTATCAAAAACGTAGAAGAAATCTTGCAAACAAGTAATAATAAAAATTTAGAAAAAATAAAAGACATAATAAGATATAAAGCAGAAGGAATAATTGAGCACGAGCAACTAGAAACAATATTAAAAAAAGTAAAAATAGAGAAGGAGGAAGAAACAATGACATTAGCAGAAAGAATTCATGAGAATGAAAGAAAAGAAAGACTAGAAATACGATTGCAAGCAATGAGAGAAGGCGAAATAAAGGGTGAAAAACGAGGTGAAATGACAGGTAAATTAGAAACAATAAACTTCACAATAAGAAAAATGTTAGGCTTAAAATTAGAAGATAAAATAATACAAGAAGTAACAGGAGTAAAACAAAAAGAAATAGAAAAAATAAAGAAAGAATTAGCAGAATCCAGATGAAAAATTATTTGATTAATAAAATGTATAAATAGTAATGACGTCCTTATGTAAGTAATATAAACTTAAAATAGAATTCCAGTTTATAAATTTTACAAAAAACTATTGACGTAAAAATAACATATTGGTAAAATAATAAAAAATAAAAGTAGTAACTTATAAACATAAAGTAAATTAAAACGTAAATAATAATGAAAAGCTTTAAAAAAAATAAGAAAATAACAAGATAAAGATATTAAAGTTATTGTTTATAAATTATTATCTTAGTAAAAAGTGGAGGAAACTAATGAAAAAAATTAGAAAAGAAAAACAAAGAACTGTAAAAGGAATTACACTAATTTCACTTGTAATTACAATTATTATTTTAATCATCTTAGCAGGAATTAGTATAAATTTAGTACTAGGCAAAAATGGATTATTTAATAGAGCAAAACAAGCAAAAGAAGAATATATAAATGCACAAATAGCAGAGCAAGAAGGAATAAACAACTTAGAAAAACAAATTGAAGAATTAAATAAAGGACTTCCACAAAATACAACTGAAACAGAAGCAGGAACAGAAGTACAAATACCAAGTAAGTGGCTAACAAAAACACCTGCATATGTGGAAACGGAAACAGGAAAAATAGTAAAGAAAGCAGTAGTAGCATCAAATGTAAAAGCAATAGCAACAGGAAATGGAGAGATGGTACCAGTACCAGAAGGATTTTACTATGTAGGAGGAACAGTATCAAGTGGAGTAGTAATATCAGATAATGCCAATGACAAAAATAAATATAAAGATGCAAAAGATGGAAATGTACCAGCAGGAGCAATATATAAAGAAGATGGAAGTGCAAAAAGAATATCATATAATGATGCAGGAGAAGTAATAATAGATGAATTTACAGAAGAAGAAAAAAATACAGCAATATTAGGAAACCAATTTGTATGGATACCAGTAACAGAGGAAAATTACAAAAAAACAAATTGGAATACAGTAAGTGGAAAAGATTATGATAAAGCTATATGGGAAACACATACATATTCATCAGAATTGACACAAATAATAAAATATAGTGGATTTTATGTAGGAAGATATGAAGCAGGAACGAGTGAAATTGAATTATTAGTAGATTCAAAAAAAGTAGATTTTTCAGCTCAAAATACAGCAAATAGTTTTACAAATAATGATTTTTCTATAAGAGATGGACTAAATAACCATACTATAAGTGGAAAAATAACAAGTAAGGCAGGAGAAATACCTTATTACCATGCAGATTATTCTACTTCTTTAAAATTAAGTAATAGTATGTATCATACAGAATATATCCACAGTGGACTAATAACAGGAACAATGTGGGATGCTATAATGAATTTTATAGCAGGTAAGGATACTTCAATAGTCACTACAGAAAGTACATGGGGAAATTATAAAGAAGCAACTGAAGGTGTAACATTTACAGAAGGACAAGGAAGATATGCTACAGTAAATTCTAGCACTGGGGCTACATCAGCTTTCAAAAAATCAGATGACCAACATCATTATGGAATAAGAACGACAGCAAGTACAGAAGGAGTAAAGCAGAATAATTTATATGATATAGCAGGAAACTTATGGGAATGGACTCAAGAGGCTGGTTATCCTAGTAATACAGTAGAGAGCTATATGCTTCGTGGAGGTAGTTTTGAAACAACTTATGCTGAACGCCCTACATGTTATCGTGCTGACAGTACTGTGACTAGCACATTCACGACGCGTGGCTTTCGCCCTGCACTTTATATCATGTAGTATATAAATATAGTAAAAAACGTCTCAAATTAGAGGCGTTTTTATAATGAAAAAAATTATATTTAGAAAAAATATTGTAAAATTTAGCAAAAAAATGTAAAAGGACTTGATTTTTTTGCATTTATTGTATAAAATATATAACATATTACTTTTAAAAACTCATTTTCATTAAGAAAGGAGACAGCTTATGGTAGAAGTTACAATTGTAGCAAATGAGGCTAAATTTGAAGAAGGAGAAGAAACAAGGCTGCAATGGCTTGCAGACAAGTGGATAATGGAAGACAAATGTTCCATACGTGAAGTTATGCATCGTTTTGGAATGAAAGAAAATTTAAGCGTCAGCATGTACGGAGACAGCGAGCATGGCATTGTCTTGAAATGCCATAAAGCTTCAACAGCTGCCAAAGTAGCAACGGCATAAAATATAACAAAGAAACAGAGGGCTATAATTAGTCCTCTGTTCTTTTATAATATAACTGAAGTAGGAATATAATTTTCATCTGGTGGATATACATATTCATCATTTGGCTTTTCTACTTCTTTTATATTAGTTACCTCTAAAATTGGCATATCGCTTCCATGATAATTGCCTTTTGTAATTTTTCCTTCTAACTCTACCCATATACTATCACGAAAAGAAATAGCATCTTTATAGTGACAAAGAAAGCCAACTACTACAGTTTGAAAGTCAGAACTAATTATCATATTACGTCCTAATACAAACTGTTCTTGGTCTAAATCATAAACACGATAGACAAAACCTGAAAACTTAATTTTTTGTCCAATATAAGAATCCATATTATCATGAACTTCTTGTAAAATTGTTGCATAGTTTTGTGGAGTTAACTCTGTAATACCATTGTAATTAATGCCATCTCCAATATCATCGGTACTTGCTTTATAAAGTCTAACACCAATAACTATACATAAGCAAATAACAATAAAAACAATAATAGCAAGTAATATTTTAAACATAAAAGAACTATTTAACTTAAAATTATAAACAAACATTAAAAAACCTTCTTTCTTAAAATCAAATAATAGGTTAGTACAATATATGTTTTTTAAAAATGAAATATACTTGAAATTTCTTGCTTTTTTTATTCATTCGTGATATAGTAAAATACATGAAAATATGTAAAAAACAGAAAGGAAGAAAAACATGGGACTATTTAAAACTTATAGTGAAAAAGAAGTAAAAAGAGTAATGCCATTGGTTGAAAAAATCAATAGTTTAGAAGATGAAATTTCAAAATTAACAGATACAGAATTAAGAAATAAAACTGATGAATTTAAAAATAGATTACAAAACGGAGAAACTTTAGATGACCTTTTACCAGAAGCATTTGCTGTAGTTAGAGAAGCTTCAAAAAGAGTACTAGGAATGCGTCATTTTGACGTGCAGTTAATTGGTGGAATTATCTTACACCAAGGTAGAATTGCAGAAATGAAAACAGGTGAAGGAAAAACTTTAGTTGCAACTTTACCAGTTTATTTAAATGCTCTTACAGGAGAAGG
>CANRLO010000081.1 GCA_947631495.1 uncultured Clostridia bacterium
AAAATTAACAAGCAAAGAAATATATAAGCATATTTATATAATTTTTTCTTTTGCAAGAAAGAGTTGTAGAATACAAAAGATTCTTGCAAAGCACTATATTTATCAACTAAAGTAACAATAAAAGATTCAGGATATTTAGGAAGACGAAGTGTAACTGGCCACATATGTTTTACAATAATATCTTGTTCTTTTTTACTTAAGTCAAATAATTTTGATGCATTTTCTAAAGCAATTTGTGGATGTATAAAAGCATGTTTACGTTCTAAATTTAAAAGCTTTCCACTATTTCTCCAGTCATATAGAAATAAGTCGTGAAGCATACCAGCTCGTGCTACTGCTTTATAATCTAACCCTAATTTCTTACATATTTTATAACTAATATAAGCAACATGAAAACAATGTTCAAAAGTATTGGTATCATAGTGTTGTCTGAAATCTTTCATGCGTTGTACTGTTTTATTTGAAATAACATCTTGCACAAGTGAATAAAACTCGGCATATTGATTGAGATTTTCTTTATTAATATCCTTTTTGATAAGTGATTTACTCATTGTCTTTAAAATTCCCCTTTATATTTCTTTTGTATATATTCTAATTTTATATTTTTAATCATTCTAACTTTTATTATAGCATAATCAAATAAAAAAGCAAATAAATTTAAAAAATATTAAGATATTGTACCAAATTCCTTCATTGCTTTTTCTAATTTTTGTTTTCCAACTGTACTAATAGGAATTAAAGGAAGGCGAGGTATGCCATAGTTATAACCCATTAAATTTAAAGCTTCTTTTACTGGAATTGGGTTTACTTCGCAAAACAATGCTTCTACTAATGGTAAACATTTTAGCTGTGCTTCCATTGCTTCTTTGTGTTTTCCTTCTAAATAATTTATTACCATGGTGTGAGTAAATTTTGGCTCTATATTAGATAATACAGAAATAACACCAAGACCTCCTAAAGAAAGAATAGGAACAATTTGGTCGTCATTGCCAGAATAAATATGTAAGTTATCTTGGCATAAAGACGCAATTTTTGCAATTTGTGAAATGTTGCCAGAAGCTTCTTTTATAGCAACGATATTTTCTATTTTTGATAATTCTAAGCAAGTTTCTGGGTTAATGTTAACACCAGTTCTACTAGGAACACTATATAGAATAATAGGAAGGCTTACCTCTTTTGCAATAGCACTATAATGTGCTACAAGTCCCGCTTGAGTGGTTTTATTATAGTAGGGAGTAACAATTAAAAGTCCGTCTGCACCAACGCTTTCTGCATATTTTGACATAGAAATAACAGCTTTGGTGTTATTTCCACCCGTACCTGCAATAATTGGAACACGCTTATTTGCTTTGTCTATAGCAAATTTGATTGTTTGCTTTTTTTCTTCTTCTGTCATGGTAGAACTTTCTCCTGTTGTACCACAAACGATAATGGCGTCAACACCATTTTGAATTTGGTTTTCGATTAGTTTTCCAAATTCTTCAAAATTAATACCATCTTCTGTAAATGGAGTGGCGATGGCAGTTCCACATCCTTTAAATAAAATTTTTTTCATATTTTTTGTCCTTTCGTAAAGGCAATATAGAGCAAGAAATATAATTATATTTCAAACTATTTTTATTATATGATAAAGCCTTTAAAAAATAAATAGTTTTGCAAAAAGTTATAAAAATAAATAGAGCAGTGTTTATTAGAAAAATTTAAAAATTAATGATTGTTAAAATCAATTAATTTTTCCACAATTTGAATGGCATTACTTGCAGCACCTTTTCTAATATTGTCAGCAACTACCCAAAGATTAATTCCAGATTTTACACTTTCATCTCGTCTAATTCTTCCAACAAATACTTCGTCATGCCCAGTAGCATTTATAGCAAGAGGGTAAATATTATTTTTTACATCATCTTGAACAATTACATTAGTGGCATTTTTTAATGTTAAAATTAATTCTTCTAAGTCAAAATCTTTTTCGAATTCTACGTTAATAGATTCACTATGTGAGTTAAAAACGGGAACGCGTACGGCTGTAGCAGTAATTTTCAAATCTGGTTTTTTTAGAATTTTCCTAGTTTCATTTATCATTTTTTTTTCTTCTTTGGTATAGCCATTTTCTAAAAATACGTCAATATGTGGCAAGCAATTGTTGAAAATAGGGTAAGGGAATTTTTGAAGTGCATAATCTTGCTTAATTTCAAAATTTTGTGCATATTTTTGTTTACATCTTGAACATTGAATTCCATCATTTGTTATACAGTTTTGATTATTTTCAAAATCATGAATTCCATTTTCTAAATCATAAATTCCTTTTGAACCTGCTCCAGAAACTGCTTGATAAGTAGAGTATACAATTCTTTTGATATGGTATTTTGTATCTAGTGGCTTTAAAGCAACAACAGCTTGAATAGTAGAACAATTAGGGTTGGCAATAATGCCATTATGATTTTTAATTTCTTCTGGATTTACTTCTGGTACAACTAAAGGAACATCTTTTTCCATACGAAAAGCACTACTATTGTCTACTACAATACAACCTTTGGAAGCGGCAATAGGAGCAAATTTTTTAGCAGTATCACCACCTGCTGAAAAAATAGCAAAATCAAAACCTTCATCAAAAGATGTTTCTGTTAATTCTCGTACTTCATAATCCTTTTCCATAAAATGAAGTTTTGTGCCACAAGAACGTTTTGAAGCAAAAAGTACATATTCGGAAATTGGTAACTTCTTTTCTTCCAATACTTTTAAAACAGTTCTTCCAACTACGCCAGTAGCACCAACAATGGCTAACTTATATGATTTCATATTTATTATCATCCTTTCTTTAAGCATATATTAATAACTGTAAACTTTTCAATATATGCTTACTTTCGTAAAATATTATACGAGAGAATGGTAAAATATGTGATTAAAGGAAAATCAAATAAAAAAATATTAGTACAAACAAAATAGTTAATGATATAATAAATTTACCAACAAAATTATAGTTGAATATCGTCTAAAAAATAGAAAGGCAAAAAATTGAAAATCAGACTTTACATAAAAGAGGTAACGCAAGAAAAATAATTTACTTTCAAAGCAAATATAAGAAAGGAAAGTGATATAGAATGAAGAAAAAGAAAATAATAATCATTTTAGTAGTAATACTTGTATTGGCAATTTTATTTGGTATTATTACATTCACAGGAATAGGGACAGAAATAAGAAGCTATTTAAAATATAAAATAATGGTACCAAAAGAAGTAGTTTCTTTTGAAGAAAAAGAGCATATTACAATAACATATACATATCCATTGCAAAATGAAAAATTCGACATAGACGTAACAGATAAAGAAATAATAAAAATAATCAAAGATAACATCAACAATAAAAAATTAGAAAATTATTCAGGGCTAATTGGCTTAGCTGTAATGGGAACCTACAAAGCAGAATTAGATGAAAACACAAGCTTTACCTTTGATTATGAGGATGACGATGGATATGTAATGATGGAACATAATGAAAAACAATTTCTTACAAAAATCGAACCAAAAATATTAAGTAAAATAGTAGCAATTGTAGATGAAAAACTAACAGAAAATATTCAAATGTTTAAAACAGAAAAAATTACAATTACTAATAAAGAAGAAAAACAAATAGAAATAGATAGAAAAACAGCAATCGATTATTTATTAGAACAATGTAAAGATATTACATCGGAAGAAATAGTAGATGAATTAAACATAGTAACACCAGACTATAAAATTAAATTTAATGATGAAGTAGAGCTCCTTAAATATAACCAAAGTGGGCAGGGATTTCTATTAAAAAATGGAAACTTAAATAGAGCTTATGGATTAGAAGGTTTTGATACTTTTCTTAAAAACGCTTTTGAAAATTTAGAAGAAAAGGAAACAATGTTTACAGCAAATAAAATTACTATTACAAGCAAAAATAAATCTATGGAAATAACAGATGAAGCTGTCATTGAAAAAATAACTACTCCTTTAATTTATTCTGATATACAAGAGCGAGATTGGCTTGAGAATCATGATATTACAGAAGAATATGAAAATGGCATAAAAATAAAAATCAATAATTGTGAATTTTTAATTCCAGGAAAGATAGGATATGTTACAATAGGTAACAGATATATTATTACAGAAGATAGAAAAATAAAATTATGCTTTCCATTGAAAGACATAGAAAAGTATGTCAATGAATTATTAGGAAACAAACAAGAAAAACCAACAGGACCTATTAGCATGGCTATATAAATATTAGTAAGTAAAGTAAAAACGAAGTATTTCAAAATTAAATTGCTAAATAAGAAAGAAGTGTGGTAAATATGGAAAAAAATATCAAAATAAGTGGAAAAACAATTATTTTCATAGTAGCAATTTGTATAATAGTTATTCTTGCAACAATTATTTATGCTATTACAAAACCAAAATACAATATAACAGAAGATAAAAAACAAAGTGGAGAAGGTAGCACGCAAGACATTGAAATTATTAACTATGAAGGAACATTTAAGGCAAAAGGAGTTGTGGTTCGAGCAGAAGGCAATACCTTTACTCTTATGCCGATTATAGCAAATGAAGAATATCGAAATGAAGAAAACTTTTATATTGAAAATAGTCAAGTACAAAATTTAAAACAAGACCAAGAAGTAATAGTCACTTTCCACTATCGTAAATCTTCTAATGAAAACTTTACTTATGAGCCAATAGTAGAAAAAGTAGAAATTCTAAAAGAAAAAAGTGATATTGAAATTCCAAGAGATGTGTTAGTAAAAGCTTATAGTACAAAAGAAAATGTTACAGTTACAATAGACAAAGAGAAAAGTAATAACAAACAAATAGTATTTACTATAACAGATAAAAATGAATTAAAATATGATTATTCTACTATGAAATATAATGTGTATAAGTACAATGCACCACCAGAAAAACAAGAAGTAATATATACTGAAAATGGAGCATCTACAACTGGATATAATCCATGGCCCGAAGTTTCAAAAATAGGAGAAGTTTCTACCGAAGCAAATTATACTTTAAATGAAAATGGGCAAGTAGAGGTAACAATTGATTGGTTTAAAATATATGGAGAATTAAAAGAAGGAAAATATCGTTTCACACTTTCTACAGTAAATAGTTTAAGACAAAGTATTGCAAATCCAAATGCGCAAGAATACCCTTATGATGGCGTTATGATAGAAATTAACTTTAACATAGATGCCAATGGAAAAGTAGAGTTTGGAGAGATAGAGGTACGATAATAAAGGATAAATTTTTAATAGAATTATTGCATAATAGTAAAAGAAAAAAGTGCTATAAAAAGTCCAAAAGAAAAATGAGTGAAAATTTTCACCCATTTTTCTTTTGGCTTTTTAATTTTATAGCCCTTTGATAACATTGACCTAAAAAGATTACATTACACATTATCACGCCAATCGCCAGTCGGACGAAATTGAGAAACATCTTCTCCTTTTTTTACTTTTTGCAGATAATCTTTGTAGTCCTCTTCAGTAAGTGTTCTCTGGAAATATTCATCCCACCAACGAAACCAAGCCCAATACGAATCCGTTGCTTTGACATGTTCACCTTCTGCAGGTTCGTCTATCTTTACACCAAAGCGTGGAGTGTGCATAACACAATATTCAAGTGCATACTGATAAGGGGTTAGGTCTAATTTTTCTTCAATTTTACCATGAGACATATCATGATTTAACCGCCAAATCATACCACCAAAATTATTGATGTAAAAATAGAGTTCCTGTTCAGTACAAGTAGATACGCAAGAAGGATCTTTTAACATACCACCATCATACTTTCCAAATTGATGCTTTTCAGCTTCCATAAATTTTGCCCTCCTTAAATTTTCTTGGAGGCTAGAAACCTCCAAGTTGATAAACTTATTGGTTTCTCAATAAAAATATAACAATATATATATCATACATTACATAAAATGTAAAGAAAAAAATAATAATTTTGCTATTATTTTCTAAAATAAAAAATTGAAAAACAAATAACTTTATGATATAGTTTGAATAGAAAAAATGAAGGAGAAGCTATGCAAGGTTTAGAAAAAGAAATTCAATTTATAAAAGGAGTTGGACCACAAAGAGCAGCACTTATGCACAAACTT
>CANRLO010000082.1 GCA_947631495.1 uncultured Clostridia bacterium
AATTCAACAAAAGAAATTAGTCCACCTTCAAAATGAAATTCTGCTTTTTTAGGTGTTTCTTCTCTTAAATCTTCAATGCTTATTTTTAATCCTTTTGTTAAAAATGCCATTTCACGAAATCTATTTTCTAATACTTCATATTCATAATCTGTTGTTTCAAAAATAGTATCATCAGCTAAAAATCTTACTTTTGTTCCTGTTTTTTTAGAGTCACCTATTCTAGTTAATGGTTTTACTGTCTTTCCTCTTTCAAATTTCATTTCATAAATTCCACCATCTCTTTGAATAGTTACTTCTGTCCATTGTGATAATGCATTTACAACAGATGCACCTACTCCATGAAGACCTCCAGATACTTTGTATCCACTATCTCCACCAAATTTTCCACCTGCATGAAGAACAGTATATACGGTTTCTGCAGCTGATATTTTTGTTTTTGGATGAATATCTACTGGAATACCTCTACCATCATCTTCTACACATACAATGTTTCCTGGTTCTAATGTTACATGAATGTGTGTGCAATAACCTGCTAATGCTTCATCTACGCAGTTATCTACAATTTCATATACTAAATGATGCAAACCTCTTACAGAAACGCTACCTATATACATACCAGGTCTTTTTCTAACTGCTTCTAACCCCTCTAATACTTGAATTTGTTCTGCCCCATACTCATGTTCAAATTTTTCCATTTTTTTAACCTTCCTTTTTTATATATTCTCTTTTTGCATTCTTTTTGCTAATGTTGTTGATGAAATATTAGAAAAATATGCTTCTATTTTCTTTTGTTTTTTTACTAAAATAAGAGATTTTTCATTTCCATTTTTATTGTTTATTATATTATTTTCTATTTTTAATTCTTTTAAAATATCTTCTAATTTTTTATTTTCTAACATTTTTTCTAAATCTAAAATAGAAATAATATTTTTTTCTTCAATTATATCATCTTTTCCTATGTGGACGTACATGTTGAAATTTCTCCTTTTTTTACTTGAAATATTTTCATATCCTTTTTAAAATTTTCTATTTTATCAGTACAAGTAATTATAACTTGTGTATTTTCAATATATTCTAAAAAATTCTTTCTTCTTTTTTCATCTAGTTCTGACATAAAATCATCTAACAAAAGAATTGGATATTCTCCTATTTCATCATAAATTACTTGCATTTCTGCTATTTTTAAAGATAATATAGCAGTTCTATTTTGCCCTTGTGAACCATATACATTCACTAGTTCATTATTTATATATATCATAAAATCGTCTCTATGAATACCCTTTGTTGTAAATCCTTTTATAATATCTAAATTTCTTCTTTCTTTTAATAATTTTAAATAATTTTCTTTATTAGAACAATTAGATTCATATTCTATTTTTAAAATTTCTTTTTCTTCTGTAATTTCACTATGAATTATTTTTATTTTATTTTTTATTTTTTCCATAAATTCATAACGATATAAATAAATTTTTTCTCCATATTCTGCTAATTTTTCATCCCATATTTCTAGCATTTCTTGTGGCTTATTTTCTAATTTTATTTGTTTTAAATAATTATTTCTTTGCTCTAATGTTTTATTATATAAATTTAAATAATGAAGATAATTTGGTCTTAATTGACTAATCATAATATCTAAAAATCTTCTTCTTCTTGATGGACCTTCTTTTAATATTTGAATATCATCTGGCGTAAAAATAACAATATTTAAATTTCCTAATAATTCACTTAATTTTTTTATTTTAATGCCATTAACTAAAATTGTTTTCTTTTCATTTAATTCTACTTTAATAGAACCTTCTCTATCACTCTTTTGATATTCTAAAAAAACAGAAGAAATTTCTTTATTAAATTGAATTAATTCTTTTTCTTTAGTAGTTCTAAAAGATTTTCCAATACTACATAAAAAGATAGATTCAATAATATTTGTTTTTCCTTGTGCATTATCTCCATAAAAAACATTTATATTAGGATTTAAACTAATTTCTTGTTCTTCATAATTTCTAAAATTTAATAATTTTATATTTTTAATATACATTTTAAATTTTAATCCTCTTTTAATCGAATTGGTAAAATCATATAAATATAATCTCCCTCATCTACTGGTCTTATAATACATGGTGAAATACTACTTCCAAAATCAATATTAATTTCTTCATCATCTATTGCTCTTAAAGCATCTAAGAAATATTTAGGGTTAAATCCTGCTTCTAAGTTTTGTCCTTCTGTTGATACATACATTTCTTCCTTTGCATCTCCTGTTTGGTTTGTGCAAGAAATAGTTACTTTTCCTATTTCTATTGAAACTTTCACTGGATATTTCTTTTCTTTTTCTATACTAGATGCTGAAATTAAACTAATTCTTTCAAAACAATTTTGAATATTATTTTTATTTACTGTAACTCTTGTCTCCCAATTTTCTGGAATAACACTTGCATAGTTTAAAAATTCTCCGTCTAATAATCTAGTAACTAATTTACAATTTTCCATTTCAAATAAAGCTTGATTTTTTGCTACACCTATTTTTATATTATCAAAAGAATCTAATATTATTTTATTTACTTCATTTAAAGTTCTACCTGGAATAACTGCAGTAAAATCATTACTACTATTTTGAAGAAATTTTGATTTCCAAGCTAAACGGAAACCATCTACTGCTACTACATTTAATTTATTATTTTTTATTTCAAATAAACATCCTGTAAAAATAGGTCTATTTTCTTCTGTACTTACTGCAAAAATTGTTTTACGAATCATATCTTTTAATGTATTTTGATCTATTTCTATAGAATTTTCTACATTTATTTGTGGAAGTTCTGGAAATTCTTCTGGATTCATAGTTGCAAGTTTATATAAAGAACCTTCACATTCTATAACTAATAAATTATTTTCATTTATATAGATATGAATATCTGTGTCTGGTAATTTTCTAATAATTTCACTAAACGTAGTAGCATTTACTACTGTTGCTCCTTGTTCTTTAATATCTGCATCAATAACATATTCTATTCCTATTTCTAAATCATAGGTTGTTAATTTTATTTCTTTATCATTAGTTTGAATTAATATTCCTTCCAAAATAGGCATTGTTGTTTTAGAAGCAACTGCTTTTGTTACGGAATTAATAGCTTTAAGGATTTTATCCTTTTCGCAAACAAGATTCATTTTCATCAAACTCCTTTATAATATAATAAATAATTTTAGTAATAGTAATAATAGGTGTTGTGGATTCTGTGGAAAACTCTGTGAATTATTTATTTCCGTTGTTTTTTTATTGTTTATAAAATGGTGGATAAATTACCTAAGTTATAAACAGGTTAAAAATTTTAATGTGAAAAGTTTAATTATAAACAAATTATATACAGAGAATTCACACTAGGTTGTGGAAAGTGTATTTAGCCCTTCCGTAAGAAGAAAAGCAAATATATTTTCCAAACAACTATTTTTCAAACAACATTTTTTAATAAATTTTTCTTTTTATTTATTCTACTATCATTGATTTGATAGAAGAAGGTTTTTAACACTTTCCACAATCATTTTTGTATTTTTATTTTCTTTCATTTCTTTTTCTATTTTATTACAAGCATGCATTACAGTAGAATGGTCTCTATTTCCAAAATCTTTTCCTATTTGAGGTAAAGAAAGTTGAGGAACTGTTCTGCATAAATACATTGCAATTTGTCTTGGAAATACAACATCGTTTGACCTTTTATTTCCTGCTATGTCCTTTACATTTATATTGAAATATTTAGCAACAGTTTCTTGAATATATTGAGAAGAAATTACTTTATCATTAGATGAAACAATTTCATTTATTGCCCATTCTGCCATTTCCATAGTAATAGGACTATTCATTAAAGAAGCTCTAGCGATAAGTTTTTTTAAAGCACCTTCTAATTCTCTAATATTAGTATCTATACGTTCAGCAATATTTGATAAAATACTGTCTTCTATAATAACGTTTTCTAATTGTGCTTTTTTTCTTAAAATAGCTAAACGAGTTTCATAATCTGCACTAGAAATATCTGCAATTAGACCCCATTCAAATCTTGATTTTAACCTATCTTCTAATAAATTAATATCTTTTGGTGGTTTATCACTTGAAATAATAACTTGTTTTCCATTTTCATGAAGGGTATCAAAAGTATGAAAAAATTCTTCTTGAACTCTTTCTTTTCCAGCAATAAATTGAATATCATCAATAAGAAGAACATCAATATTGCGATATTTAGAACGAAATTGTTCATTTTTATTATCTTTAATAGCATTTATTAATTGATTTGTGAAAGATTCAGAAGTTACATATAAAATATTTGCATTTTTATTATTTTTTAATATTTCATTTTCTATTGCGTGCATTAAATGAGTTTTGCCTAAACCAGAATCTCCATAAATAAATAAAGGATTATAAGATGTTCC
This sequence comes from uncultured Clostridia bacterium, assembly GCA_947631495.1. Classification (GTDB taxonomy): domain Bacteria; phylum Bacillota; class Clostridia; order TANB77; family CAG-508; genus UMGS1663. The sequence continues at coordinate 4,417 of CANRLO010000082.1, forward strand.
AGGAGCTTCTGCAACAGCAAGTGCTGCCGCATGAGCAAAACGATTATTATTACCTACAACAAAATTATCAAAAGTATATTTTTGATTAAAAATATTATTTGTTTGATGAGAAGATGAATTTTCTATAAAAGCTTGTCCTTCTTCCCCATTTTTTGCTAATTCTTCTTTTGAAAGGATGGTAACACTACATTCATAATTTGTTAAATAATTAAATGTATTGACTATTAAGTTATGATAACGAGCTTCTACAGTATCTCTATTAAAAGTAGTAGAACTTAATAATACAACATTTCCATTTTCTATGCTTTGAATTTCTAAATCATTAATCCAAGTGTCAAATGAAATTGGTGTGGTTTCTTCCTTTAAAAGTTCTTTTGCTTTTGTAAGAAGTTCTTCTAAATTTTTTTCTGGCATTTTCCTTAAACTCCTTCTTTCCCTATTGTTTAATTATCATATCAAAAATAAGTGAAAATAGTCAATACAAATAAAAAAAATAATTAAATTTAAATGAAACTATTGACATAAGAGATAATTTACGATACAATTATAAGGCTTATTAAAAGTGAAAAATCCGTTTACGGTTTAAATAAATACAGGAGGTGCCATAAAATGAAAAGAACATTCCAACCAAAAAAGAGACAAGAACAAAAAGAGCATGGTTTTATGAAAAGAATGAAAACTAGAGCAGGAAGAAATGTATTAAAAGCAAGACGTGAAAAAGGAAGAAAAAAAATAAGTGCTTAAATAGGGAAGGCCACGTAAATCTTATGTGGTCTTTTTTATACATTTAATTCTTAAATAAATATTTTTCTAATCTAAACTGGCCTTGCGAAAGGAAGAAAATATGAGAAAAATAGATACTTTAAAGAAAAATTATGAATTTAAAAATGTATTAGATAAAGGAAAATTTTATCGTGGCAAATATATTACAATTTATCTTACAAAAAATAAAAAAGAAAAAAATGTAATAGGAATTGCTATTAGTAAAAAAATAGGAACAGCAGTCAAAAGAAACCGTTTAAAGCGCTTAATTAGGGAAAGTTATCGTTTACAAAAAGAAAAATTACAAATAGGTTATAACATTGTATTTCTATGGAATAAAAATATAGAGCAAAATATAAAATGTGAGCAAATAAAAGAAGATATGAAAATATTATTTGAAAGAGCAGGCATTTTAAAATGCGAAAAATAGGAATTTTTTTAATTAAATTTTATAAAAAATTTATTTCTCCAATTTTTCATTTTTTAGGAGTAGAATGCAAATATTATCCTACTTGTTCACAATATGCACTTGAAGCAATTGAAAAATATGGCTTTCTAAAAGGTAGTTTTTTAGCAGGGAAAAGAATATTAAAGTGTAATCCTTTTTCAAAAGGTGGCTATGATCCTTTAAAATAAAAAAGAAAGACGAGGAATTTATATGGGATTTATATCAGAAATTTTTGGCTACATATTAAATTTTTTCTATGAATTATTAAATAATTATGGTGTTGCTATTATTATATTTTCTGTTTTATTAAGAATAATTTTAATACCAATTACCATTAAACAACAAAAAACAATGAAAAAATCAGCAAAATTGCAAGAAAAAATGAAAGAAATTCAAGCAAAATATAGAAACAATCCTGAAAAATTAAATCAAGAAACAATTGAATTATATAGAACAGAAAAATTAAGTCCTTTCAGTGGTTGTTTTAGTGC
>CANRLO010000083.1 GCA_947631495.1 uncultured Clostridia bacterium
TTTTTGCTTTAGTCTATTTGGTGTTTCTCTTTAATTTTTTACTTTATTTCTTAATCTTGATTACTTTCCTATTATATTAAAAAACGTTCCTGAAAGGAACGCTCTTTTTTCTATTTTTCAATTTGTTTTCCAAAGATTTTCTTTGCTAAGTCACCGATAACTGGTAATTCTGGATCTTCTTCTTTACAAACTTTTACAATACCAAATACGATTGCTACAATATATACAACGTAAATGATTGTAGATAAAAATGGAATATAAACAGGTATAAAATTATATGCAACTGTTAAAATAAGATAACCCAAGAAGATAACTAAAGATTGTGCTGCATGTGTTTTTACATTTTTGCTACTATCTTTTGAAAATAAGAAAATTAAACCTCCTACTAAACTAAAGATATAAGCTAATACTCCTTTTGTTTTGTCAGTCATTTGTACTTCCCCCTTCTTTTTATTTTATATAATATAATTTTATTATATTTATTAGTTTTTTTATTGTCAAGTATTTTAGTTTGATGTTTCATTGAAATATTCATTAATACAATTAATTAATTCTTCTTTTACTTCTTCTATACTTTTTCCCTCTACTTGGGCACCAGCAAGTGTAATGTGTCCGCCACCACCTAGTTTTTCTAAAATAACTTGTACATTAATATCTCCTATAGAACGTCCACTAATACAAACTTTATCGCCTAAATTTCCAATAACAAAGGAAGCTGTAATATTGCTGATTGTTAATAATTCATCTGCTGCTTTAGCACAAATAATATTACAATTTGGAACTTCTTGATTATAAATAGAAATACCAATAGTATCATTTACAATTTCTGCATTTGCTATAATTTCTGATATTTTATGATATGTTTCTAAATCACTTTGAAACCATTTTTTAACTTTTATAATATCTACGCCACATTTACGAAGGTACGCTGCTGCTTCAAAAGTTCTTACACCTGTTTTAAATGTAAAGTTTTTCGTATCCATCATAATTCCAGCATATAATCCTTCTATTTCAATTTCTGATAATGTAATGTTATTTTCTGAATATTCTATTAACTCTGTTACTAATTCGCATGCAGAAGATGCATATACCTCATGGAAAGTTAAAATGGCATTTTCTATAAAGTCTGTGCTTCTTCTATGATGATCAATGACCACAATTTTATTAGTTTTTTCTAATAATTCTGGTATTTCTACATAACTCGTTTTATGTGTATCTACTACAACTAGTAATGTTTCTGGTGTTATTTTTTCTATTGCTTCTTGTTTTCCAATAATAGCTTTTTTATATTCTTCTTCTTTTTTTGCGTTTTCAATAAATATGTCTAATCCGAAACTTGCAGTTTCATTTACAATATATGCTTCTTTTCCAATTGTTTTAGCTAGTCTATAAATACCGAGGCTTGCTCCCATAGCATCAATATCACTATTCATATGACCCATGACTATAACATTTTCTGCTTCTACTATTAATTCTTCTAATGCATGAGCAACAATTCTTGCTTTTACCTTTGTTCTTTTTTCTATTTCTTGTGTTCTTCCACCAAAGAAAACATATTTTCCTTCCTTATTTAGAATTGCTTGGTCTCCACCTCTACCTAAAACTATGTCAATCATTGCCTGTGCAGTTTTATATTTTTCGTAGTTAGATTTTCCCTCTGTGCTAATTGCAATACTTAAGGTAGATTGTAATTTTCCTGGAATAGAAATTTCTTTTATTTCATCTAAAATATGAAATTTTTCTTCCTCTAATTGAGCTATATATTTTTGTTCTAATACTACAACGAAGGTATCACGTTCTGATTTAATAATAAGTCCTTCAAAACCTGTTGCCCAATCATATAACTTCTTTTCTATTTGTGCCATCATAATTGGTTTTTCTTCATCTGGAATACGTTGCATGATTTCTTCGTAATTATCTATCATTATGATTCCTACACAAAGTTTAGAATCTATATAGTTTTGTTGTAATTCTAAGTGTTCTGTTTCATCCATAAAATATAAAGTAGTCATGTATTCATGTTCTTTTTTCTTATCTTTTTCTTTTGATTCTACATATTCCCCTACTATTTTATAGTTTTTTTCTCCTATTTTGATTTGTTTTAAAATTAAATCTTTTTGTTCTTTTAAAGCATTTTCTTTATTTTTGTCTTCTTCTTTATTTTTTTCTATTTCTAATTTTATTTCTCTTACTATATCGTTTAAATAATTGTTAACGTCTATATTAGCAAATTCATGAATAAACTTTGAACTTTTCCAGATAATATTTCCATCTGTTTCAATAATTACTAATGGAAATGGTGAATTAATAAGTGTACTTTTTGCTGCATTATCTACAGTTAAAGTTAGGTCTTTAATGTGTTCAGATAGTTCTGTTTTTCTTTTGTTGTTTGTCCAATAAGCATACATTAGAATAAGTACATATATTAAAATAGCTGGTGTTATAAAGTTAACTTCATAACAACATAAAACAACTAATAAGATTGCTATTATTATTAAATATATTTTTGTTTTTGATATAAATTTATCAAAAATTTTTCTGTTTGTGTTATTCGGCATAAAAATCTCCTTTACTATGTTTCCACAATGTTTATTTTACTCTTTTTTTGCGTGTTTGTCAAATTTGTGTTTTTCTTGTTTATGTCAATTTTGTAATTGTTTAAGCAAAAAATTTCACGGATTATTCTCCGTGAATTTTTTCATATTTTTATTTATTAAAATTTCATGCGTTGTTTTCACTTTTTTCTCCTTTGTTTCTTTTAGTTTTTTATTTTCTATTTGTTTTATTCTTATTTTTTTTTAATATTATTTGTAAATAGTATTGGCTTTAAGCATAAATTTGCATTTTTACATAAATCTTTACTTTTCGCGCATTATGTTTATAAGTTACTACTATTTACGTTTTTAATGTTACCATTATTTTACTTCTTAGTCAAGTATCTTTGATTAAATTTACTTTAATATTTATAAATTGATATACAAAAAATTGAAAAAAAAGTTTTAAAAAAAAGAATGAATCTTTGTGAATCATTCTTTTTATATTATTTTTATTCTTCTACTGCTGCTTCTTCTTCTTGGCTTTCTTCTCCTTGTGCCTCATCATTTTGTTCTGTTTCTTCTTGTTCTGTACTAATATGCGTATTTCTATACTTATTTAGTCCAGTTCCGGCAGGAATTAGTTTACCAATAATAACGTTTTCTTTTAGTCCAATTAATTCGTCTACTTTACCTTTGATTGCTGCTTCTGTTAATACTCTTGTTGTCTCTTGGAAAGATGCTGCAGATAAGAAACTATCTGTTGCAAGTGAAGCTTTAGTAATTCCAAGTAAGATACGTTTTCCTGTTGCAGGACGTTTTCCTTCTGCAATTGCTTGATTGTTGATATCTTCAAATTCATACATATCAACTAATGAACCTGCAAACATGTTAGTGTCTCCATTGTCTTCTACTCTTACTTTCTTAAGCATTTGTCTACCAATAACCTCAATGTGTTTATCGTTGATATCAACACCTTGGTTACGATATACTTTTTGTACTTCTTGTACTAAGTAATTGTAAACTCCATCTGGACCTTTAATAGCAAGTAATTCATTAGGGTTAATAGAACCTTCTGTTAGAGGTTGACCTGCTTTTACTTCGTCTCCTTCTTTGACTCTTAGTTTTGAACCAAATGGAATAACATAAGATTTACTATCATCTTTTGATGTAACAACTACAGTCTTTCTCTTCTTATCTTCTTCAACTTTTACTTTACCATCAATTTCTGTAACAATAGCAAGTCCCTTTGGTTTTCTTGCTTCAAATAATTCTTCAACTCTAGGAAGACCTTGTGTAATATCGGCGACACCAGCAACACCACCAGAGTGAATTGTTCTCATTGTAAGCTGTGTACCAGGCTCACCAATAGATTGTGCTGCAATAATACCAACAGTTTCACCAATATTTACTTCTTCACGACTTGCTAAGCCCATACCATAACATTTTGAGCATACGCCGTTCTTAGTTCTACAACCAAATACAGAACGTACTTTTACTTCTTCAATGCCTGCTTCTACTATCTTATCAGCTATTTTATCGTTAATCATAGTATTTGTATCTACAATTAATTCTTTAGTTTCTGGATTGATAATATCTTCTAATGGATAACGTCCAATTAGTCTTTCTTGTAAAGTTTCAATTACTTGGTTTCCATCTTTAATAGCAGATAAAGTAATTCCATCATGTGTTCCACAATCATGTTCTCTTACAATAATATCTTGTGAAACGTCAACTAATCTTCTGGTTAAGTAACCAGAGTCTGCTGTTCTTAATGCTGTATCTGATAAACCTTTACGAGCACCGTGGGCAGAAATGAAATATTCTAGTGCATCTAGTCCTTCACGGAAAGATGATTTAATAGGAATTTCAACTGTTTTACCAGTTGTACTTGCCATAAGTCCACGCATACCTGCAATTTGTTTTAATTGGTCTAAGTTACCACGAGCACCTGAATCTGACATCATATATACTGGGTTTAATTGAGTAAAGTTTGCTTTCATAGCATCTTTTACTTCATCTGTTGCTTCTTCCCAAATTTTGATAACAGATTGATATCTTTCTTCTTCTGTAATTAAACCACGTCTATATTTCTTTAATACATCATCAACTTTTCCTTGTGCTTCTGCTAAGATTTCTTTCTTTGCTTCTGGCACTTTTACGTCGTCAATTGAAACTGTAATACCACCTGTTGTAGAATATTTGAAACCGGTTGCTTTAATATAATCTAGTAATTCTGCAGAACGATTTAAACCATATTGGTTTATGCTTTTTTCTACAATTTTTCCTAGTTTTTTCTTGTTAACAACGAAGTTGATTTCTGGTTCAAATTCGTTTTCAGGGTTTGTTCTATCTACAAAGCCTAAGTCTTGTGGTATTCCTTTATTGTATATAATTCTTCCTACTGTTGTTTCTACCTTTTTATGTCTTTCGTTGCCTTCTTCGTCTTTTTTGCTCATACGAACGAAGATTTTAGCATGCATTCCTACATCTTTATTTTCATAAGCGATAATAGCTTCTTCTGGAGATGAGAAGTAGTTTCCTTCACCTTTTTCTCCTTCTACTTCCATTGTTAAATAGTAACTTCCTAAAATCATATCTTGTGTAGGAACTGTTACTGGCTTACCATCTTGTGGTTTTAAAAGGTTGTTTACAGATAACATTAAGTATCTTGCTTCTGCTTGTGCTTCTGGTGATAATGGAACGTGAATTGCCATTTGGTCACCGTCGAAGTCAGCGTTGAATGCTGTACATACTAATGGGTGTAATTTAATAGCTCTACCTTCTACTAATACTGGTTCAAATGCTTGAATACCAAGTCTATGTAGTGTTGGAGCACGGTTTAGCATAACTGGATGGTCTTTAATAACGTCTTCTAGGATATCCCATACTTCTGGGCGTAATCTTTCTACCATTCTTTTTGCATTTTTAATATTGTGTGCTAAGCCTCTTCCTACTAATTCTTTCATTACAAATGGTTTGAATAGTTCAACTGCCATTTCTTTTGGAAGACCACATTGATATAATTTTAATTCTGGTCCTACTACTATAACTGAACGTCCAGAGTAGTCAACACGTTTTCCAAGTAAGTTTTGACGGAAACGTCCTTGTTTTCCCTTTAACATATCTGATAAAGATTTTAAAGGTCTATTTCCAGCACCTGTAACAGGACGGCCACGTCTTGAGTTATCTATTAATGCATCTACAGATTCTTGAAGCATTCTTTTTTCGTTTCTTTTTATAATTTCTGGTGCTCCAAGTTCAATTAATCTTTTTAAACGATTGTTTCTGTTAATAACTCTTCTATATAAGTCATTTAAGTCAGATGTTGCAAATCTACCACCATCTAATTGTACCATTGGTCTTATTTCTGGTGGAATAACAGGAACAACATTCATAATCATCCATTCTGGTCTATTTCCAGATAATCTGAAGGATTCTACTGTATCTAATCTTTTTATTAGTTTTGCTTTCTTTTGCTCGCTAGCATTTTCTAATTCTTTCTTTAATTTTGCAGATAATTTATCTAAGTCAAT
>CANRLO010000084.1 GCA_947631495.1 uncultured Clostridia bacterium
TTATATACATTTTGCACATTTTGTTTTCTTTGTTCTTTGCTTAAAGAACTTTGTGGAACTGTGTGTTTTATTTTTTGCAAAATACTATTTTCATATTGTAATTTTTGCTCTATTTTTGCTATTTCTTTAGCAATTAGTTCACTTTGGTTATATCCTCTTTGTTTTTTTCTTTTCGCATGAATTGGAACTGGAATTATTATATCATATTTTTTTAAAATTCCACATATTTTTTTATTTTTTGTCACAATTTCTGAAAATATTTTATATAGATACACTTTATCCTTGAATTTGTAGTCTAAAATAAGATTTCGTATTTTTCCTTCATATTTAAATATGTAAATATGTTTTTTAAAATAGTAATTAGGAGCTTTTTCTTCTATTTCAAAAATTGCTTTTTCATATAATTCTTTTTTGCATTCTGTACATAAAAAAGTTTTATTAAACTTTCCACAAATTAAGCAACATGGTGGAAAAATAATATTTTTTATTATTTCATATAAGGCATAATATTTATTGCATAAAAAAATAAGGGCTTTTGGTAATGATTTCATTTTTTCCTTTCCTAAGCCCCTATTTATTTTTTATTTTTATCTTCATTTTTCTTATGTACAAATCTGGTTAGAATTGTATTTTTAACCTTTCTCTTTTGTTTTAGCCTTTAGCCCCCACTAAAGTTTTGTGGAATATACATTTGTCGTTTGCTTGTGCATCTATTTTTCTATCTATTTCTCCGATTTTATTTACGATTATTTTTACGATATCTCTTGTGTCTGCTTGTTCTCTTAATATTTCGTCTATTTGTTTTTGCATTGTTTTTTGTCCTTCTTCTAATGTTGTAATTCGTTCATTCATTCTTTCAAATTTTTGGTTCATTTCTTGTTTCATTTCTTCAAATTGTTGATCCATTTTTTCAAATTTTTGGTTCGTTTCTTGCTTGAATTCTTTTAATTCTTGTTTTACATCTAATACTACATTTAATATTTCTTTTAAAGTTGCTTCTTCCATAACGGTTTTCTCCTTTCTTTAAAAATTTGTTATAATCATAATAGTATAATTAAACTAATAAGTCAATATATTTTAAAAAAATTTATTAAATTTTTGTATTTCTGCTTGTAATTAATTAAATTTATGCAATGACGAATGCGACTGGAATGGGTTTTACTAATTCTTAAAATAAAGAAAATGAGGGTGCGCGCTTGCCGTCGGAGAGGCTCATTTTCTTTATTTTTAGAATTTGTTAAAACATGAAATGGAAGCTGAGGAATGAAATAAATTTAATTAATTATAAGCAGAAATAAAAGATAACTATAAGTTTTTCAACTTTTCTTCTAATCCTGTATTTCTTTTTTTCGTATCTGCATTTGAAATCATAAAATCAATAACATTGCTATTTCCTATGATAATTAACATTTTCTTTGCTCTTGTCATTCCTGTATATAATAAATTTCTGGTTAGTAGCATTGGAGAAGATGGTGGAATACACATAATTACCACATCAAATTCACTTCCGTTGTGCTTTATGAACGGTAATAGCATATGCATGCTCTATTTGGTCTAAATCTGAAAAGGCATACCATGCTACTTTATCATCATCAAAGCGAATTTTCATTATTTTTTCTTCATCATCTATTTTTTCAATTTTTCCTAGTTCTCCATTGAACACACCAGTTCCTGTTTCGTAAGTAGGTTCTTCTTTCTCCCAAAACATATCATAATTGTTTTTAATTTGCATTACCCTATCTTGCTCACGGAAAATGGTATCTCCAATTTGCTTTTCAAGCACACTTTCGCTTTCAGGGTTTAAATATTTTTGCAAAGTTTTATTTAATTCTTTGGTACCAAGCATTCCTTTTTTTGTTGGGGTAATAACTTGAATATTTTTAAAGAAATCATAATCTCCATAGTTTTTAAGCCTTCCATTACACAAAGAAATGACTTGCATTAGCATTTTTTCTTGACTTGTCTCTGGAATAAAGAAAAAGTCTTCATCTAATTCTTGTTCTTCTATATCTTCCTTGTTTAAAAATTTCTCTCCTTGGTTTACTCTATGAGAATTCAAAATAATTTTACTTTTGGCAGCTTGTCTAAAAATTTTATTTAATACAATTGTTGCAATTGTTTCAGAGTGAATGAAATCTTTTAAAATACTGCCAGGACCTACCGATGGAAGCTGGTCTACATCTCCTACTAATACTAATTTTGTTCCTTGGTATAATGCCTTTACTAAATGATTCATTAAAAATACATCTACCATAGACATTTCATCTACAATTACTACATCGGCATCAAGTGGCGCAATTTCTTGATTGATGCTATCTAGTTTATTATCTTCTTCAATTTTTCCTATTTCTAATAGACGGTGCAAAGTTTTTGCTTCTTTACCTGTGGTTTCTGTCATACGTTTTGCTGCTCTACCTGTAGGTGCACAAAGAACCACCTTTTTTCCATGTAATTCATATAAATCAATAATAGTTTTGATAATTGTGGTTTTTCCTGTACCTGGTCCACCAGTTATAATACATACATTATTTTCATTTATTGTAAAAACTGCTTCTAATTGTTTTTCAGATAATTCAATGGAAGAATTCTTTTCCAGTTTCTTTAATTCTTTTTCAATATTTTCAATATATTTTACATTGGAAGCTCCTTGCAAAATATGAATTTTCTCTGCAATATTTTTTTCTGCTTCGTAAAATGGTGTTAAATATATCCAATCCTTTTCTTCTACAATTTCATTATTTAGTTTTAAATCAATCATGTTTTCTTCTAGTTCTTCTTGCGATACGCCAAGTAGTTCTTTGCAGAAGGTAAATAAGTTATCTTTTTGTACTTTGCAATGACCATTGATGGTAGTATTGAGCATGGCATATTTGATGCCACTTTTTATTCTTTTTTCATAATTATAGGCAATTCCAATTTCCATTGCCATTTTATCGATTTTTTTAAAATCGACATTGTTTGCCACATCGACCAAAAGATAGGGATTTGCTTCTATTTCTTCAATAGCATTTGTTCCTAATTTTTTATAAACATTTTTAGCATTTTGTACGCCAATTCCAAACTTTTCTAAGTAGCCTACAATTTGCCATAGTTCCCAGTTTTCAATAAAAGTTTCTGAAATGATGGTTGCTTTTTCTTTAGTAATTCCTTTTATTTGCATTAAGCGGTCAGGCTCTAGTTTTAAGACATGTATGGTTTCCTCTCCAAAAGTTGAAATAATTTTCTTAGCTGTGGCTGGTCCTACTCCTTTAATGGTGCCATTTGCAAGATAACGCTCCAAAGAGTCTAAACTTTTTGGCATCATTTTTTCAAAAGTTTCTACTTTAAATTGCTCCCCATAATCTTGGTGAGTTACGATTTTTCCCGTTAGTTTTAAGGTATCTCCACTACTAATAAAAGGAAGATAACCAACAATGGTAATCTCTCCTTCTTCGGTTTCAAATTCTGCTACTGTGTAACTATTTATTTCATTTTGATAAATAATGTCTTTAACTTCGCCTGTAATTTCCAATAAAAAAATCCTCTTTTCTCTTTTTGTTTGTTTTATTCTATCAAAAAAGAAAGGTTATTTCAACCTTTCTTTTTCAATTTTAGGGTAACCTTTTTGTTATTCCTTTATTTCTCTTACTAGTGCTTGGGAAAAACAACATTTGTCCAAAGAAGTATCATACATTGTAGATACTCCTCCTTGTAATTCCCATCCATTTGACAACAAATCATTTACTTCTTCTGTCAGTTTTTTTTCCGCAGAAGATTCACAGACACCACTACCTGTTATCACTTTGTATTCCTTCTTCATGTCATGTCCTCCTTTTATTATAATGATAATAAAACGTTGCTACTAAAAAAACTATTTGCATTATAGTATATTTTACAGATTATGTCAAGCATTTTTGATACTTTCAATTACTTCCTTACATTCTCTCCAATTTGTTACTTTTAAATTTTCATATTCTTTTTGTAAATTATTTAAAATAGAAATGGTTTTATCACTAGAATCTAGGTCTGTCACAATAATATTTTTAATACTTTCTTCTTTTCCATAAATAATACGGAAAAGGAATGAGCGTAAAAATCCTTCTATTTTATTTTCCTGATTTTTTACTGCAACAATGACATAAATGCCATCTGATTGTAAATTTGTATATGTAAAAATATTGATAATTGTTTTGATTATTTCAAATAAGCCATATAAAGCGAGCGTCCAAAGAATAGTATTTGCTATAAAATCTCCCATAATTACAATTCCTTTCCTTAAGGCACAAATCAGTTTGAAAGAGAATTATTATCCACAATTATTTTTCAAACTTGCCTCTTATAACATATTTTATGAAGAATTATGCTATATGGTTACGCTATGTTAATATCTTTTCTATATAAGAAAACAGCCTCATGTTAATTTTAACACGAGGCGATTTTTTTATACAAAAAACTTTTTAATTATGATAAAACATAGAAATTTTTCAAAAACTCTTTATATTTTTTGTGTTTTACTTCATCTGTTACATCATTTCCATCTGCATCTTTCATTACAAGACAAATATTATTTTCTTCATCTAACCTTGCATTAAGTGTTAGATGAAGATTCACATTTGCTTGCTTTTGTAATTTATCAATATCCGACATTGTAACATCTTGTGGTACATATTTTACAACTTTGTACGATTCATTCAGTTTTTCTTTTATTCTAGCCAATAATTCTTTTTTTTCGTTTTCGTCAAGTTTAGAAAATGCATTAATGCAAAATATAAAACATATTGCAAGACAAAAGAAAATTGCAATGGAGTACATAAATTCTTGTTGCATTGTTGATGTTCCTGATTGTATTATCATTCCTAAATGTAAAATTGCAAACACAAATAATACAAAAAATAAAATTGATATGGTTGCCATTTGAACTACAGAAAGTATTGAAACTATCCGATTCCAAATTTTTTTGATTTCTCCCATAATTTTTTCCTCCATAAATTTTTATTGTTGTTTGTTTCTAGTTGTTTGCTCTATAAGGATTTAATACTTATTTTTATGGTTGCATTATAGCATGGTTTTTACATAATTGCAAGTATTATATAAGTTTATATAGCGAAAAGCACCTAAAATTCTAGGTGCTTTCGTATGTTATTTTTATTTTATTTTCTAATTGTCATTCCTTGTTTTTCTAAGTTTGTCATAATTTTTTCTAGAATTTGATTAATTTCTTCGTCTGTTAAAGTTCTATCATTTGCAGAAAATTCTAAAGAATATGCAATACTTCTTTGATTTTCTTCTAAGCCTGCTCCTGTATAAACATCAAATACTGTACTTGCACTTAAAAGAGAGCCTGCTGCTTTTTTAATGTGGCTTGCAATTTCTCCTGCTGTTACATTTTTATCTGCTACTACAGCTAAGTCTTTCTTTACACTTGGATATTTTGAAATTTCTTTATATTTCATTTTTCCTACTTTTTTGCTTAGTAATTTTTCTAGGTTAATTTCCATGACATAGACAGGTTGCTTGCATTTTTCAGGATGCACTCTTCCTACGTAACCTACTACATCATTATTTACTGATATAGCAGCAGATTGACCTGGATGGAAAGTATCTGGAATTGTATCATTTACAATAAAACTATAACGATTTGCATATCCTAAGTAGTCTAATAATTCTTCCACAATTCCTTTTATTACATAGAAATCAACTGTTTTTTTGTTATCTACTCCTAAGTAAAATTCTCCTGTCATTAAACATGCAATTTTCTTTTCTTCTCCATATTCTTCTTTATTTTTATAGAAAGTTTTTGCAATTTCAAAAATAGAAACATCTTTGTTATTACGTGCTTTGTTATATTCATAAACTTTAAATAAAGATGGAATAATAGAATGTCTTAGGGTATTTCTTTCTTCTGTCATAGGGTCTAGCAATTTAATAATTTCAGTATCATCTTTAGTAAAATCTTTTGCTTCCTTATCATTTACTAAAATATAAGATAACGTTTCATTTAAGCCTAAATCAACCATTTTATTTCTAATATTTCTTGTTTGTTTGTCATAGTTTCCTGCTCTTGCTGGCAACTCTAATAATTTTCCTTC
>CANRLO010000085.1 GCA_947631495.1 uncultured Clostridia bacterium
AAGTTTATACATAGGTGAAATTTTCGCTAATAAAATAATCTTATTTTTTGGTGAAATTTTCAAAAATTATTGACATTATTGGAAGAATATTTTTTCAATTATTTAATTTTGAAATTTTATTATATTTTTTATTTAGTATGGAAAGTTTTGCTTTAATGAAAACTTTTCTATAATAAAAAAAAAGCGGATTAAATAATCCGCTTTCAGTTGTTTAGCAAGTTTTAAACTTTGCTTCAACATACTTTCTGTATGCATCGCAACGCGCTACACACACGTTTTTCAGAGCACCGTTCTTCCGGCAACCTTCGCATCCTCCTTCGGATTTTTTCTGAGAGTCACTCTTTTTCATAGGACATTCAAAGCTCTGGTCGAACATATATTGTTCCTCCTCAAACGAAATATTTATCTCACCTTGGTGAAATATAATATTATTATATCATACTTTTTATTATTTTGCAAGTTTTATGCTTCTAACCACTTTTTATATTCTTCTATAATTTTATTCGCTAATATTTCAGGTTTATCGTTAGTTGTGTCTAATACAAAATCATAGTTGGATAAATCTTGCTTTTTAACATGATATAGCTTCCAATATCTTTCATTTTCTAGTTGATACCTTTTTATTAAATCTTGCTTTTGTTCTTCTATGCTATTAAAGTTTTCTGTTTGCTTTCTTTTTTCATCATAAAAAGCTCTTTTTGCTGCTTCGTTTATATCTACAGTTAAATATACTTTAAAAGACTCTGGTACCGCATACCAACCAAGTCTTGCATCAATGAGAAATTTATTGTGCGTTTTAGCATATTCTGAAGCACTTCTTTCAATTTCTAAATCAATTTCCGGATGTTTTTCTACATAAAGATTGAAACTAGTAACATCCATGTTGTGTTCTTTAGCAAGTTTTCTAAAGTATTCTCCATTTCTATAAATACCATAATTCAATTTTTGGGCTATAATTTCTGAAACAGCACCCTTTCCACTTGCTAATTCTCCTGCTATTGATATAATTTCTCTTTTTTCCATATTATTTTCCTATTTCTTATTTTTCTATTTTTACTTTTCCTTCTGCTATTTCATTTGCTGCTATAGTAACTGGTGCTTCTTCTTCTACATCAGTTAGTTTTTCACTACCATTAGCAATTTGTCTTGCTCTTTTTGCAGTTGCAATTACTAATCGAAATTTATTATCTCCTGTAGTTTTTAATAATTCTGCTGTAGTTGGTTTTACCATCATAATTTTTTTCCTCCTCTTATTTATTCTTCTACTTCTTCATCTTTTTCTAATCTACCTGCTACTGTTTCTGGTTGCACAGCAGATAGAATAATATGACCAGAATCCATAATTAATACAGCTCTTGTTCTTCTACCATAGGTAGCATCAACTGCATTTCCATTTTCTTTTGCCTCTTGAACAATTCTTTTAATTGGTGCTGATTCTGGACTTACAATAGCAATCATACGATTAGCTGATACAAAATTTCCAAATCCTATATTTATGAGTTGCATAAAAACCTCCTATTCAATATTTTGTATTTGTTCTCGAATATCTTCTAATTCTGTTTTTATATTAATTACTAAATTAGTAATTTCTAAACTACCAGATTTTGAGCCAATGGTATTTGTTTCTCTGTTCATTTCTTGAAGTAAAAAGTCTATTTTCTTTCCAACTGGCTTTATTTCTTCTAGCATGTTTCGAAATTGTAAAATATGACTTCTAAGTCTTGTTACTTCTTCTTCTACTGAGCATTTGTCTGCATATAGAACTACTTCCATTGCAAGTCTTGCTCCATCTATTACATCTGTTTTTAGAAGTTCTTTTATTCTTTGTTCTAATTTTACTACATATTCTTCTACAAGTCTAGTAGAATATGCAGAAATTTTTTCGACTTCTTCTTCTATTTTTTGAATTCTTTCTAATAAATCTTCTTTAATTTTATTTGCTTCTTGTTCCCTCATATTATTAAAATGAATTATTGCTTCTTTCAAGCATTCTAATAATTCCTCTTTTATAATATCTTCTGCTTCTTCGGTTTCTTTTATTGTTAATACATCTGGTAATTTTGTAATTTCTGTAACAGGAATATTTAAACTTAAATTATTTTCCTCGGATAACATAGTAAACTGTTTCATATATTCTTTTATTAATTCTTGGTTAATAACAATTTCTTTTCCTGCTTCACTATAATTTTCAAAAGAAACAAAAATATCAATTTTTCCTCTTGCTACATTACTACTTACTTCTTTTTTGATTATATCTTCTAAATAGCTTAACGTTCTTGGTAATTTGATAGTAATATCATTATATTTATGATTGACTGATTTCATTTCTACTTGATAAATACGATTATTTTTTTCTAATTTGGCTCTCCCAAAGCCTGTCATACTTTTCATTTTTTTCTTCCTTCCTAAGGTCAAAACTGGTTTTAAAAATATTATTTTAAATTTATACTTTTTATTGTATTGTTATGCTTTTAATAGTTTACGCTTTTCCCTTGCTTGCTTTTTTGCTTTTTTCGTCATTTTATAATTGATTACAATACATTTTCCAACATAATAAACAGCAAATAAAATAGCAATTGCATTGACAATATATGCAAATTTTGAAGGATAATAATTGATAATGTAAATAGTACATAATGTGCAAATAGAAAGTATAAGTGTTTCTATTGTATATAAAGTAAATTCACTGTTATCTTTTTTATATGCGTTTTCCATTAAAACAATAGTTAAAATGATACTAATAATACTAAATACTTGTAGGTCTTTTAAAAAAGTTTCTGGCTTAATGTTATAAAATCCTAAATTAATAAAAATAAAATATAATATGATTCCGATAGCAATCATCATATTTTGAAATATTTTTTTATGTATTTTATTTTTCTTTTCTTCTGTAATTGTAGCTTGTGTTTTTATTTCATTTTGTATTCTTTCTAGTTGCATTTCATTCAATGGTTGCTCTTTTACCACTAAAGCTTTTATTCTTTTTGCTCTTTTTTCGTTTTTTTGCTCTTTATCTATTTCTTGTTCTTTTTGTTGTTTTTCTTTTTTTTGTTCTTTTTTCGATTTTTTTGTTTTCTCTATTTTTTCTTTCTTTTGTATTTCTTCTGTCTGTTCTATTTTTAAATTTTTTGATTGATTTTTTTCTTTTTTTACTTTTTCATCTTTTTGTTGTTTTGGCTTTTTTTCTATTTTTTTTGTTTCTTCTTCATTTTCTATTTTTTGTTGTTTGGGTTGTTTTTTCTCTTTTTCTGTCTTTTCCTTTTTCTGTTGTTTTGACTCTGATTTTGTATTTTCTTTCTTTTTATCTTGAACTATTTTTTGTTCTTCTGTACTAGCTTTTTTTGTATTTGTTTTATTTTTTTCTTCTTTACTTTCTTCTTTTTTTTGTCTTGGCAATTTAACTTTCACCCTTTCTTCTTAATTTTCTAATTCATACAAAATATTGCTTACCATTGTAATAGGTGCTGTTTCACACCTTAAAATACGTTTTCCTAATGTAACAACAGTAGCACCATTTTCTTCTAATAATTTAATTTCTTTTCCATCTATTCCACCTTCTGGACCAATAAGAATTCCAATTTTATAGTATTGGTTTTTATTTAATGCTTCTAATGCTTGCTTTAGAGTTATTTGTTGTTCTTCTTCATACGCCACTAAAAAGCAATCATATTCTTCTATTTGACTTGCTACTTGTTTTATTGTTACTTTATTTTCAATAGTGGGAATTTTATCTCTTTTGCTTTGCTGTGCTGCTGATAAAGCAATTTTTTGCCATCTATCTATTTTCTTTTTTTCCTCTTTTTCTTCTAATTTTACAACGCATCTTATCATTTCTACTGGAATAATTCTGCAGACTCCTATTTCTGTTGTTTTTTGAATAATAAGCTCCATTTTATCTGCTTTTGGTAAGCCTTGATATAAATCTATTTGTACATTAGATTCAGTGGTTTCTTCTACCTTTTGTACTATACTAGCTATTACATTTTCTGCATTTATTTGCGTAATTTGTGCAACATAATTTTCTCCAGTTTGCCTATTTCCTACTTGAATGGTTTCTCCTATTTTCATACGCAATACATTTGCAATATGTTTTACATCTTCCCCTATAATAGTTATTTTTTCGTTTTCTATTTGTTTCGTTTCTACAAAAATTTTTTGCATATTTTCTTCCTTTTGTTTTTTTGTTATTATATCATATTTCTAGATTTATGCAAATAAATTATTGCTTTTTTTCCTTTTTTATCGTATAATGCTTTCGTAACAATGTAGAATAAAAAAGGAAAACTTAAGATATATTTTTAAGTTTTCCTTTTTCTTTTATTAAACTTTCTTTATATTTTCTAATTTCTTAAGGTCTGTCCCAAATGGCAATTTATTGCCAAAAAGGGGCGTCCCAAATGGCATTCCTAATCTTTTATTTTTTATCCAAATATTCCTTTTTTCTTAACTGGTGGTTGTTCATTCATAGTTTTTGCAAGTTGTAATAAAATATCCCTCTGTTCTTTGGTTAAACGCTTTGGAACTTGTACTTGCACAGTAAATATATAGTCTCCTTGATAATTTCCATTAACAGATTTAAAACCTTTATTTCGAATGGTAAATTTTGTTCCAGATTGTGTTCCTTCTGGAATTCTATAAGTTTCTTTTGATCCATCTACCATTGGAATTTCAAGGTCTGCACCTAAAGTTGCTTGGGTAAAGGTAATTGGAATATCACATAATACTTTATCTCCTTTTCTTGTAAAGATACTATGTTTTTTAATTCTAATAACAATATATAAATCTCCTTTTGGTCCACCTTTTTCCCCTGGTTCACCTTCATTTCGAAGGACAATGGTTTGGTTATCGTCGATACCTGCTGGCACTTTGACTTTAATTCTTGCTTGCTTGCGAATAGTTCCTTTTCCGCTTACATTCTTCACAAACTTCTTTTATTACTTTTCCTGTTCCATGACAATTACTACAAGTTCTTTGTGTTTGCATTTGTCCTAAAATGGTAGTTTGTACTTGTGTTACTGTTCCAGTTCCATGACATACTTGGCATGTTTCTGGACTGGTTCCTGGCTTCGCACCACTTCCATGACAGTGCGTGCAAGTTTCATTTCTAGTTAATAATATTTCTTTTTCGCAACCTAAGTAGGCATCTTCAAAAGTAATTTCAATACTTGCTTTTAAGTCTGCTCCCTTAGTTGGTCCTTGGTGTGCACGAGAATTTCTTGAACCAAATCCTCCTCCAAAGAAAGAAGAAAAAATATCTCCTAAATCTCCAAAATCATCAAAACCAGATGTGGTATAAGAATAATATCCACCTTGCCCACCAAATGGTCCACCTGCTCCACCTCCGAAGCCTTGTGGTCCGTCTGGCCCAAATTGGTCATACATTCTTCTTTTTTGACTATCTGATAGCGTTTCATAAGCTTCGTTTACTTCTTTAAATTTGGCTTCTGCTTCTGCTTTATTGTCTGGGTTAGCATCTGGGTGATATTTTTTTGCGAGCTTTCGATAGGCTTTTTTTAATTCTTCATCCGTTGCGTTTTTACTTACTCCTAATACTTCATAATAATCTCTTTTGCCTGCCATTTTGTCCTCCTAAAATAGTAGTATTATTAATATATATGTTTTAACAATGTTAAAATAGCGCGAGGTTAGAAATTATTTTTTAAAGAAAAAATAATTTACTAACCGGGAGCTATTTTGTTTTAATTTTATTTATTATCTGTATCGTTATTGTTGTCGTCTTCTACTTTATAATCTGCATTATAAACATTACCATTTTCGTCTACATTTGGTCCTTGAGCATTTTCAGCACCATTTGCACCTGCTTGCGCTTGGGCTTGTGCTTGAGCTTGGTTATATAGTTTTTCAGAAATAGCATAGAAAGCTGTTGTTAATTTTTCTGTTGCTTGTTTAATTGCTTCTGTATCTGTACCTTCTAGGGCTTTCTTTACATTTGCAATTTCTTCTTCTACTTTTGCTTTTTCTTCTCCGCTTACTTTGTCTCCTAATTCAGTTAATGTTTTTTCTGAGTTATAAACTAAGCTTTCTGCATTGTTTCTTGCTTCA
>CANRLO010000086.1 GCA_947631495.1 uncultured Clostridia bacterium
AAAACTCATGATATTCCAGTAGGACCAGGACGTGGTTCAGGAGCAGGTTCTATTGTAGCCTACGCAATTGGAATTACAGATATTGACCCATTAAAATATAATCTACTATTTGAGCGTTTCTTAAATCCAGAAAGAATTAGTATGCCTGACTTTGACGTTGACTTTTGTTATGAAAAAAGAGACAAAGTCATTGAATATGTATGCGAAAAATATGGTTATGACCATGTATCGCAAATTATTACATTTGGAACTATGGCTGCTAAAATGGTCATTCGAGATGTAGCAAGAGTACTAGATGTTCCTTATGCAGAAGCAGATAGAATTGCAAAAATGATTCCAAATGAAATTCACATTACGATTAAAAAAGCAATGGAACAAAATAAAGAGCTAAGAGATTTATACGAAACCAATGCCGAAATGAAAAAACTTTTAGATATCGCTATGGCGCTAGAAGGAATGCCACGACAAGCATCTACACATGCTTGTGGAATTGTTATAACCAAAGAGCCAGTTGATACCTATGTTCCTTTGTATGTAAGAGAAGGAACCATTTCTACACAATTTATTATGACTACCCTAGAAGAACTAGGCTTGTTAAAAATGGACTTTTTAGGCTTAAGAACACTAACGGTTATCAAAGACACAATCGATTTAGTAAAAAAAGATAAAAACATTGATGTTGTATTTGATAAAAATATGAATGACCCTAAAGTATATAAACTATGGCAAGAAGGAAATTCCGTTGGCATTTTCCAATTTGAAAGCCAAGGAATGACAAATTTCATGAAGGAATTAAAGCCAGATAGTTTGGAGGATATCATAGCAGGGGTATCTTTATATAGACCAGGGCCAATGGACCAAATTCCAAGATATATTGCAAATAAAAAAGACACAGAGCATGCAGTATACACCCATCCATCTTTAAAGCCAATCCTAGAAGTAACCTATGGTTGTATGGTTTACCAAGAACAAGTTATGCAGATTGTGCGTGACTTAGCAGGCTACTCTTTAGGTAGAGCAGACTTGGTACGTCGTGCTATGGGTAAGAAAAAGCTAGATGTTATGGCAAAAGAAAGAGAAATATTCATACATGGACAAGTAGATGAAGAAGGAAATATAGTAGTTCCAGGTTGCGTAAGAAATGGAATTGATGAAAAAAGTGCTAATACCATATTTGATGAAATGGCAGAATTTGCAAAATACGCCTTCAACAAATCCCATGCAGCAGCTTATGCTGTAGTTTCTTACCAAACTGCTTACTTAAAAGCATATTATCCAGAAGAATTTATGGCAGCTACCTTAAATAGCTTTTTAGGAAACTTAGGAAAAGTGCCATATTACATAGAAGAATGTAAACGTTTAAATATAGAAATATTAAAGCCAGATATCAACAAAAGCGATACTAAATTTACGGTTGACAATGGAAAAATTAGATTTGGTATGGGAAGCATTAAAAATGTAGGAACCTCAGCAGTAGATGCTATTGTAGAAGAAAGAACAAAAAATGGAGAATATAAAAGCTTTACTGACTTTTGTGAAAGAATTCACGAAGAAGCGGTCAATAAAAAATGTATTGAAAGTTTAATAAAAGCAGGATGTTTTGATGAATTTGAACAAACAAGAAGTACTTTAATGGCATCATTTGAAGAAATACTAGACTCTATTTCTGATGCTTCTAAAAAGAACTTCAAAGGCCAAGTTTCTATGTTTGACTTAGGAGGATTTGGTGGCTTAGGAAACAAAGATAGTGAATCTAGTACGGAAAATCAACAAGCAAGTGAATTAGAAAAACTAAAATATAACTATCATACCTTAAAAGAATATTCTGAAAAAGAATTACTATCCATGGAAAAAGAAATGCTTGGACTATACATTTCAGGACATCCATTAGCAGGGCTAAAAGAACAAATAGAAAAGTTAACCAACATTAACACATTAGCTATAAGAGAAGGACTAGATGAATTAGAAGAAACAGGAAGATTTCCATTTCAAGATGGGCAAAACGTCAAATTTGCAGGAATAATCAATAGTATCAAAAAGAAATACACCAAAAACAACAAAATCATGGCATTTGTTACTATGGAAGACTTATACGGAAGCATGGAAATAATCGTCTTTGAAAATGCTTATCAATCTGCAGGTTCTACCTTAATGGAAGACAACATAGTGCTAGTCGAAGGTCGCTTAAGCATTAGAGAAGAAGACCAGAACGTAACCATTATTGCAAACAAAATTGTCCCTTTAGGGACGTTTCCTTCTGTGTCATCTGTCCCTTTTGGAGCATCTAACAATACCACGCGAAAAATATTAGAAATCAATATTACGAATTTAACCGAAGAACAAAAGGAACAATTAAGGGGAGCCTTAAAGTTCTTTACAGGAGATAAGAACAATACACCTGTGCAAATTATAAATGGTGAAAATAAAATGCCAGCAGGGGGCATCTTCTTAAATGGAAACACATTAGAGGAGTTGCAAGAAATAGCAGGAAGCGAAAATTGTCTCTTTGGGGACGTTTCCTAAAGAGACATTAGAAAAAGGATGTAGAAATATATGAGCGAACAATTTGTCATAAAAGATGAAGTACATGGAAATATTTCGTTACAAGGAGTTTATAAAGAGTTAGTACAAAGCCAGGATTTCCAAAGGCTAAAAGATATTGTGCAAACCGGAACTTCTTATTTACAATACCCAGATATGAAAAATGAAACAAGGTATGACCACAGCGTAGGTTCCTACTATTTAATGTGCAAAATTATTCAAAACATTGAAAATAAACTAGCAATGCAAGGCATTCAAGTAAATGAAGAAGAAAAAGAAATTGCCAAAATTGCTATGCTTCTTCATGATATTGGACATGGTGCTTATTCTCATACCTTAGAAAAAATGACAGGGTATTCTCATGAAAGAAGAAGTATTGATATTGTAAAAGATGAAAATACGCAAATCCATCAAATTTTAGGAAAATTTTATGGAGAAGATTTTACAAATAAGGTAGGAGAATTTTTAGAGCGAGTTTATGAACACAAAAAACAAGATAAACCACTTTCTGATGTAAAAATAGAAAATGGAACAGTTCACTTAGAAGATTTACTTGCTTCGCTTATTTCCAACAATATTGATGCCGATAGATTAGATTATTTAGTAAGAGATTCCAAAAAAGCAGGCTATAAGGTTTTAACAGAGGTCGATGAACTAATTGCAAGTTTTGAATTTGTTCTAGATGTAGATAAAATTATAGTTGCTATTCCTGAAGAAAAGAAAATATTAGTAGATATGGCAATTTTAGAAAGAGCAAGAAATTATAGAGATATCTACTTTTGCGGACCATCTATCATAGGAGACCATGTATTAGAATTTTTATTAGAAGAACTACGAAATCATAAAGAAGAAATCCCAAGTGATATTAGTCCAATTTTGCAAACTTTTTTAACGAATAGCAAAGCATCCTTTACCACACAAGAATATATGACCATTACCGAAACACCTTTAAATGAAGCTTTACAAAAGATAAAAAATCAAACGAAAAATGAAATGTTAAAACAACTATGTGATATTACGCAAATGACCAAAACTTACCAAGTGCTAAATACGGATAAAAAAGAAAGTTATATTCGCTATTTATTACATAAAGCGATTCCAGAAATTCCAGAAAATACAAAAGGATTCGTAGTAGAAGAAAGACCAATCAAACCATACAAATCCAATGAAAATGATAATATCAATGTTATTACACGTAACGGAATTGAGGACTATCAAGACATTAAGCAAGATTTAATTAAACTAGAACCTTTTTCCAAAAAGGTAACAGCTCTTAGTATGGAAATGTTGCGTTTAGAATTAGGTATTTCACAAGAAGAATTTGAACAAAAATATCAAAGAACCATTGAGGAAATTATAAGCACAGTAACTAAGGCAAAAGATGAATTTGAACTTCGCTACGTTTTAACAGAAGGTAGTGTAAAGGGCGAGCAAATTAAGCAAAAAATTGCACAGCAATATAAAATTGTAGATAGTGCAAAATATATGTCAAAAGACGTTTATTATGACAATATAGATAACTATGCATTATTAGAAAATAAAAAGGCTTTCCGAATTAGAACAGGAACTACTTTCCATGGAGTAGAGGAAACTTATGGTTTTAAAGCAAGAAGAGCTACTTATAAAACATATCAAAAAGAAGGACAAAGCAATTTTACAGTTCGAAGAAAAGAAGAAGAAATTGGAGATAGTGTAAAAATAGAAGATTATGCAGAATTTTTAACCGCAATAGGATTACAAAAAGAAGATATATCACCAGTGTTACATGTAATGAATGTAAGATATTTATATACCATAGATATCAATGGAGTTTTAATTGATATTTCCTTCAATAATGCTAATTATCACAATGAAATTTATGAAATGTTTGGAAATGTAGGAACCATTGAAATTAAACCAAGAGAAAATAGAGTATCCGATAGGCTTAGTCTACTTGAATTTAGAGAATTTTTAGAAAGAGAAGTTCCGGAATTAAGAAAGTTTTTATCCAATACCAATGTATATGAAATAGGAATGCTAGACACTTACGAGAAGTATTTAAATGGTTATATCATTAGTGAAGATGCAAAAAAATACGAAGAAGAACATCAAGAAGCGGCCAAAAAACTAAAAGAATTAGCAGAAAAAGCAAAACAAAGAAAAGACTTTGCATGGCTAACTAAAATTCCAGAAGTGCAACAAACGGAGCAAGAAGGAAGATAAATGAAAATTCCTGTTTTGGGGACTTAAGGAAAAAACAGGAAGAAATGTTGCTTTTTTATGTCAAATATGATAAAATATAAAACATCAAATGTAGCAAAGAAATATGAAAACCTTATTAAAATAATTTTTAGGAGGAAAAAGTATGAAAAAAACAATCACACAAAAAACTTTATATCCGAACGAGGCGGAAAATCTTCGGACTCGTGTAGTAGGAAAAGAAGTTGAAGTTTCCTATGAAATTGAGGTGGAAGAACCTCAAAGCCAGGAAGTTAGCCCCGAAGAAATCAAAGGCACGAAAGAGTGGCTGGATAAGTATTTTCCTGTTGTGCATGCAAGCACTCTTTCCATGGATGACGAAATCTTGAAGCATGAACCGGAAACAGAAAATCAGGCAGACGTTAAAGAAAGGATTGTAAAAGCAATTAAGTCTGGTTTGCAGGATTTTCGGGCGCAGAGAATGGATCCTTCCTTAGATGAAGATGGTAACATTTGCTACAAAGCAGGGATGATGCCAGCAGTTGGAAAAAATGCAGTTTGGTGGGAAATAAAAGCCAAAGAGTTTTTGCCGGAAAAAGAAAGTCGGTTAGGACTAACGGAAGAGGAAAGAGATGCCTTCTTAGCATTATTTATGAAAGAACTTATGGAAGAATGTGGTTACACCATAAGTGATGCATGGAAAGCAGTATGTGACCAAAGTAAAGACATAGGTCACTATATGGATTCTAAAAATGCAAATAATGACTTTGAGCCTACTGGTAGTAGAAAAGTAGGTAGGTGGAATGACTTGGGAAACACCTGCAAAATCACCAAGAATAAAGCCGGTGGCTTTTCGGCTGTTGGTGGTGGCTGCGGTTCCTTTGGTGGCGAATACCCTTTGGCGGATGTGGATAGGAAATTTAGTCCTAGCGTCAATTACGACAATTGCCTTGGTTGGCTTGTGCTTTCTGTTTAGTAGTTTCTTATCACTACGTAGTAAAACCTAAAAAGTACGAAAACAAAAACGAAAAAGAGGTTCTTAAATTTAAGAATCTCTTTTTTGATATATTTATTATTCCTGTTTTTGGGGACGGAGGAAAAAAACAGCAAATAAATATGTTTTTTTCCTCCGTCCCCAAAAACAGGAAAAAAATTCGCTCTTAGGACTTGCTATTTTTAAAAAATATGATATAATAAATAAGCAAATTTTGATAGCAATGAAAGGAAGAAGAAAAAATGAGTATCAAAGTAGAAAAAACAGACAAAAACAATGAAGTAAAATTAAGCTTTTGCATTGAAGCTTCTAAA
>CANRLO010000087.1 GCA_947631495.1 uncultured Clostridia bacterium
GCTATAAGTCGTGAAAGAATTATGGCTAATTGTTTAAAAGATATTAAAGATAAATATGATTATGTCTTAATTGATTGTAACCCTAGTCTTGACATGATAACTTTAAATGCTTTATCTTGTGCTGATAAAGTAATTATTCCTGTTCAAACACAATATTTAGCAGCAAGAAATATGACACAATTACTAGGAACAGTTGGTAGAGTTAAAAGACAAATCAATCCTAATCTTAATGTTGGTGGTATTTTACTAACTCTTGTAGATGGAAGAACAAATCTTTCAAAAGAAACAAAACTTGCTCTACAAGAAAATTATGGGAGTGTCATAAAAATCTTTGATACACAAATTTCTAATACTGTTAAAGTAGCAGAAGCAACAAAAGAAGGAAAAAGTATTTTTGCTTATGATAAGAATAACCGAGTTGCAGAGGCATACTTGCTCTTTGCGAAGGAGGTTGAGAATATTGGTAAAGAACGAAAGCAAAATGCACCTACCATCACTAGATGATATATTCACAACTCAAAAAGAGCGAGATGAGGCAGATTTAGAAAAAGTAGTATATATATCTATTAAAGATATAGATGACTTTCCTAAACACCCTTTCAAGGTAATTGAAAATGATGAAATGAAAGAAATGGTTGATAGTATTAAAGAAAAAGGTGTATTAGTACCAACAATTATAAGACCAAAAGCCAATGGTAGATATGAAATGGTATCAGGACACCGAAGAAAAAAAGCAAGTGAACTTGCAAATATTGATACTATTCCCTGTATTATTCGTGATTTAACTGATGATGAAGCGACAATCATTATGGTAGATAGCAACTTGCAAAGAGAAAAGATACTACCAAGTGAAAAAGCATTTGCTTATAAACTAAAAATAGAAGCATTAAAGCATCAGGGAAAAGAAGGAACTTCCCGACAAGTTGTCGAGAAGTTGGAAACTGCCGATATTGTTGGAAAAAGCAATAACGAAAGTGGCAGACAAGTACAAAGATTTATTCGCTTAACCTATTTAATACCAAAGTTATTAGAATATGTTGATAATTCTGTTATTAAAGATAAGGATACTTTAAGTATTGCTTTAAGTCCTGCTGTTGAAATATCTTTTCTAAAAGAAGAAGAACAATCGTGTTTATTAGATTATATAGACTGTAATCTAATTACTCCATCTCAAAGTCAAGCGATAGAGTTAAAAGAAATGAGTCAAAATAACACTTTTACTGTTGAGAAAATGGAACAATTATTAGATGAAAGCAAACCTAATGGGACACCTAAATTAAAAGTGAGTATGAATAGATTAAGTTCTGTACTCCCAAGCACTCTCAAAAATGACAGAGAGCGAGAGGAATATGTTATCAAAGCAGTTGAGTGGTATGATAAGTACCAAAAGAAACTCAAAGAGCGTAATTCACAAGAGCGATAGTTGGGAGTATGTTTGCTAAAAAGTCCCTCCTTATAATCCACCCTAAAAAAAATACTAACTATTATTACTAACTGAAAAAAAATATATAATTAGTATTTTGTAGTAATGACAAATGTTTATGAAGGTGGTAGTATAAAGGCAACAAAAAAAGGAGTGATGAAAATGAAATTAATTCGTATGTTTATATTATTCGTAGTTGTTAGTTTAGTGGTAGGTTTAGGATTGGCTTTTAATGGACAAATTTTTAATAACAATGAAGCGTTGAAAGATAATCAATCCACAAAAGTTGTGGAAAACGAAATTTCAAATGATAACATTGTTGAACAGGAAGATATTGATTCTGAAAATAACAATACAGAAAAAAATGAAAAATCTTTTTCAGTAAGTAATACAGAAACTACTAAAAGCACATCCAAAGATAATTCACAGAAAGGACAAAAAGAACAATCTCCTACTAAACAAGAAACAAATACAGATAAACAACAACAAGATGTTCAAAAACAAGAAACAACTAACAATAATGTTCAAAACGATAATGGTTCAAATAATGACGATGAAAGCAATAAATTTTATTATTCTATTACTAAAGGTCGTGCTGAATACTCTGTTCAAAGTGAATGTTATTCTGAAGGATTAGCAATTCAAAATAAAGAATTAGATTCTATTTTAGATTGGAACGAAGCCCATCCTGATAATCAAAAACAACCTGTTATTAAAAGTTCGATGTGTATAGGTGTTATGAAAAATGGAAAAGAACATTATTTTTTGCATTTTGTTACCACAACAGGTAATAATTTAGATGATGAATTAAAATCACAATATAAGTAATCATATTGCTAAACTATTGGCTCATAAGAGGAAACTCAAGTGAGTCATTTTTTATGCCTTTTTCATCTAGGCAAAGTTTAAAGAAAGTGAGGAAAGATAAAGATGAAGAAAAAGAGAAAATTAACATTCTTGTTAGTAGCAATTGCCTTATTCGTTGGTTTGGTATCGACAGTTTCTGCTGCAACAGGAGGAATATTGCATCAAGAACGAACACAATATTTTTATAATAGACAAAAAACTGATGGAACAGCACATCATTCTGGGTATATGAAACATTATACTATTGATGGTGAAGTTGCCTATTGTATAGAACCAGATATATTAGAAGGAACGAGTTATCAACAAGGTAGTTGGGAAGATACAGGACTACCTGATTCAATCAAAGAAAGATTACTATTAATTGGATATTATGGTTACACTTATCCAGGACATGAAACAGAAGAATATCGTGCTGCTACACAAGGTATGCTTTGGGATGAAATTGTTGGCGGAGGCACTAATACTGAATTTACTTCTGATCTTTGGGGTAAAGGTAGTAAGTTTGATGTATCAGGTGCTAAAGCAGAAATTAACAGATTGATTGAACATCACTTTGATAGACCATCTTTTAATGGTGATGTTTATAAAGTTCAAAAAGGACAAGCCTTAACATTAACTGATACAAATAACGTTTTAGACCAATTTGATATTAGTGTTAGTGGTGCTGAAATTGAGAAAAATGGAAATACTATTACTATTACTCCTACTACAAGTGGAACAATAGATATTTCATTTACTAAAAAAATGCCTTATTCTGCTTCGTATAAGTTATTTGTTGGGAATGGAATACAAAATATGTTAGTACCTGGTATGGTTGATCCTGTCATTGCAAAAGTAAGAATTAATAGTTATACAAGTACAGTAGAAATTACTAAAAAAGATAAAGAAACCAATTCTACTACTGCACAAGGACAAGCAACTCTTAAAGGTGCTAGATATGGAATCTATGAACAAACAACAGGCGAATTGGTTGATGTTATAGAAACTGATGAAAATGGTTATGCCAAAAGTAATCATGAATTAAGTTGGAACAGTTATTATTTGCAAGAAATTAGTCCTAGTGAGGGTTATTTACTTGATAATACAAAATATAATTTTGATATGAGAGGTAAAGAAAACGAAAAAATTGATGTTTTTGAAACAGTTGTAAAGAATTATATTAGTATACTAAAACAATATGACTATGTTGATGGTAATACAACATTCTTAAATGCTGAAAAAGATATCACTTTTGAAATTTATTATCCTAATGGAAATAAATATGGTGAGATCACAACAGATAAGAATGGTTATGCAACTATAAATTTACCTTATGGAGTTTGGAAATTACATCAAGTAAATACTACATCAGGCTATGAAAAAATTTATGATTTTTAT
Source organism: uncultured Clostridia bacterium (assembly GCA_947631495.1). Taxonomy (GTDB): domain Bacteria; phylum Bacillota; class Clostridia; order TANB77; family CAG-508; genus UMGS1663. The sequence goes on from CANRLO010000087.1 coordinate 3,668, forward strand.
ATAACTGTTGATTATAACAGTGAAAAAGAACAATATTATAATATTCTTAATAATAGTTTAAATGCTTATTTACAAGTATTTAAAGTTGATGCTGAAACAGGGAAAACTATTGCTTTAGCAGATACCACTTTTAAAATCTTTAATAAAGATAAAAATGAATATGTTAGTCAATTTGTTGGTGGAAAAGTTTATGATGAATTTAAAACTGACGAAGATGGTAAGTTTACCACATATTTAAAACTAGAAAGTGGAAATTATAAACTAATAGAAGTGTCTAGTCCAAAGGGTTATTTAATTGATAAAAATGGTATAGATTTTACTATTGGAAATGAAACTCATTTTTCTTATACAAATTATGGTGCATTTATTACAATGTATGTAAAAAATACTCCAATTAAGGGAAAAATTGAAATTCATAAAAATGGCGAGTTATTTGTTGCTGAAGATTATTCTTTCAATTATAACGGAAGAAAAAATTTAGAAGGTATTGTTTATGATATCTATGCTGAAGAAGATATAAAATCAGCAGATGGAAATTATCTTTATTATGAAGCAGGTACTTTAGTCGGTACTATGACAACTGATAAGGATGGTTATGCAGTAAGTGAGATCCTACCACTAGGAAAATATATCATAAAAGAAACTAAAACAAATGAATTATATGTTTTGGATAAAACAGAATATCATATTGAATTAACAGAAATTGATAATGAAACTGCTATTGTTTATAGTTCTAATGAAATGACTAATGCTTTAAAGAAAGGAACACTTGAATTTACTAAAACTGATTTAGTAACAGGAGAAACTATCCCTAATACTATCATTGAGGTATATACAGAAAATAATCAAAGAATTTTCACAGGAAAAACTGATGAAAATGGAAAAATTATTATTGAAAATTTAAGTGCAGGTCAAAAATATTATATTTTAGAAAAAGAACCCGCAACAGGCTATGTAATCACAGATGAAGTTGTTTATTTTGAAATAACTGAAGATGGCGAAGTTATCAAAGCCGAAATGAAAAATAAACCTATCACAGGTAAATTAGAGTTTACAAAAGTCGATTTTTCTACTAATGAGCCTATTCCTAATACCCTAATTGAAATATATTCAGTAGATGATGAAGAAAATCCTATCTTCTCTGGTAGAACAGATGAAAATGGAAAGATTACTATTGATGAATTAAGGTATGGAAAATACTATATTTTAGAAAAAGAAACTGCTTCACCTGATTATGTTTTAAATACTGAAAGAATGTATTTTGAAATTCTTGAGGATGGTGAAGTTGTTAGATGTACTATGATTAATGAATTAGCACCTATTGAAGTACCAAATACAGGAATTGAAGATAGTCATATATTTGAAATTGTTGGCGTATTACTACTTTTAGTAGGATTTGGAGGAACTGTATATGCTATTAAGAAAAAAAGAAAATAAGAGTTCTAAAAAGAGTCAATTAGCAGTAATTGGCTCTTTAATTCTTATTATAAGTGGTATAGGTTTCAACGTTGGTAAATATCTATATAATTTTTGCTTAGAAAAGGAAGAAAATTTTAAAATTGAAGAATTTTATGAAGAACAAAAAGAAATAGATACTAATAAAATTGAAGATATTACTGAACAAAAAGAAGAACCAAAAACTGAATCTAAAGTAGAATATGTTGCAGTTATTAAAATACCAAAAATTGGTGTTGAAAAAGGATTGTGCAAAAAAGGTACATCTTGTAATAATGTAAATAAAAACATTCAAATTTTAAATGAGGCGACTTATCCAGATGTAGCAAATGGCAATTTTATATTAGCAGGTCATTCTGGGAATGGAAGAACTGCTTATTTTAAAAATGTAGAAAAATTAAAAATTGATGATGAAATTTATGTTGTTTATGATGGTTTTCAATATAAGTATAAGATAGTTAATATTTATGATATTGAAAAGACAGGAACTGCTAACATTGTTAGAAATAAAGAAAAAACTACTTTAACTCTTGTTACTTGTAGAAATAATACTGATAAGCAAATTATTGTTATAAGCGAATTGGTTGAAAGGATTGAGTACAATGGTTAAGTATAACTTTAATCAAGTAACAAAATTACTTGAAAAAATATTTAAAGCAGGATTTAACGACGAAAAAAGTATCCTTGCTATACAATTAGATGATCTAGAAAAAATAACAGATATTTCTTCTAGTGATATTACTATTATTATTGAATTAAAGAAAGCAATTAAAACCTGAAATGCACCCCATAGAGTAGACATTATAAAAAAGCAAATTTAAGTTAAATTATGATAGAATACATCTCCGAAAG
>CANRLO010000088.1 GCA_947631495.1 uncultured Clostridia bacterium
TCCATTTCCATTTCCATTTTCATTTCCACTTCCATCAGTTTGTTGTACTGTTTCATCTTTATTTCTTTCATCTTGTTGGTCTGCATTAGGCGTAGAATAAGCTGCTGCTGCTAATTCATTCATTTTAGGTTTATCTATATTCTTTCCACCAGCTGATTGATTTGATTTATTATTTCCTGTTTCTCTACTTGGAATAGCTTTTCTAGAAAGCATATTTAATCCTTGCATCATTGCTGCCCCTGTTAAAACTCCACTTAATGCTCCTCCTTGTGCTTTATTGAATCCGAACATTTGCTTTAAAATCTTCTCTCCTTGAAGAATAAATCCTAAAGCTACTAAAGCATAAATAATATGCTCTTTTGCTAAATCTATTGCCGATGATACTAAAATTAAATATAAAATTAAATGTAATATTTGTATTAATGCATTATATAAATATTCTTTAAACCACATATCAAAAGCTTGTGATTTTCCATCACTAATTTTATCTAATGGATAGGTTAAACATATTACAGGAGCAATAAGAGTTAAAAATGCCATGTATATAACCCTTTTTAGATATTTAATACTAAACATTACTGTATAAAAAATCATCATAATATACATTACAGTATAGCCTAATAAATTTAGTAACCCATTTTCCTCATCTACCTCAAGTACATTATATATATCAAGTCTCAATTGAGTCATCATTTCATCTCCGTCTTGTGTAGCTTGTGAGAAAATATTGACCAATTCATTTGTTATTGATACAATTCCAACCATAATATAATGTAAAACAAATAAGAGAATAATAGCAAATAGCCAATCCTTTATCATGCTTTTATATTTTGCTTTTTCTTGAGCTGTACTACTAATGATAATTCTAATTCCTATGTATATTAATATAGAAAGTAGTAGTACCAAAGCAATTGTCTGTAAAGCCTTATACCAAGAAGCAATATTTACCTTTAAATTACCTGCTATACTACTAGCATCCTCTTGTTGAGATGAATATTCGGCATATTGTGTACGAACTTCACCATCTAAATTTTCTATTTTTGAATACCAATCCGTTGAAAAAATATTATATTGATTATATTCCATAATTGCTTTACCACATGATGAATATTTTTCTCTATCACTATATTGCGTCACATCTATTGCCTCTAAAATTTCGCTTTTGCGTTTTTCATACATTTGTTCAGCACTATACGCCATACTTCCTTGAACGTCTAATTCTGGAAAAACCTCTATAATTGCTTCATAAAATCCCTTTTCCTTATCATTACTACTATTTCTAAATTCTCCTGCTTTATTTAAAATTGTTTCTATCAGTTGTTTAAATGTATTATTCACAGATGATTTTGCTTGTTCCACCTGTTCTTGACTTACTGGATTTGCATTAAAAAAATCTATGCTAAATAAAGGTATTTTGCCTGCAAATATGGTTCCTGGTCCATAGTAAATTGACAGACTAAGTCCATCACGACGCGTAATCCAGTCTCCAATATCTGCTCCAAGTTTAAGTGCTCCATGCAAACCTAAACTAGCAAACGTTAATGGGATATCCCACCAATCCCATGTCACGTTGTCATTCTCAATTATTTCCACAGCTGGAAATCCCAAAATTTCTTTTTGTATCATATTTAAAACTGCATCACCAATACCTACAAGTAATTTTGCTATAGGAGAAAATAAATCTCCATATATACTTGCCTGACTATAAGTAGGAAAAGCAAAATTAAATAACAATATAACAATTAAAATAGAAGTTAGTAGCTTACCTGCTGTACTATTTTTAAAATTTTTCATTTTTATCTCCTTATTAGTTTTGATTTCTTCTCTGATTTACTAACTTATTTAAATTTGTTTCAACAAATTCAAATTCCTTTTTCGTTGGTGTTATTTGAAGTATTGCTGAATCTGCACCTACCTTTAGTAAGCCTTCCCCTTTAAAGCATGTGATTAAGAAATTTGCCTCTCCTTCACTTAACTTAAATACTTCTTTTAAGTATTCTATCTCTGATTTATCTTGTGCTAAAAATAGTTTTGTGTCAGAAGATGTAAGAACTGCTTGTGCTTCTGGTTTTTCATAAAAATCTTGAAACCTTTGAGAAATAATCGCTAAAGAAACATTCCTCTTTCTAGCACGTCTAGCCATTGTATTTAAAAAATCTACTGCTTCTGGATAAGGTAATAACATCCATGCCTCATCCACAAGTACCCTCTTTTTTCTAGCTTTTCTTCTATCTTCACTATTCTTTTTTACATATTTCTCCCAAATCCAAGAAAGTAATATTTGCTGTGCTAATGGTCTTGCAAATCTTTCTTCCAATTGGGAAATATCTAAATTAATAAATGGAGCTCCATCTAATAATTCAAAAGTAGATTGTCCATCAAAATATGCCATCTGTCCATCATATTCTCTGATGTATTGCTTCATAACTTTTAGTAAATAACTATAGTGAAACTTATAATCAGAGTTATCATTTTCTTGTGCTTTTTTCATAATCCTTTTATACCAAGAGCCAATAGTAGGCATTAATTTTTTCGTTCTGTATAATCGTTCTTGTCGATCAAAATTATTGCTTTGTTCATATAAGCTTTCTGGATTATTCGTAATTTTAATGGCAGCATATTCTTCTGCTACAGATTCAGCTATAATTTGTTTAGTAAGCTCATTTACTTCTGTACTTCTTGTACTTCCCCTTGCCATTGTTAGTAAAGCTTGTGTAACATCTTCTACTTTGTTTTCTACATTTAATACAATTCTTTCTCTTCCTGTTATTTCATCTTTTATTGTTTCTGGTTCTATATCAAAAAGGTTAATAATTGTTTTAGAATTTGGGCTTAATACTACATTAATTCCACCTAAACTTTCTGCAACAATAGAATATTCTCCTTCAGCATCTAATGCTAAACTCTCAATATCCATTAAAACAGAAGATCTAGATATCAATGTTTTCATAGTAACAGATTTACCAGCACCAGATTTTGCAAAAATAACCATATTATAATTTGTAAGTGAAGGATGAAAATTATCAAATAATATAGGAGTTCCTGTCTGTTTATTAAATCCTAATGGTACACCTGTTGAGTGTCCTATTTCAGCAGCTGTAAATGGAAATACTGTAGCCATAGACCTTCTATCAAAAGTATGTACTTTTTGAAGCTTGTCCTCCATTAATGGCAAATTTGATTTGAAAGCATCTTCTTGTACTGCCCATGCACTTCTAATATCTACTAAAGATTTCGACATTTCCGTAGCTAATAACTTGGTTAATTTTTCTAAATCTTCTAAACTATAAGTAAATAATGTAGATATAATCGAAGCCTTAAATAATTTATTAAATCCTGCTGCTATTTCATCTCTTAATTGTTCTGCTTCCACTCTTTTTTGTGCTAAAGAACTTTCTCTATTGATGTTTCCTCTGTCTGCTGCCACAATTCTTTCAGTTTCTAGTTCATTAATAACTCTATTTAATTCATTCTGTGACACTGCTTCTGAAATTGGTGCAATATAAAGAGAAGTATTAACATCTCCAAAAAAATATAAATCTCTAAATAACTCTGGAAATGTACACATTCTAGGAAGATTAGATACGAAAAAGCTTCTAGCATATCTCTTTACATTAGAAATGATTTCTAAATGGTCTATATTAGAAACGTCAATTCCAGATGGTGCTATTAATTCTTTAATAGTTTTCTTTCTCAAAATTTGTGAAGACTGATTTTCTCTATTTTGCATTTGTAATTTTCTTTGGTCTTCCTGGTTTTTTTGCTTTTTGAACATTTTTCTCTCCCCCTTCTTCTTTTGTTGTTTCCTTGTTCTTATTTATTCTATTAATTGCTTCTTGTGCTACATCTTCTCCTATATATTGTGAATTTTGCTCTAAAATAGATTTTACCATTAAATCAACGTAGTAATCTGTATTAAATTGTTTATCTCTTATTTTTTGTTGTTTCTCATTTTGTACTTCTGAAACTATTGTATTGACTTTTTCAATTGCTTTTTCTTCTATCTCTTTATCTAATTCTCTCATTTTTTTGTCTATTACGTCTGGAGCTGTTGAATATAATTCATCATATCCAGATTTTAATGCTTTATCCAATCCATATACTTCCGCTCCTTCTCTATTGTATGCCATATATAATAATTCCACTAACTCATTAGAATTAAGAATCTTACCATTTACAGAACATACAGATAATGTCCTAATAATTGATTGTGCTCTTGTATATAATTCTGAAAATGCTACATTTTTAATCTCTTCTTTATCAAACTCATTACTTCCCAACTCAGAAGAATGATAAGAAACTATAATATAATAACTTTTACTTAAAATATTTTTATTTAAGCTCATATTTTCCGTATTATATACAATATCTTTTCCATATTCATATAAATTTTTTAGCTTTGTAATTTCATAAAATACTTTTTCTAGCTCTTTATCTGAATAATCTCCTGATTCCTTCATTTCTTCATATCTAGCTTGTTCTGTAAATAAATTTTGTTCGATACTTGTAATTCTTTCTTTATAGGTATTAATACTACTTTCTAAATTGATTGATCTGGTTTGCATATATATTTGAATGGGATAACGTAAAGTGTTCAAGAACTGAATAAATCCCTCTTCTACTCCTGTTTTTTCTACTCCTGACATTAAATCATAATTTATTCCTTGGCATTCTACTACCATAAGATATCGTACACCATCTTTTTGGACAATCATATTATCTTCTATTTTATCAAAGTCCATAAAATTAAAGATAGATTTTTTTCCGTCTGAAGTAGTATTTGTTTTTGTATTAATAGTATCGTTATCTTTTACCTCTTTGTCAGTTTCTTTTCTATTTTTAATTTTTATAATCATATAACTTATAATTAAAGCGAATAATAAAATGAAACATCCTATTAAAAGATAAATTAATAAATGTGCTAATTGGCTATTATTTAAATTATTCATTTGTGTGTTCCTCCTTTGTATAAATATAATACTTTGCTTTATTCATTTTAAATTTAATAGCACGTTTTATTACATCATCAATATTCTGCCCTGCCGTTTTTTGTGTAAATTTAAAATAAGACGTATTTGGTACCTTAAATGTGCCTATAATAAATCCGGCTAGTCCCAAAAGAGCGATTATAAAAAAACCTATAATACCTAGCCCAAGTATATTTAATACAAAGTAGAATACTCCTCCTATAGCTGCTCCTATAGCAGTATAAATCAAAGCCTTTGTAGAAAATACAAATAGTATTCTTCCTTCTCCTTTTACGTTTCTTGGTATATAATATGTACCCATATTCAATCCTCCCATTTTCACTTACTACTATTATATCAAAAAAACGCCAAAATTGTAATATTTTTGCGCAAAAAATATTATTTTAATAGAAATTTAATATGCTTGTAATGTAATCGTAATATAATATGAACAAAAGAGAGAATACTAAAGTATTCTCCCCATATTTTGATGTTTTGTTTATCTACATTATTTTTGAGACTATAGACTATTTGCAAAGTTGAAAACAACTCCGGCAAGTGTTGAAGCTGCAAATATTAACACAGCACCAATTATGTATGGTAGCATTGTTTTCTTGTATTCTGCTTTTTCTTCGGCACTTCCCATCATATATTTAATACCTAATACAATTAGCACAATTACTGATGCAACTGATCCTATAGTACTAATAATTGTTATTATTTTATTTCCTACTTCATTAATTTTAGTTGTAGTTACAGATTGATTTCCTGTATAAGTAGAAGGATCTACTCCTGCGCCTGCTGCACCTAATACTGGTGTTACAAAAGTAATAGCTATAGCAAATAGTAATATGCTTATCAATAATGTTTTTGATATTTTTTTCATATTTCATCTTCCTTTCTTTTTATTTATTTATTTAAATCTCTCTGCCTAAACAAAGAATTTTAATAACAA
>CANRLO010000089.1 GCA_947631495.1 uncultured Clostridia bacterium
ATTAATTATGATATCCATAATTTTACACCTCTTTCTATTTTATTTTCAATGTACACAATATATATAACTCTAATTTTTGTCTTAGAAAATATATTTTTGTTTCCTTATTTATTTTATCTTTATTATTGTTAACTGTCAAGACATTTTGAAGAATTGGTAAAAGTTTTCTGTTTTTAATTTATTTAACTCTATTTTTTTAATTACATGCTTAATTATTTTTAACACTATAAAACGCCTCTATTATTAGAGACGTTTGTTATTATATTTTCATTCTACATTATAAAAAGTGCAGGGCGAAAGCCGTTGTCTGTGTTAGTTGGAGCTGGAGTGCTGCAAATACGGTGGCATGCAGGGGTAGCAAAGTAATCGTTACATAAGGTACCTCCACGACGCATGTAGCGTTCTAGTCCATCATTAATATATGCTGCTTCTTGTGTCCATTCCCATAGATTTCCTGCTATATCATATAAATTTTTTTGTTTTACTCCTTCTGTACTTGCTGTGGTTCGTATTCCATAGTGATGTTGGTCATCTGCTACAGTAAATGCTTCATTACTACCATTATTTGAATCTACTGTAGCATATCTTCCTTGTCCTGTTGTAAATATTACACCGTCAGTTGCTGCATTGTAATTTCCCCATGTACTTGCTGTAGTGACTATTGAAGTTTCATCACCTGCTATAAATTTAATTATAGCATCCCACATTGTCCCTGTTATTAAACCACTTTGTACATAATCTGTTTGATACATTCTATTACTTAATTCTAATGCTGTAAAATAGTCTGCATGATAATATGGTATTTCCCCTGCTTTGCTTGTTATATTTCCTGTTGCTGTATGGTTGCTTAATTCATCTCTTATAGAAAAATCTGTATTTTGCCAAGTGCTTGCTGTATGAGCTTCTGAAAAATCCACTGTTGTTGTACCTGTTGATATTGTAATTTCACTTGTCCCTGCTTCGTATCTTCCTACATAAAAGCCACCATATTTTCTGATTTGTGTCAATTCTGACGAGTGTGTTTGTGTTTCCCATGTAGCATTATCATAATCATTTCCACTTACTTTATTCCAATCTATTTTTTTATAATTTTCTTCTGTTATTGGTATCCATACGAATTGATTTCCTAAAAGAACTTTTTGTTTTTCTTCATTTGATAAATTTTTATATTCTTCATCTGTATATGTTTTTACTGTTCCATCTTCGTTATATATTACACCTGCTGGCACATCTGTTTGTCCCGCATATTTATTTTGGTCATCTGCATTATCTGATATTACTACTCCACTTGATATTGTTCCTCCTACATAGTAGAAGCCTTTTGGTACTGGTACTGTTTCTCCATTTCCTGTTGCTATTGCATTTACAGTTGAGGCTACTAATACTTTTTCTACTATTCCTTCATTCTCTGTTTCTATATAACCTGAAGTTGTTGTAATCCATTCGCTTGGTATCTTTACTTCTGTTCCTGCTTCTGTTCCTTTCGTATTTTTTGGAAGTCCTTTATTTAATTTTTCAATTTGTTTTTCTAAATTGTTTATTCCTTCTTGTTTCGCTATATTAAATAATCCATTTTTGTTTGATATTAAATTAATACTAATTCCAGTTAAAATAACTAATATAATTATTGTTATAACTAGTGAAATTAATGTAATTCCTTTTATAGCTCTTTGTTTTCCTTTTCTAAATTTTTTCATTGGTTTCCTCCATTTTTTCTTTTTATAATAAAATATTATCTAAAAGTGTTGCTACCAATGTCTAGTGTTACATGATATAAAGTACAGGACGGAAGCCGACAATTGTGTGAGTATAAGACGCAGTGCCGTTACCACGGTAGCACGCAGGATTACTAGAAGAAGTGTTGTTGAAGCTACCACCACGAAGCATGTAATATTCTACTGTGTTATTAGGATATGCTACTTCTTGTGTCCATTCCCATAAGTTTCCTGCTATATCATATAAATTCTTTTGCTTTACTCCTTCTGTGCTTGCTGTAGTTCGTATTCCGTAATGATGTTGGTTATCTGCTACAGTAAATGCTTCATTACTACCATTGTTTGAATCTACTGTAGCATATCTTCCTTGTCCTGATGTATATATTATATTACTATTTTCTTCATTATAATTTCCCCATGTACTTGCTGTAGTGACTATTGAAGTTTCATCACCTGCTATGAATTTCATTATAGCATCCCACATTGTTCCTGTTATTAAACCACTTTGTACATAATCTGTTTGATACATTCTATTACTCAATTCTAATGCTGTAAAATAGTCTGCATGATAATATGGTATTTCTCCTGCTTTACTTGTTATATTTCCTGTTGCTGTATGGTTTAATCCATCTCTTATAGAAAAATCGTTATTTGCCCAATTATCTGCTGTATTTGTTGCCGAGAAATCTACTGTTGTTGTATCTGTTGATATTGTAATTGCACTAGTTCCTGCTTCGTATCTTCCTACATAAAAGCCACCATATTTTCTAATTTGTACCAACTCTGATGAATGTGTTTGTGTTTCCCATGTTGCACTATCATAATCATTTCCATTTACATTATTCCAATCTACTTTTTTATATTCATTTTCTGTTACTGGTATCCATACGAATTGGTTTCCTAAAAGAACTTTTTGTTTTTCTTCATTTGATAAATTTTTATATTCTTCGTCTGTATATGTTCTTACTGTTCCATCTTCGTTATATATTACACCTATCGGTACATTTGCTTGACCTGCATATTTGTTTTGGTCATCTTTATTATCTGATATTACTACTCCACTTTCTATTGTTCCGCCTACATAGTAAAATTCTTTTGGTACTGGCACTGTTCCTCCATTTCCTGTTGCTATTGCATTTACATTTGAAGCTACTAATACTTTCTCTACTATTCCTTCATTCTCCGTTTCTATATAACCTGAAGTTGTTGTAATCCATTCGCTTGGTATCTTTACTTCTGTTCCTGCTTCTGTTTCTTTTGTATTTTCTGGAAGTCCTTTATTTAATTTTTCAATTTGTTTTTCTAAATTGTTTATTCCTTCTTGTTTTGCTATATTAAATAATCCATTTTCTCCTAGCACTAAATTTATACTAATTCCAGCTAAGGTGATTAATATAATTATTGTTATAACTAGAGAAATTACTCTAATTTCTCTAATATTTCTTTGTTTAAATTTTTTCATTGGTTTCCTCCATTTTTTCTTTTTATAATAAAATATTATCTAAAAGTATTGCTACCAATGTCTAGTGTTACATGATATAAAGTGCAGGACGAAAGCCATGATTCGTGCTATTGTCAGCCGCAGTAAGATTAACACGGTAACACGCAGGGCTACTAGAGTAAACGTGGTGGAAGCTACCACCACGAAGTATGTAGCGCTCTAGTCCGTCATTAGTATATGCTGCCTCTTGTGTCCACTCCCATAGATTTCCTGCTATATCATATAAATTCTTTTGCTTTACTCCTTCTGTACTTGCTGTTGTTCTTATTCCATAATAATGGCTTCCATCTGATGGTTGAAATGCTGTTGTAATTGAACCAGTACTTGAGTCTACTGTAGCATATCTTCCTTGGCCATCTATAAATGTCACACCATCAGTTGTTTCATTGTAATTTCCCCATGTACTTGCTGTAGTTACTATCGAGATGTCCTCACCTGCTATGAATTTCATAATAGCATCCCACATTGTTCCTGTTACTAATCCACTTTGTACATATTCTGTTTGATACATGTTATTGCATAGTTTTAAAGCTGTAAAATAATCTGAATGATAATATGGTATTTCTCCTGCTTTAGAAGTTATTTTTCCTGTCGCTGTATGGTTACTTAAGTCATCTCTTATAGAAAAATCTGTATTTCGCCAACCACTTGCTGTATGAGCTTCTGAAAAATTTATTTTTATTGAATCAACCGTTAATTCTATTTCACTTGTTCCTGCTTCATATCTTCCTACATAAAATCCACCATATTTTTTTATTTGTACCAATTCTGATGAGTGTGCTTGTGTTTCCCATGTTGCATTTTTATACTCTTCTTCACCATTTTTCCAAACTTCTTTTTTATAATCTTTTAATTCTACTGGTATCCATACAAATTGGTTTCCTTTTAGTTCTGAGTTTTCTATATTTACTGTGCCATCATTATTGTAAGCTACTCCTGCTGGTATTCCTTCTTTTACTTCTTCAGTTGGTTTATAATCAGCATATTTATTTTGGTCTTTTATATTATCTGATATTACTACTCCACTTTCAATTGTGCCTCCTACATAATAAAAACCTTTTGGTACTGGCACTTCTTCTCCATTTCCTGTTGCTATTGCTCTTACATTTGATGTTACTACTTCTCTTTTTACTATTTCTCCTGTTTCTGTTTCTACATATGCAGGTGTTGTTGTTAGCCATTTACTTGGTACTTTTACTTCTGTTCCTGCTGGTGTTTTTTCTGTATTTTCTGGTAAGTTTTCATTGTCTTTAATTTGCATTTCTAATTCTGCTAACCTTTCTTCCTCTTCTGCTTGTGCATTTAAAAACTTTTGTCTTGCCTCTCTTGCTTTTGTAAATAAGCCATTTTCACCTACTACTAAATTTATACTAACTCCTGCTAATATGATTAATATAATTATTGTAATTACAAGGGAAATTAGTGTTATTCCTTTGATATTTCCTCTTTTTTCTTTTTGAACTTTTTTCATTGGTTTCCTCCGTTTTATATTAAAATAATAATTTATAAATAATATTTTTTATATCTTTATATTTTCATAACTTTATCTCTTTATTTTCTTATTTTTTAGAAACTTTTCATTATTATTTACTATTTTATTTATATTATGTTTATAAGTTGCTACTGTTTTAATCATTTTACCAATATGTTATTTTTACGTCAATACTTTTTAAAAAATTTATAAATTAGGTATAATTTTATATTTAAATTATTTACGTAAAATTATATTTTTATAATTTTTCATTATAAAAACGCCTCTATTATTAGAGACGTTTGTTATTATATTTTCATTCTACATTATAAAAAGTGCAGGGCGAAAGCCAATATGTGTGTGAGTGCTAGTCACAGTACCATTACCACGGTAACACGCAGGGTAACTAGAATAAGCGCTGTTGAAACCACCACCGCGAAACATGTAGTTTTCTACTGTATTATTAGGATAAGATGCTTCTTGTGTCCATTCCCATAAGTTTCCTGCTATATCATATAAATTCTTTTTCTTTACTCCTTCTGTACTTGCTGTCGTTCGTATTCCATAATGATGTTGATTATCTGCTACAGTAAATTCTTCATTATTACCATTATTTGAATCTACTGTTGCATATCTTCCTTGACCATCTGTAAATATTACATCATCAGTTGCTTGATAGTAATTTCCCCATGTACTTGCTGTAGTTACTATTGAAGTTTCATCACCTGCTATAAATTTTATTATAACATCCCACATTGTTCCTGTTACTAGTCCGCTTTGCACATATTCTGTTTGATACATGTTATTGCATAGTTTTAAAGCTGTAAAATAATCTGCATGATAATATGGTACTTCTCCTGCTTTAGAAGTTATTTTTCCACTTATTGTACGGCTACTTAGCCCATCTCTAATTGAAAAGTTATCATTTATCCAACTATTTGCTGTATTTGCTGCCGAGAAATCTACTGTTGTTGTATCTGTTGATATTGTAATTGCACTAGTTCCTGCTTCGTATCTTCCTACATAAAAGCCACCATATTTTCTAATTTGTACCAACTCTGATGAATGTGTTTGTGTTTCCCATGCGACATTTTTATACTCTTGGTCACCATTTTTCCAAACTTCTTTTTTATAATCTTTTAATTCTACTGGTATCCATACAAATTGGTTTCCTTTTAGTTCTGAGTTTTCTATATTTACTGTGCCATCATTATTGTAAGCTA
>CANRLO010000090.1 GCA_947631495.1 uncultured Clostridia bacterium
ATAAATGTCAATACCTTTTATAAAGAATTCCTAATGTATGCAAAAAGCAACTTTTTTTAAGTTGCTTTTTGCTTTGTTTTACTCAAATAGTTCCATAATTTCTTCTTTGGACAATTTGTTTAAGAAAGTTTCGTTAGTTGATAACATATTATCTATTAACTTTGCTTTTCTTTCTTGTAATTCGTAAATTTTTTCTTCAATTGAATTCTTCGTAATTAATTTATATACTTGTACATTTCTTTTTTGTCCAATTCTGTAAGTTCTATCTGTTGCTTGATTTTCTGCTGATAAATTCCACCATGGGTCATAATGAATTACCATATCTGCTCCAATTAAGTTTAATCCTGTTCCTCCTGCCTTTAATGAAATAAGAAATACTTTAATATTTTCGTTTTCATTAAATTCATCAACAAGCTTTATTCTTTCTCCTACTTTGGTTTGCCCTGTTAATTTATAGTACAAAATATTTTCCTTTTTTAGTTCTTCTTCAATTATAGGGAACATTGCTGTATAACTTGAAAATAATAGAATTTTGTGGCCAGAAGCAATAGCATCTTTCATTACCTCCATGCACTGAGAAAGTTTACTACTTTCCCCTTTATAATTGCTTAAAAATAGAGATGGATGGCAACAAATTTGTCTTAATCTCATAAGCAATGCTAAAATTTTAATTTGACTCTTTTCAAATCCGCTTGCTTTTATTTCACTCATTGCCTCTTGTTTTGCACTCTGCAAATAAGATAAATAAATTTTCTGTTGTTCTTCTTCCATTTCATTATTTAATACTGTAATCGTTTTATCTGGTAATTCTGTTAATACTTCTTTTTTAATTCTTCTTAATATAAATGGTTCAATTAACATTTTTAATTTTTTCATTGCTATTTCGTCTTCATCTCTTACGATTGGCATTTCATAAAGTTCTTTAAATTTATGATAACTGAACAAATAGCCTGGCATAATGAAATCAAAAATAGACCATAGCTCTGCTAAAGAATTTTCAATTGGAGTTCCTGTTAATGCGTATCTTGTTCTTGCTTTTAATTCTTTTATTGCTTTTGCATTTTGTGTATTGTTATTTTTAATGTACTGCGCTTCATCTGCAATAATATATTGAAATTCATAATTGCATTTTTTGTAAATGTCTATGTCTCTCTTTAATAAATCATAAGAAGTAATAACGATATTATATTGAGATAGACTTTCTATTTGCTTTCTTCTTTCTTCTGCATTTCCGCGAACTACAAGACAACTTAAGTCTTTTGTAAATTTTTCTATTTCATTTCTCCAATTTAGTGTTAATGAACTTGGACATACTACTATGGTTGGTTTTGGTTCTGATTGTGTTTGCACATAATCTAAGATAACAGCTAATAATTGAATAGTTTTTCCGAAGTCCCATATCATCTGCTAAAATTCCACCAAACTGGTAACTATCTAACACTTTTAGCCATTCATAACCTATTTTTTGATAATTTCTTAAAGTAGCATTCAAGTTCTTTGGCAAAATAATTGGACTTACAAAATCTTTTTCT
The DNA here is from genome assembly GCA_947631495.1 of uncultured Clostridia bacterium. Classification (GTDB taxonomy): domain Bacteria; phylum Bacillota; class Clostridia; order TANB77; family CAG-508; genus UMGS1663. The sequence goes on from CANRLO010000090.1 coordinate 1,533, forward strand.
TCCACTTGATGTATTAATTCTTGATAATTACTATCTTTGCTAACACTTGCTATTTTGTTATTTTCCAAAATACGGTCTAAATATAAACTTCGATAGATAGGAAGTTTTAACTCTCCCTTTTCTAATTCTTTGTATGAAATATCCATTCCTTTTGCTATGCTATCTAAAAAGTCTATGGTTTCATTTTGTTCTAACTCTATGAAGCTTCCATCTTTTAAACGATGATATTTCTTCTTCAAATGATATTTTTCCATGATTTCTTTAAGCTCGCTTAAATCGAAATCGATATTAGAAAAATCAATATTTAATAGATTATTTTCAATACGTACTCCAATGTTTCCCATTTTAGGTGCTTTTATTTCTTTTTGTTTAAATTCATCTGTTGCAAGCACTTCAAATTTTTTCATGTACGTTTCGATATCTTGCATTAAGAATTGGTAAATATCATCTTCTTTTGCAAGTATTAACCTTGCTTTTTCTATTTCTAACATGAACCCAGATTGTTTAAACATTTCTAGAACTTCGTCTTCTTTTATAATGTCTCTTGGAATGTCTTTTGGTTCCTCTAATAAAGGGTTAAATTCCCTATCCCCATATATAAATTTTATATCTGCTGTAATATAGTTTTTTTCATTATAGTCTAAATAAAGTTTTACATATAGTTCTTTTGGAATATATTGTTTGACTTCTTCTTCAATGTTTGATTCAATGTCTATTTTCTCTTTTACTTTTGGAAATACAAGTGAAAATAGCTGACTTACTTCTTCTTTTGGAAATACAATTTGGTTAGTTAGGTTACTACGAAATACTTGCAATAGTTTTAGTGTATTTTGCTTAAATTCTTCTTCGCATTGATATAGAATATTGTCTTGATAAAAATATATATGACCTTTACCTTCGATGATGTCATAGTCATAAATATCTATATTAGTAAGTAAGCGATATTCTCTTTTTCCTTCTTCTTGTATTTCAAAATTTACTTTTGGCTCGCCTTTTAAAAACAATACTAATACTTCTTTTCCATCTTTTTGGAAAAGAACTTCCTGTCCTTGCAAAACTTCAAATAGCTCATCCATACCACTATTGGATATGGTAATATAGCTATCCTCCATAGTTCTTCCAAAATAACTATATTGGTTTGTAGATTCATTGGCATATTTGATAATTTCTGCATATTTTAAAATATAGTGTAAAAGTGGAAGGCTTTCTTCTGAAAAGGCTTCTTCTTCGTGTGTAAAGGCTAACTTCGTACCATAAGCATAATATTCCTTTTTTTGCATTCTATCATAGAATTCTGGGAAATTTTTTAGTTTATATAACTGTTTGTCTCCTAGTTTGATTTCTAATTTCATAGTTTTTAAATAAGAATTATAAATTAATTTTGGCTCTATTTTAATGCTATGAGGTATAATTCTATTTTTCTTTTCTAGTTGTGCTTCTTCATGTGTTGGGTAAAAAGCATGAATTAATTGTTTGAAATTACGGTATTTTTCTTCTTGTCTTTGATACTTTTTGTACATTTCCAGAGTGCTTTGCTTTTCTTCTGTTTCTCCTGAAAATATACGAATGTAATTTTCATTACGAGAAAATTCTAAAAGAGTGGCTAAAATGTGTTTGCAAGTTCCATAATGGGTATAATAGTCTTCACAAGTACAACTAAGAGCTTCTATTTCGCCTTCTACAACTTGCATATGAACATCATAAATTTCTCCATGTCCTTTTACTTTGGAACGGATTTCGAAATTTTTATCATTTTCATAAATTACTTTTTTTATATTAATTCTCTTTTGTAAAACATAATTTTCTGCTTTTTCTTGCCTTGCTTGTCCTGCTGATATACGCAATTCATTTAAAATACTTGGATTAACTATCATTGTTACCCTTTCCTTTAGAGTTTTACCTCCCATTTTTTCTAGTGATATATTATATCGCATTTTTGCATTTTTTACAAGCTTTATAAGGTATTTTTTGAAGCTTTTTTTGTCGATTTCTGTATTACGATTTTTCTTGTATTTTATATATTTACATAATATAATTGTTTTGCCTCGTTTAGAGAGTATTTTTAAAGGAGGTGATGTCAATGAAGGATATTTCTAAGTTGCTTGTGTTATTGTTAGTTTATCTTATTCTTAAAGAATTTAGCTCCAATACATAGTACAAGAAAAAACCACGAGGTGCAACTCGTGGTTTTTCTTTTTTTGAATGACATGAAAAATATTTCTAAGTTTTTATAATTTTATTTTACTCTACCTTTTCACAAATGTCAATAGTTTCCAATTAAAATTATTTTTTATTTGCTTTTCGTTTTGTTTTTGATGTTTTTACCGTTTTAGCTTTTTTGGTAGTTTTGGTTGTTTTTTTTGAAGTTTTTTTCTTTGTTTCAACTGCAACGTTCTCCTCTGGCTCCCACTTTTCTCCTAATTTTGGTTTATTCCATGAGATATAATTGCAACTTTGAGGATTATTTTCACAAATATAATAATTTCTTTTTCTCTTTGTTTTTCTAACTTGTACCTTTCCTCCACAAACTGGACATGGTACATCTATGGTTTCTATAATTGGTTTTGCATTTTTACATTCTGGATATCCTGGGCAAGCTAAGAATTTTCCATATCTTCCATATTTATAAACCATCATTCTACCACATTTTTCACATGGTACATCTGAAACTTCTTCTTCTAATTTAACATGTTCTAATTCTTTTTCTACTTTTTCTACAGTTACTTTAAAAGGTGCATAAAATTCCCTAATAACCTGTTTCCATGCTTCTTTTCCTTCTGCTACTTCGTCAAATTCTTCTTCTATTTTGGCTGTAAATTCTACATTTATAATATCACTAAAGTTTTCTACTAATAAATTATTAACTACTTTTCCAAGTTCTGTTGGCAGTAATTGTTTTTGTTCTTTTTCAACATATCTTCTTTCTAAAATAGTAGTAATAGTTGGAGAATAGGTACTTGGTCTTCCAATTCCTTTTTCTTCTAATGCCTTTACTAAGCTTGCTTCTGTATATCTTGGTGGTGGCTCTGTAAAGCTTTGTTTTGGCTCTACTTTTTGCTTCTTTAATTCTTCTTTTTCTTTTAATTCTGGCAAAGTATTTTCTTGTTCTTTTTTATTTTCATCTTTTTTGCTATCATCTGATTCTACATATAAAGTCATAAAACCTTTGAATTTTAAGGTTTGACCATTTGCTTTAAATAAATAGTCATTTGCCTTAATATCAACTGCTACTGTATTAAAAATAGCTGCAGCCATTTGGCTTGCAATAAAACGATTATAAATTAGTTTATATAACTTGTATTGGTCTGATGTTAAAGAAGCTTTTATTTTTTCTGGTTCTAACTCTACGTAAGTTGGTCTAATAGCTTCGTGCGCGTCTTGTGCATCTTTATTTGTTTTATAATAACGATTTTCGTAATAATTTTCCCCATACTCTTTAATAATATGCTTTTTTGCAGCACTTCTTGCTTCTTCTGAAATTCTAGTAGAGTCTGTTCTCATGTAAGTAATTAAACCAACTGTGCCTTTTTCCTCTACTTTTACTCCTTCATATAGCCCTTGTGCTACAGACATAGTTTTCTTTAGAGTAAAACCTAATTTTCTGGAAGCTTCTTGTTGCATTGTACTGGTTGTAAATGGTGGTGCTGGTGTTCTTTTTTTCTCACTTTTTTTGATATTATCTACAATGAATTTTGCTTTTTCAATATCTTTTAAAATAATATCTACTTCTTCCTTTGTATGAATATCTTGTTTTTTCCCATTTTTTCCATAAAAATGCGCTTCAAATACTTCTTTTGATGCTCCCTGTAATAAAGAAACATAGATATTCCAATATTCTTCTGGAATAAATTTTTCGATTTCTTCTTCTCTATCTACAATTAATTTTACTGCTACAGATTGCACTCTACCTGCTGATAAGCCTCTTTTTACTTTTTTCCAAAGTACAGGACTCATTTTGTAGCCAACAATTCTATCTAATACACGACGTGCTTGTTGTGCATCTTTTACATCTAAGTCTATCTTTCTAGGATGTTTCATTGCCTCTTGCACCGTTTCTTTGGTAATTTCATTAAAGGTAACTCTACATACGCTATCTTCTGGAATTTCTAA
>CANRLO010000091.1 GCA_947631495.1 uncultured Clostridia bacterium
CAATTAACTATTCGTGTATCTGGCTATGCTGTAAACTTCATTAAATTAACAAGAGAACAACAATTAGATGTAATTAATAGAACGATTCATGAAAAGTTTTAAAAAACAAAAGAAAGGCAAGATGAATTTTCATCTTACCTTTCTTTTATTGGTTATGCTTTTTCTTGTAACAATCTTTTATAGATTATTAACAAGTAGGCATGTTAACTGTTTCCTCCACCTTGCGCTCTTCATAGATTTGCTTCATTATCGCTTCGTCAGCATCAGCAAATAAATCATTTGTTAACTTGTACCCATTATCTGCAAACATTTTTTGCAGGTTAGTCAATCTCGTAAATTTTTCTTTTGCTTCATTAATAGTTGTTGAAACATCTAAATCAATAGCTGATAATGTTCTGCTTGAAACCCATTGTTCAAGCATCTGTTTTTCACGTAAGATGTTTTCTTTTACTTCATCTTCTGAATGTTCTTCTACTTTGTACAATGTCAAATTTTTAAATACATCAAAAATTTGATGCTGGTACTTTTTTATTCTTGAATCACTTGTAAACCAGAAACATTCAAAATCAAAATTAAAGCAAACATCTACTAATCTTTTAGCTTCAACTCGATATTGACAAGAAGAAAAACCTTCACCGTCATATTTAAATCCAGTTCCTTGAATTTTCATTACTAATTTTGATAGAACTGACCATCCTTGACAGCAATGATATTGACTCATTTTCCGTATTTCTTCTTCGCTGTACTCCTTCTTTAGCATAGGTACACATCCTATTAATTTTTGTTCTTCTGCTAACCAAATCATATGGCTCCTCCTTTTATAACAAATTATTGTTTTTAAGTTTCATATATACACTTGTACTTGACAAGATAATAAAAATTAATAAATAAATTTTAGCATATTCCTATTAAAAAGTCAATTGTTATAAGTAAATATTTTATGTTACAAAATTTTGTAAATTTTTTAAAAAAATCGCAAAATTTTGTTCTGTTTATATTGCTTTTTATAGTTTAACATGTTATACTAACTAACATAGGGAATGAGAATAAGTAGATGTGGTTTACCCATTTCCTATATTTATTATATACAACTATTTTATAAGGAGATTGTAATGAAAGGAAAAATTCATTCTTTTGAAAGTTTAGGCGCAGTAGATGGTCCAGGAATTCGTTTTGTAATTTTTATGCAAGGTTGTGCTTTGAAATGTCAGTACTGTCAAAATAGAGATACTTGGGATTTACATGGTGGAACAGAATATTCTGTAGATGAAGTATTAGAAAGAATTTTAAAATATAAAAATTATATTATGCCTCACCGGAGGAATTACCATTAGTGGTGGTGAACCTCTTTTACAAGTTTCTTTTTTAATTGAATTATTTACAAAATTAAAAGAGCACGGAATTCATACTTGTATTGATACTTCTGGAAGTGTAGATATTACTGAAGATATTAAAAAGTTAATTGCTCTAACAGATTTATTTTTACTTGATATTAAATGTATTAATGATGAAAAATGCATAAAATTAACCGGTGTTTCAAATAAAAAAGAACTTGCTTTTGCCAAATATTTAAGTGAAATTCATAAACCTATGTGGATTAGGCAAGTCTTAGTTCCTACTATTACAGATGATGAACAAGATTTATTACAATTAAAAGATTTTATTTCTAGTTTAAATAGTGTAGAAAAAGTAGAGATTCTACCTTATCATGATTTAGGCAAATTTAAATGGGAAAACTTGGGTTGTTCATATCCTTTAGAAGGCTTTAGAACCGCTACTTCAGAAGATGTGAAAAGAGCAAAAGAAATATTAAATTTATAAATATCAAAAATAGTCTAACTTAAACTTGTTAGACTATTTTTCCTTTTTTATGCACTCTTTAATTCTAAACGTAATTTATCTGCAATCATTGCGATAAACTCGCTATTGGTTGGCTTTCCTTTTGCTGCTGATACAGTGTAACCAAAGATACTTTCTACTGTATCTGTTTGACCTCTTCCCCATGCTACTTCAATTGCATGACGAATGGCTCTTTCTACTCTACTTGGAGTTGTTTTATATCTTTCTGCAATGTCTGGATATAATTGTTTTGTAATTTGATTGATAATATCTATATCGTTTACAACCATCATAATAGCTTCTCTTAAATATTGATAACCTTTAATATGTGCTGGCACTCCTACTTCATGAATAACATTTGTAACAAGTGCTTCTAAGTTGCCTTCATCTTTTTTGCTTTCTGGTGCAATTTCAATATATTGTTGTTTAATTTCTCTACTTGCAAAATTTCCTTTTACAGTTCCTGGCTCATAATACTTAAGTTCTTTGATTCTTTTCATTAATAATTCAATATCAAATGGTTTTACAATGTAGTATTCTGCGCCTAAATTAATAGCTTTTTGTGTTATTTTGTCTTGCCCTACAGCAGATAGCATAATACATAATGGTAATTTACTAATTTGCGCTGTGTTTAATTTTTCTAATACTCCTAATCCATCTAAATGTGGCATAATTACATCTAATAATACAACATCTGGCAATTTTTCTAGAATAAGTTCATAAGCTTCATTTCCATCTTTTGCCATACCTACTACTTCCATTTCTTCTTCATTTTCTAAGTAACCTTGTAATGTCATAGCAAACTCAACATTGTCGTCTGCAATTAAAACTCTTATTTTCTCTTTCACTTTTGTTTTCCCCCTACTTATATTTTTTCTGTAAAAATTTTACATTTCGAATTATAATATGTTTTAGAATTTTTTGCAATACTTTTCTGGAAATTTTTTCAAATTTTTGTATTTTTTGTTCATATTTCAATATTTTTTCGTATATTTTTTTCTTTTGTAAGGGTATATTTTTGTATTTTTAGTGTTCCTTCTTCGTTTAAACTAAGAATTTTTTCTTTTTCTTCTTTTGTTACTTCTAATCTACATTTTATTTTTTCTTCATAATCTATAGAAACAATAGCAATCGCATTTTTTTTGCAATAATATTGTATTTTTTCAAATTCTGGATAATCTACAGTAAGTTCTAATTCGTAACCTCTTTGCTCTATTACTAATTCAGCTTTTTGAATTGCTTGCAAGGTTGCTTCTGAATATGCTCTTACTAGCCCACCTGTTCCTAATAAAATACCTCCAAAATATCTTGTTACAATAACTAGTACATTTACTAATTCTTGTTTTTGTAAAATAGAAAGCATTGGACTTCCTGCTGTTCCACTTGGTTCTCCGTCATCTGACATTTTATTTATAATTCCATTTTGTGTCATAATTGAATAAGCAAAGCAATGATGTTTTGCATCATAATATTTCTTTTTTACTTGCTTTATGATTTCTTCTGCTTCTTGCTCTGTTTGCACATAATATAAATCACCAATAAATTTGGATTTCTTTTCAACTATTTCACTACTGGTGTTTTCTTTAATTGTTCTTAACACAGGCTTTAATCCCTCTCTTTTTTCTATAATAAGTTCCATTCTTTATGAATATGATACCACATTTGATTTATTTTTGCATACGTTGTTACTAATAGAGCTTCATTTTTAATTTCTATATTATTTCTATTAGAATATATTTTTCTATATAATTCTAGTAAAATTTTTTCTATTATACCATATTATATAATGTAAAGTGGTACTTGACAATGTATTCTGAAAATATAATGAGTTATCTGACTTAGGTGCTCCTATTTCTGTTTACTAAACAATCAAGCAATAAAAAAATTGCATTAAAATTATTTAACAATCCTATTTTTTAGTAGTACAATATAAGTAGCTTAAAAAGTGACTAAAGTTCTGCAAAAGTCATATAGTTAGAAAGAGATGCAATGGAAGAAGGCATCTCTTTTGTTTTATAAAAATAGTGCAACCAATGTAATTAAAATACAGTAATATAATAGTTTTAATAAGGTTGCACTATTACAAAATATAATGCAACCTTAATTGTAACGTGCAACCTTTTTGGGTTTAATATTTAATAATTTTTAATTTGATACTCTGCATTTTACTACTAATCTTTTTGTATTATCATTATCACAAGTAATTAATGTTAATTCAATTTTACCATTTGTTTCTTGATTTGTACATCTCATATCAGTTGCATTTACTATGTACTTATCATATACTTTATACATTTGTACATTTCCTTTAGCCGATAGAAGGATTATATTATCCCCATTTTCTAATTTTTTTAAATTTCCAAAAAATTGTCCATTTTTATAATTATGCCCTACTATAACTAAATTTCCGTATCTCGTTTACTTCTGGACCACAATACTTTGTTGGAGCTACTTTTAAGTATTCTGTTGTTGTTTCTTTTATAATGGGATAGCTTATTTCTATTTTTGGTATAATTATTTTTCCAATGACATTGCCTTGTTTCATATTACTTTGTGTTGTCCCTGCAAAAGTTGTGTTAGTGTTATTTTCATCTGTTTTATTTTTGTTATTTTCTTTTCCAAAAATATCTTCATATTCATTATATATGTCTTCATATACTTTAGGATCATATTTTGGTTCTTTTTTTATTTTTATAAGCAAAATTACTGATAAAAAAATAATTAAAGCAACTAGAAAATATATTAGTTTTTTATCTTCCCTCATTATGTTTGCTCCCTTTTAAATTATGGATTTATCTTTTTGCCATCTTTTTCTTTTCTCGGTCAATCAATAACATAGAGCCTAACCAGAAAATTCCAATAATAATAACTGTTGAAAGCCAAGTAACAAATGCATTAGTTTCTTCTCCTGTTTGTGGTAAATTAGTATTATTTTCTGTGTTGTTATTTGTATTATTTTCTGTGTTATTATTTGTATTATCTTCTGGGTTATTATTTGTATTATCTTCTGTGTTATTATTTGTATTATTTTCTGTGTTGTCATCAGGGATTTGTTCATCATAATTAACAGTGAATATATCACTATAATACCATTTACTTTCATGTTTTACAGCTATTTTGTATTTTCCTGCAGGTACTTGATGATTTTCTGTTCCCTTATCAATTTTATAGGGTATACTTAAAATATTGTGATAACTAGAAAATGCATCTTCAGCACTTTCATCAGATTTAACTAATCTTTGTCCACTTTCAGTAAATCCTTCATTGAGAGTATAATCTATGTTTCCACTTGAGCTATTAATCTTTGTAAATTTCGGTTGAGAAACAAATGGACTGTAATTTGCCGTAACGGTAGCATTAGAATTTGGCATAGTATAAGTTGTATTTTCTACTAAACTGTTTTTTACTAAACCTGCTGAATATGACCAATTTTTGAAATTCAAACCACTTACGTCTGAAATTGCCCATATATCTATAGTATCTCCATTAAAATATTGTCCTGTTGATTTTCCAAACTTATTTTTTGCTGATTCAAGAGTTAGCGTATGAACTATGCCACTTCCTGAATGAATTTCTTTTGTATTACTGCCGTCAACAATCCCCTCATTTACTGCAAAATTTTCTGAAATTGCCCATGACGCATTCCAAGCACCTACCACATTATTAGTTCTATCAGATGGATAATATGGATATTTTATTGTCATAGTTC
>CANRLO010000092.1 GCA_947631495.1 uncultured Clostridia bacterium
GTTCCTTTTCTTAGACCAAGTCTGATTTCGTCTTCTGTTAATTCTCCTCCGTCTAAGTATTTCATCATTAATTCATCGTCTTGCTCTGCTGCTGCTTCTACCATTTCTGCTCTATATTTTTCAGCACTTTCCTTTAAATCTGCAGGGATTTCACATTCTTCAATGTCTTTTCCTAAATCATCTTTATGAATAAATGCTTTCATTTTTACTAGGTCTACAATTCCTTGGAAATTGTCTTCTGCACCTATTGGTAATTCGATTGGAACTGCGTTTGCTTTTAGTCTTTCTTTCATTTGCTCAACGCATCCGTAAAAATCTGCTCCAACCATATCCATTTTATTAACATATGCCATTCTTGGTACTTTGTACTTATCAGCTTGTCTCCATACTGTTTCAGATTGTGGTTGCACACCACTTTTTGCTGCTAAAACTAGTACAGAACCATCTAATACTCTTAAAGATCTTTCTACTTCTACAGTGAAGTCAACGTGACCTGGGGTATCAATAATATTGATTCTGTGGTCAAGCCATTTACAAGTAGTTGCGGCAGAAGTAATTGTAATACCTCTTTCTTGTTCTTGAACCATCCAGTCCATAGTTGCTTCACCTTCGTGAACCTCTCCGATTTTATGAGTTCTACCTGTATAGAATAGAATTCTTTCGGTTGTAGTTGTTTTTCCGGCATCAATATGGGCCATGATTCCTATATTTCTTGTTTTCTCTAAAGAAAACTCTCTTCCAGCCATTTGGTTGTTTCCTCCTTCTTTTTTATTTGACAGGGGACACATCTTACCCTTTTGTCACTTCCACTTGGGCTAAGGTGTGTTCCCTCCCCTTGTGAATTAGTGATGTCAGGTTTTTATGTATTCTCCCTAATATTATTCTACCATTTATAGTGTGCGAAAGCTTTGTTTGCTTCTGCCATTCTATGCATGTCTTCTTTCTTCTTGAATGCTCCACCGTTTCCAGCGATTGCATCTAAGATTTCAGCTGCTAGTTTGTCAGCCATTGTTTTTTCATGTCTGTTTCTAGCATAAGTTACTAGCCATCTTAACCCTAAAGTTTGTCTTCTTTCTGGTCTGATTTCTAGTGGTACTTGGTAAGTAGCACCTCCTACACGTCTTGCCTTTACTTCAAGTACTGGCATTACATTATTAAGTGCTTCTTCAAATACTTCTAGCGGATCTTTTTGCTCTTTTTCTTTAATGATATCAAATGCATCATATACGATTTTTTGAGCTACTGTTTTTTTACCATCTAGCATAACATTGTTAATTAATTTTGTAACAAGTTTGCTATTGTATACTGGATCTGCTATTACATCTCTTTTTGCGATAAATCCTCTTCTTGGCACTATTCTTCCCTCCTTTAATAATATTACTTAAAAATTTTTTAAGTATTTTTGGTACTCTTGAAAAATTCAATACTATTTATTTCTTCTCGAATTTTTCTAGTATAGCGCATATATCTATTCTAAATTTAAGTCCCTTAAATTAGTAAGTTATAGCGCACTAATTTAGTTTAAAAACCGTTGCATCTTAAAAATTAGAAGCAAAATTATAATTTTCAAGATTATTTTTTAGGTTTTTTAGCTCCATACTTAGATCTAGCTTGCATTCTATCTTTTACACCAGCTGTATCTAAGGTTCCTCTTATAATGTGGTAACGAACACCAGGTAAATCTTTTACCCTTCCACCTCTAATTAGAACAACGCTATGCTCTTGTAGGTTATGTCCAATTCCAGGAATATAAGAAGTTACTTCATAACCATTAGAAAGTCTAACTCTGGCTACTTTTCTTAAAGCAGAGTTTGGTTTCTTAGGGGTTACTGTTTTTACTACTGTACATACACCTCTTTTTTGTGGTGATCTTTTATCTGTTGTTCTTTTTTTCATTGAGTTGTAACCATGTTGAAGAGCTGGTGATGTAGATTTTGTAGTAGCAGTTTGTCTTCCTTTTCTTACTAATTGATTAATTGTTGGCACTTAAATTTCACCTCCTTATTTGTTGTTTTTATTTTGCTTTCTTACAAAATAAAACCGCTACGGAAATGCCACTTTCTGGCAATTTACATTAGCGGTTATTATTTTATCATTTTTTAAAAGAAAAGTCAATAGTTAGCGGCCAATTTCTTCATCTGATTCTCCTTTTGTATCAATTGGAACATAGTTATTGTTTTCATATTTATATCCGTTTTTTGCTCTTTCTTGTCTTTCTTTCATTAATTCGCTTGCTTTTTCTTTTCCTTTTATGTTTGCTTGTTTTTCTGCAATTTCTTTTTCATCTATTTCTTCTGGCACTCTTATGTCTCTTCCTTGCAAATAAAGTTCTATTTGTTCAACTCCAATTTTTCTTTCATATTCGTTATAAGGATTGTCTCCCATAAGAATTTTTTGTGCAAATTCTCCTTTGAATTCGTCTAACTCAACTTCGCCTAACTCAGCTTCTTCTCTTTTTGATAATTCTTCTATAAATTCTTCTAAAATTGGACTGATTACCGTTTCTTCTTTGTTTTCATCTATTTGTTCTTGCTTTTCTTCTATTTCCTGTGTTTCCTCTTGTGATTCATTTTCTTCTACTACTTGTCCATTTTCTTCTTGTAGTACATTTTCTTCTACTACTTGTTCGTTTTCTTCTTGTATTTCATTTTCTTCTACTACTTGTTCGTTTTCTTCTTGTATTTCATTTTCTTCTACTACTTGTTCGTTTTCTTCTTGTATTTCATTTTCTTCTACTACTTGTTCGTTTTCTTCTTGTGGTCTGTTTTCTTCAATTACTTCGTAATATTTCAATTGTTCTTTAAATTTTTTCATTTTCTCATCATTTTCTTTAGTGTCAGATTCTGCCATTGTTTTTCTAACGTTTGCTTTGCTTTCTTCTTTAGCTTTTTTAACTGCTTCTCGTTCTATTTTTTTATTATTCCAAAATTCTTTTACATTATTTTTTATACGATTAAATAATGTTTTTATTGAATTCCATTGAATTGCTATTAGATTATATTTCTTTAATTCATTTTCTTTGTTTTCATCTATTTCTTTTTGTCTATTTTCTAATTCTTCCTGTACTTGTCTAATTTTTCTTTCTTGCTCTTCTTGTTCTTTTATTACTTCTTCTAATTGTTTTTGCACTTCTTCTAATTCTTCTAAATGTTTTGGTGCTACACGATATTGATATGTATTAAGTCTGTTTTCTGTGCTTTTATTAATTTGTTCATATGTTCTTTTTCTTTCTTGAATATTACCAGATAATGATTCAATTTGTCTTTCTAAATCATATTTTTTGTCAAAAATTTGTTCATATTCTTCATTTAATATTTCAAAGGTAGTATTGTATTCTCCTTGAATATTTTCCTTTGCTTCTGTATAAAATTTTTTGATATCTTCTATTTCTAAATAAGCTAATCGTTTATCTATTTTTGTTTCCAAAGCAGATAATTTTATTTGAAGAATGAATCTTTTAAATGGTGTTAATTCTTCGTTTTCAAGTTGTTTTTTTAAATTTTCTAATTTTTCTAATAAACTAGGCATTTCATTTCTTATTTTTTGTTCTTTTTCTAACTTTTGTTTTTGTTCTTCCATTTCAAAATTTTCTTCATAATCATCAATATCATAAGTCATGCCTTTTTTTACATATTCAAAAAATTTACTTACTTTTTCTAATATTTTCATTATTTTCCCCTTCTTTACATTTTCTTCTTATCTAATATTTCTTCTATTTCTTTAATTTTTGCTTTACATTTTAGTAATTCTTCTCGGCTCATATTTTTGATTTCATTTGTGTCTATTGTTATTCCATAATCTTCAAATTCAATAATATCCTTATTCATATTATCGTTTTCTCCTTTCTCTTTTGATAACCTTTTTTTATTTTACCATAAAATGACATAAATTGCAACCATATTATGTAAAATTTTAAAAATATTATACAAATTTATTATTTTTGATATATTTTTGTAATATTTTTCAGGGAAAAGCAGTTATTTTTAATGTATAACTGCTTTTAGCTTTTGAATGGCTATATCTGCTAATTTATTATATTTTATTTTTTTATCTTTAATTTTCTCTAGCAATGATGGTAATATTCCAAAGTTTGCATTCATAGGTTCAAAGTTTTCTTTTGGTGTAGAAATATAATCTGCTAAAGCTCCTATCATGGTTTCTTTTGGAAATACTACTTTTGGCATATTTTTTATTTGCTTGATAGCATTTATTGCTGCTACCATGCCAGAACTAATTGATTCTACATATCCTTCTACTCCTGTTATTTGCCCTGCAAAGTATAAATTTGGTATTTCTTTCATTTGATATGTTGCATCTAATAATTCTGGTGAATTGATAAAGGTATTGCGATGCATTACTCCATATTTCATGAATTCGGCTTGTTCTAATCCTGGAATAAGTGAAAAAACTCTTTTTTGTTCACCAAATTTTAAATTAGTTTGAAAACCTACCATATTGTATAAACTTCCTTCTTGGTTGTCTTGCCTTAGTTGAACAACAGCATATGGTCTTTTTCCTGTTCTTAAATCTGTAAAGCCTACTGGTTTTAAAGGACCAAATCTTAATGTGTCTTGCCCTCTTTTTGCCATTACTTCAATAGGCATACATCCTTCAAAGATTTCTTTCTTTTCAAATTCATGTAATTCTACTATTTCTGCTTTTATTAGTTCTTGCCAAAAAATTTCATATTCCTCTTTGTTCATTGGAAGATTAATATAACTTGCTTCTTGCCCTTGTAGTCTTTGTTTCCAATTTTCTAATTCTTCGTCTTTTCCTCTTTCTTGGTCGTATCTATTTCCAAAAAAAGCAATATCAAAATTGATGCTTTCTTTTTCTATAATGGGTGCTGCTGCATCATAAAAGCTAAGTTTTTCTTTTCCAGTTAGTTTAGCAATTTGTTTTGATAAATTATCTGATGTTAAAGGTCCTGTTGCTACTATTACAATTCCTTCTTGCAATAATTTTTCTATGTTAGTTACCTCTTGCCTTATTATTTCTACATTTTCCATATTTTCTAAAGTTTTGGTTACTTTTTCTGAAAATATTTCTCTATCTACCGCTAAGGCTTGTCCTGCAGGAACACTAGTTTCATCTGCTATTTTTATAAGCATACTATCTAACATACGTAATTCTTCTTTTAGTAGTCCACAAGCATTTGTATGTAAATTAGATTTAAAGGAGTTGCTACATACTATTTCTGCTAGATTTTGATTTGTATGTGCTTTTGAATATTTTTCTGGTTTCATCTCATATAATTTAACTTTTATTCCTGCTTTTGCTATTTGGTAAGCCGCTTCGCAACCTGCTAAGCCTCCACCAATTACTGTTATATACTCTTTCATATAATATTCCTTTCAATTATTATTTGATAATATTAATAGATAAATGTCAATACCTTTTATAAAGAATTCCTAATGTATGCAAAAAGCAACTTTTTTTAAGTTGCTTTTTGCTTTGT
>CANRLO010000093.1 GCA_947631495.1 uncultured Clostridia bacterium
TTGGTAATAATTCTGTTAATCCTTGTACAATTCCTAATATAATTGCTTGTGTAATATTCATATTTATCTTTCCTCCTATGTTTTAATTTTAATTCAAATTTTATTTTTTTCTTCTATTTCTTTTGTAATATGAAAAATTGTATCCTTGATGAATTTTGCTGAAGTAACTGGTGCTACTTTTCCAGGTAAAGCAAGTGCCCAAATTGTTTTAATTCCTAGTTTTTTTGCCGCTTCTTGCTCAATTCCTCCAGGATAAGATGCTAAATCAATTATTAAACACTCTTTTTTCAATTTGCTTAATTCTTTTTCTTTTAGAATGATAGAAGGTATTGTATTTATTATAATATCAAATTTTTCTAAATTTTCTTGCATTTCATTTAATAAAATGGCTTGATACCCATATATTTTAATCCATGCCATATCTTCTTGTTTTCGTGCTTCTACATAGACATTTGCACCAATTCCTTTTAACATGTATGCTACTGTTTTTCCTACTCTACCAAAACCCAATACTAAAATATTGCTTCCATGTAGGGTGTAATCTGTTTCCTCCATTGCAATTTGAATAGCACCTTCAGCCGTTGCTATTGTGTTTAATACCACTAATTCCTCGCGTTTCAAAACATCTATGATTTGAACATTTTGTTTTTCTGCCTCTTTTTTATATTCTTCTTTTACATTACCTGCTAAAAAAATTTTATTTTTTAAATGTTTTAACAATTCATCTAATAGAATTTTCTTTTCGCTAAATGGTGTATTTATTTGAAGATTGTTATTAGATAGTGGTATTGGACCAATAACTAAATCTGCTTCTTTAATTGTTTCCTCTATAGAGGAACAAAACGAAATTTCTGATATATTTTTCAAATTCTCTGCTTTTTCTAAAGCATATGTTTTTATTAAAAAGTTTTCCTTTGTTAACATTTCTGCTAGCTTTACAATTCTTAAGTCTCCTCCTAAAATGGCAATTTTATTTACCATATCATTCAGCTCCTTTTTTGTTTTTTATAATTGTATTCTAGCTTTTTTTTGATTATTCTCTTTCATTTTCCTTTTCTTTTTCTTCTTTTCGTTTATTTTGAATAAGTTTCATTGCCTTTATATCATTGTTATTTAAATTTCCTACTAATTCAAAAGTACGTTTTAAATGTTTCATAGTTTCTATTTCTTTTTTCTTTGGTTTTATTTTTGGACGTTTATGTTCTGTTCTATTTTTATTAGGTTTATCTACTTTATTAAAAATAATTTGGAAGATTAGTTCTTTTCTAATTCTATCATATATTTCAGGATTTTCATCTACAGCTGCATTTAAGTATTGAATTGCTTTTTCTTCTTCTCCTTTTAACATGGCAATATAAGCTAAATAATAGTAAGCATCTTCTTCTAGTTCTTCATCTTGCAAGCATTCAATAAAATATTGTTCTGCTTCTTCTATTTCATTATATAAAAGTGCAATTTGTCCTAAATTGTATTTTGCATGGTATAATAAAGAGTTTAATTCAGCTGCTTTTTCATAATATTCTTTTGCATTTTGAAAATCATTTAATCTTGTATAAACCATTCCTAAATTATAGTATAAATTGTAGTTTTCTGGGTGGTATTGAATAGCATCTAAATACACACTTACTGCCTCTTTAAATTTTTCTTGTTCTTGTAAAATATCTCCTAATAAAAGAGAAGCGTCTTCCCATTCTGGTTTCTTTTTTAATAACTCTTGTAAAATTTTCGTAGCACCATCTTGTTTTCCGCATTGGTGAAATAAATCTGCTATTTTATATTGTATGTTATCATCATTTGGTCTAATATTTGAAGCTCTTATATATTCCTCTGTTGCTATTTCAAGCTCATTTTCTTTTTCATACACTTCTGCTAAGCTTTTATGAGCATAAAAACTATTTGGTACTTTTTCTACTAATTTTAGTAGTACTTCTTTTGCCTTTTGTTCCATTCCTATTTTAGCGTAAAATGTAGCAATTGATATAAAAATTGCCTCTGTTAAAGTAATTCCTTTTCTTTCTACTAATATAACCAAAATTGGTAATATAATAGAGAAAATATAAGTTAAAATTAAAAACACTAATGATAGTTTTATTCTAAGCATAAGTGCAATAAAACTAATGGCAATTCCTAATGCTTGCAATGTTAATACATATAAATAGTTAGTATCATTTTTTTGTATCATACGAAAAAATAAAAATAGAAATAGTCCCAATGATACTACATAAAACAACATTCTTTCAATCATCTTTTTCTCGTATAATCAATTATATAGAAATATTAATCTATTTAATTGATTAATCCCTTTCTTTAAATTTTTTATCATAATTTTCAATAGATTCTTGAATAATTCTTTCTGCTTCTTCTCTTCCCATCATTTTATCAACACTAGTCTGTTTTCCTTCTAATTGTTTATAAACTTCAAAAAAGTGCATAATTTCTGCTGATATATGATTTGGTACTTCACTAATATCTTTGTAAACATTTAAAAATGGGTCTTTTTTTGCTATTGCTATGATTTTTTCGTCATATTCGTCTCCATCTATCATTTTTAAAACACCAATTGGATATACTTCTACTAAAGCTAAAGAAATTATTTTTTCTTGGCAAAGTACTAATACGTCTAATGGGTCATTATCTCCTGCATAAGTTCTTGGAATAAAGCCATAGTTTGCTGGATAATGTGTAGAAGTGTAAAGTACACGGTCTAATTTAAGCATTCCTGTTTCCTTGTCTAATTCGTATTTATTTCTTCCTCCTTTTGATATTTCTATTACTGCAACAAAATCATCTTTTTTTATTCTTTCTGGATTAATATCATGCCATATATTCATATTTTATCCTCCTTTTATTTCTTATTTATTTTAGGTTATTTTTTCTAAAAAGTCCATAGATATTACAAATTTTGTTAAATTTTTCTATTTTTCTACACTGTTATTTTTTAGTTTTTTATTAACAAAATAAAGGCACCATAGAAACAATTTAAATAAAATATTGTTTCTATAGTGTCTTTGTTTATAGTATTTTTTGTATGATGAAAAAATAGTGAAAATTTATTATTTTTTAATTGTTATCCACTTTATTTTTCTTTTCTTTATTAATTAATTTTCTTTTTTTCCTGCAAAGAGTGTTAAATCCCATTCCAGATAAGTAACCTATTGTTTTACTGGATAAATATTTTTTGTTAATAGCATAATGATTCCAACTTTTTTCATTTGGGTTTTCATCATGTTCTCTCATATATTGTATTAAAGCTTCTATGCTTTCATTGTATAAATTATTTGATTGCATTACCATTTTACCTTATATAATTCCGTTATTTCTACATCTAATGCTTTTGCTAGACGTATCATAACAAATAAACTTGGTCCTTTAATATTATTTTCTATATCATTGATATGTGTTTTTGATATTCCACTTTTTTCAGACAATCGATTTAAGGTTACTTTTTTTCTCTGCCTCACTTGTTTTAATAATATTTCAATATACATTTGTTTCCTCACCAAAGCCTCGCTATATTTTTTCTTATTTAAACACAGAATTAGTCCGCTATGGCGGAAATTGGAAAAATATTACTAAATTTTATATTTCTTTTAATTATTTCATTTTTATTCTATCTATTTATACTTTGTTTATTATTGGTTTTTATGTGTTTTTTAATTATTTACTTCTATGTTAATATTTATCTTTTGTGTTTTTGCCAATCTTTTACAATTATTTGGCACTTAACATAAATATTCGATTTCTATTTTTATAATCCTTCTTCCTTGTTCTCATTTTTTCTCTTTTTATGCATTTTTATTCTAATTTTTAAATTTTTTTATAATTTTTTAGTTTTCTGTATTGACAAACTACTTTTTTTGGTATTATAATAAGTCTTGTCAGTTATTTACGTACATTAATTATTTCATTATTATATGCAGATGTGGCGGAACTTGCTGAGGTTGTTCGAAGACGTAGTCTGAGTTACAACGTCAGTATGTGTAGCTAAATTTGCACAAACTGAAATATATGCAGATGTGGCGGAACTGGCAGACGCACAGGACTTAAAATCCTGCGGTTGAATAAACCGTGCCGGTTCGATTCC
The DNA here is from genome assembly GCA_947631495.1 of uncultured Clostridia bacterium. Lineage (GTDB taxonomy): Bacteria > Bacillota > Clostridia > TANB77 > CAG-508 > UMGS1663. The sequence goes on from CANRLO010000093.1 coordinate 4,085, forward strand.
GGCCATCTGCACCAACGACGTATCTGTTCGAACTAATAGAACGGATAGAAAAAATACCATTCTGAAAAAGAATGGTATTTTTTAGTTTTATTTTCAGTATGTAACACATCATCCCCCGAGTTTTGTACTGTTGTTCAAAACTTATAGGGGAGAATGCATTAGTTAAGTACACTAAATAATAGGTTTCGTTTTTTAAATATTTTCCTTTCAGTATGTGTCTAATAAGCAACCAAATGGAGCAGTTACATAACTTTCTTACGAGAAAGTATGTAACCCACTATGACACTTTCAAAACTTTGTTTTGTAAAGTATGTCTAGTTGGGCTTCTAACGGAGAGTTCATCAATTATATATACAATTGATGTTTGACTAGACTAAATATCATCTTTATATAACAACCAATAAATCACTTAAAATTTGCAAATTCTTTTAAATTATAGTATAATATAACATAGTTAATACACTTTATCATTTATTCCAATGCACTGAATAGTGCGAGGTTTTCCTCGAACTTTTTAGTAATAGCAATTAAAATCCAAACAACAAAATTTAAGGAGGACTATTATGGAAGCAAAAGATGTAATGAGTTTGCCGTGGAAGCAGGTCACAGATTGGTCAGAATTGTCTGCAAGCATTGAAAACTGGATAGGAGATCGTTTTGTTGGTGAAACAGATGTGAATGTGTTTGTGGAAAATGTCTACAGAGACATTGCCCGCAAATTAAACATTCCATATGTGCAGTTAAAACCTATTTTGAATGCTGAAAATGCACCTTTCTATTCATTGAAAAATCGGCTTTTCAATGATTGTAATGGGTATGGCAAAAAGAACTCTAACTTAATCGAATTGGAAAACATACTGAGAATACCTGATATAAGCAAAGTCGATAATGATGCGGACACTGATAATGTTAGCGCCTGTCTGAAAATGTTTGAGGAACTTTCCAACGCTGAAAAAATATTATTTCTTGAGAAAATTGGAAAGATCAACGTGAAAATTGAATATTGCGCAGTACAATCAGAAGATGTAACGGTAGATTAACATCTCTACAAAAAGAGCCTTTGTATGTAAAAATACGAAGGCTCTTTTCATTATCACATTCTTTCATATAAAATAAGCTTACTTTATTAATACAATTGCTTATTTTCTTTTTTTAAAGTATAATATTTATATGATAGA
>CANRLO010000094.1 GCA_947631495.1 uncultured Clostridia bacterium
AAATGCTTCAAACTCAAAGCTTTCATACCTATGTGTGCCTTGTGAGCGAAGCGAGAAAGGAATGGAATTTTTTATGAGAAAAGGAATGCAAGGCATTGAATCCAATGGTTATAAGATTATTGCCGTAGATGATGAAATGGGAATTGTAGATTCTCTTTCTATCTTTTTAAGACGTTCTGGTTATAATTTTACTGGTGTAACAGACCCTATGGAAGCAATTGAGCGTGTAAAAAATGAGCATTTTGATATGATGATTCTAGACTTCATTATGACTCCTGTTCATGGGGATGAAGTAGTAGAAGAAATTAGAAAATTTGATAAAGATTTATATATTTTGTTGCTAACTGGTCACAAAGATTTAGCTCCTCCATTAGATACTATACGTAGACTTGATATCCAAGGATATTGTGAAAAAAGTGATAAATTTGACCAATTATTATTATTAATTGAATCTGGCATTAAATCTATTCGCCAAATGAATGAAATCAAACGTATTAATGGTGAGTTATCAGATACTTATGAACAATTAGAAAAGGCTTATTTAGAAAGCGTAGAAGTATTACGTTATACAGTAGAGGCAAAAGACCCTTATACTAGAGGCCATTCGGATAGAGTTTCTGAATATTCTGTTTTAATTGGTGAAAAATTAGGTCTATCAGAACAAGAATTAAGAGTCCTTCGTATTGGCGGTTTATTCCACGATATTGGAAAAATTGGAATTCCAGATGCCATTCTTTTAAAAGAAGCTAAACTTACGGATGATGAATATTCTCAAATTAAGAATCATCCTACTATTGGTGCACATATTTTGCAAAATGCAACGATTTTTAAAGATATGCTTCCTATTGTAAAACATCATCATGAAAAATTTGATGGTACTGGTTACCCTGGAAGATTAAAAGGAGAAGAAATTCCTTTCATGGCACGTATTGCAGCCGTTGCCGATACTTTTGATGCAATGACTTCAAAAAGGTCATATCGTGATCCTTTATCTTTAGACATTGTAAGGGCAGAAATTGAAAAATGTTCTGGTACACAATTTGACCCAAATATTGCAAAAGTATTTCTAGATATTCTAAATAATGAATATGATAAAATTAAAGAAATACAAGAAAAATATATTTAATTTTTCTTGTTAAAATAAAATTTAAAAAAAGGGGGTTAATTTATGGTATTATCTGACATAAGAAAACAAGCAAGAGAAGCCTTAAGTGGTAAATGGCAAAAAGGAGTTTTAATTACTTTAGTTTATTTTGCATTTGATTTTGTACTTAGCTATATTAGTAAATTAGTAGAAAATATTGCGGCTTTAAATTTTGTAATTAGCATTGCTACCTTAATTATTTCTATTCCTATTGCTTATGGGCTAATTATTTCTTTTATGAAATTAAAAAGAGGTGAAGAAGTAAAATGCTATGATTTCTTTACTTTAGGATTTTCTAACTTCGCTCGTAGTTGGAAATTAGCAGGAAATATGTTATTAAAATTATGGCTTCCTATTTTACTTTATGTTCTTGCTATTTTTGTACTTGGCTTTGCAATTTCTTTTTCAGTAGCTACTTCTATTTTATCAGAAGCTTCTACTGCAACTGTTATTATTAGCTTAGTAGGAATAATATTAGCTATTGCTGCTTTTGTTTATTTATTGGTTTCTACTTTATCTTATGCTCTTACTTATATGATTGCTTATGATAACGAAACTATGGAAGCAAAAGAAGTTGTAGAAGAAAGTAAAAAGTTAATGACCCGCAATAGAGGAAATTATGTATTATTGCAACTTTCTTTTATCGGTTGGGCTATTTTAACTGTCTTTACCTTATACATTGGTGTTTTATGGCTTGTTCCTTATATGCAAGTTGCTATGATTTGCTTCTATGAAGCATTAAAAGAAAAGAAAACAGAAGAATAATAGTTTTAAAATGATTAGTTTTTCACAACTATGTATATCTTATAATTAAAGCAAGAAATGAATAATTTTAAAAAAATGATTTTAAAACATAAAAAGGTTTTGGAAATTAAATTCCAAAACCTTTTTTATATATATTATACACAATTTGGAAATTTTAACCCCCGTCCCTAAAATTTCCATCTAAATTTTCATGCTTAATTTTACTTTTTGTCTTTCTTGGTCGATAGCAATTACTTTTACTTTTATAATGTCGCCTACCGATACTATATCTGAAGGGTTTTTTACAAATTTTTCACTCATTTCAGAAATATGTACTAAGCCATCATGTTTTACACCAACATCTACAAAAGCTCCAAAGTCAATGACATTACGTACTGTTCCAGTTAGAATTTGTCCTTCTCTTAAATCTTCAAACTTTAGTACGTCACTTCTTAATACTGGCTTTGGCATTTCTTCTCTTGGGTCTCTACCTGGTTTTGATAATTCTTCTATAATATCTTTTAGTGTCATTTCTCCTACTTGTAATTCTTTTGCTACTTTTGGAATAGATACAGCTTGAAGTTTTGTTCTTATTTCTAATAAAGAGTCTTTATTTAGTAAATCTTTTGGCTCAAAACCAATGGATTTTAATAATTTTTCTGCTACTTCATAACTTTCTGGGTGAACAGAAGTAATTTCTAGTGGATTTTTGCCATCAAATACACGCATAAATCCTGCACATTGCTCATAAGCTACTTTTCCTAGTTTTGGTACTTTTAAAAGTTCTTTTCTTTCTTTTAATTTTCCGTTTTCATCACGATATTTTACAATGTTATTTGCAATAGTTTTGTTAATTCCAGAAACGTAAGAAAGTAAAGATGGTGTTGCAGTGTTTACATCAACTCCTACTTTATTTACGGCATCTTCTACTACCCCTGTTAAGCTATCTCCTAATTTCTTTTGGTCAACATCGTGTTGATATTGCCCTACTCCTATTGCTTTTGGCTCTATTTTTACCAATTCTGCTAATGGGTCTTGCAATCTTCTTGCAATAGAAATGGCACCTCTTAAAGAAACATTGATGTCTGGATATTCTTCTGTTGCAAGTTTTGATGCAGAGTAAACGGAAGCTCCCGCTTCTGATACAATTGCATAATGTACTTCTTTTTGGTATTTTTCTTTTACTTCTTTTATAACATCAGCTACAAATAATTCAGATTCTCTAGATGCTGTTCCGTTGCCAATGGCAAACATATCAACATTGTATTTGTCAATTAGATTTATTAGAGTTTTCTTTGCTCCCTCTACATCATTTTGTGGCTCTGTTGGGTAAATTGTAGTCGTGTCTAATAATTTACCTGTTTCGTCAATTACGGCTATTTTACAACCAGTTCTGTAGGCTGGGTCAAAACCAATTACTGTTAAGCCTTTTAGAGGTGCTCCCAACAATAATTGTTTTGCATTTTGTCCAAATACTTTGATGGCTTGTTCTTCTGCTTTCTCAGTTAAATCAGAACGAATTTCCCTTTCAATTGATGGTTCAATTAATCTTTTCCAGCTATCTAAAATAGTTTCTTTTAGATATGAAGTAAATTGATTTTCGCCTTGCAAAATATCTTTTTCTATTGTGTTTAATATTTGTTCTTCTGGCTTTTCCATTTTTACTTTTAGAAATTCTTCTTTTTCTCCACGGTTTATGGCTAAAATTCTATGGCTTGGAAGACGATTTACTTTTTCACTAAATTCATAATACATTTCATAATTTGACTTTTCGTCTGGTTTTGTTGCTCTTGTTTCAATAATTCCTTCTCTATATGTAAGTCTTTTAATTTGCTTGCGGTATTTTGCATTGTCCGAAATATTTTCGGCAATAATATCAAGCGCTCCTGCTATTGCTTCTTCTTGTGTATTTACTTCTTTTTCTTGGTTAATATAGTTTTTTGCAAGTTCTTCAATTGGTGTTTTTTCTTTTTGCATATAGATAATATCTGCCAGAGGCTCTAGCCCTTTTTCTTTGGCAATGGTTGCTCTTGTTCTTTTCTTTTGCTTATATGGCCTGTAAATATCTTCTACTTCTGCTAAGGTTTGGGCTGTTTCTAATGCAATTACAATTTCGTCTGTTAATTTGCCTTGTCCATCTATAGAATTTACTACTTCTTGTTTTCTTGTTTCTAAATTTCTTAAATATGTAAGTCGTTCTCCTAAAGTTCTTAAAATTTCATCTGAAAGCCCACCGGTTACTTCTTTACGATAACGTGCAATAAATGGTATGGTATTGCCATCATCAATTAGTTTAATAGTTTCTTCTACTTGGTTTTCCTTTACTTGTAATTCTTCTGCAATAATTTTTGTAATATTCAATTTCTTTCTCCTATTCTATTCCTAAATATTCGTTATAAGTTACTTCTCTATCTGCTACTTTGTCTAATTTAATGTCTATAATCCTATTTGCTACTGTTTGTGTTAATTGATGGTCATGCGATGTGAATAAGATGTTTCCTTTGAATTTTTTCATTCCTTCATTTAGTGCTGTAATACTTTCCATGTCTAAGTGGTTTGTTGGCTCGTCCATGATAAGCAAGTTTGCTCCTGATAGCATCATCTTAGATAGTACGCATCTTACTTTTTCTCCTCCTGATAGCACTTTTACGTATTTTAGTGCTTCTTCTCCTGAGAATAACATTCTTCCTAAGAAGCTTCTTACATAGGTTTCGTCTGGGTCTTTTGAATATTGTCTTAGCCAGTCGGTAATGGTCATGTCTTCTTCAAATAAATAGTTGTTATCCTTAGGGAAATAGGTACTTGTGATAGTGGTTCCCCATTCTATTTCTCCTTCATCTGGCTCTAGTTCTCCTGCTATGATTTGGAATAAGACTGTTTTTGCATTTTCATTATCTGCTAAAAATGCTATTTTATCTCCTTCCTTTACTACGAAGGATACGTTGTCTAATAGTTTTTCACCATTGATGGTTTTTGAAATATTTTTTACTTTTAGAATTTCCTTTCCTGGCTCTCTATCTGGCTTGAAGTCTATATATGGATATCTTCTATTAGATGGTTTGATTTCGTCTAGTTCTATTTTTTCTAATGATTTTTTTCTAGATGTGGCTTGTTTTGATTTTGATGCATTAGCGCTAAATCTAGCAATGAAGGCTTGTAATTCTTTGATTTTTTCTTCTTTCTTTTTGTTTGCTTCTTTCATTTGTTTTGCTAGAAGTTGGCTAGATTCATACCAGAAGTCGTAGTTTCCTGGATATACTTT
>CANRLO010000095.1 GCA_947631495.1 uncultured Clostridia bacterium
TCTGCAGCATTAATGCTTGTTATTCTATTTGTTCCAAGTTTAAGACATATATTTAGCATTCCAGTTTTACCAACAGCCAACATCATAGAAGTAATTCTTTTAGTACTAGCACCAATTGCAATTGTAGAAATATTTAAATTGTTAAAAATCAATACAATTAAAGAGTGAACAGGAGGGACGCCCCTTTCCGTTCCATTTTGGAACGCTGGGGACACCCCTCTATTTTTTTATATATTTTGTTTCGTTCTTAAAAATAAAAAAATTATAAAAATACTTGTTAAAGAAATAAAAGAACAATATAAAGAAACGACAGAAATGAAATAAAAGAGAGAAATGTAAAAATAAAACAAAGGAAGCAAAAAAATTTAAAATAATTATAAATAAAGACAAGCAAGAAATATGTCAGAAAAAGGCGATGAAAACTTCTTGCTTTTTTGTTATTTATATGTTTTAATATAGATATAAAAAATTGGGTTCAAAAAATTATTATCAAAAAAATTGATTCTTAAGAAAATCAGGGAAAAAGAAAAGTAAAAAGGGGCAAAAGAGAGGAGGTTGTATTTTAAATATTAATTTAACTTTTAAATTCATATTGATAATATAGTAAAATCAAATATAATAGAATTATATTCAATAGATTATTCAATAGCATATCGAATGCTCGAATATAGCATTGAAATTATGCGAGTTATAATAGATAAGAAAGAAAGCAAAAGCAAAACATATAAATATCCACTAATAATACCAATAATTATATATACAGGAGAAGAAAAATGGGATGCAAAACTAAGTATGAAAGAACTAAAAGAACAAATAGAATGGTATGAAGAAAAAGAAGAGATAAGTTTAGTAGATGTTAATAGATATAGTAAAGAAGAACTATTAAAAGAAGATAATATATTATCAAAAGTAATGTTACTAGAGAAAAGTAAGAATACAGTAGAATTTATAAAAAACGTAGAAGAAATCTTAAAAACAAGTAATAATAAAAATTTAGAAAAAATAAAAGACATAATAAGATATAAAGCAGAAGGAATAATTGAGCAAGAGCAACTAGAAACAGTATTAAAAAAAGTAAAAATAGAGAAGGAGGAAAAAACAATGACACTAGCAGAAAGAATTCATGAGAATGAAAGAAAAGAAAGATTAGCAATAAGATTGCAAGCAATGGAAGAAGGAATTATACAGGGAAAAATAGAAGGCGAGAAACGAGGTGAAGTGAAAGGCAAATTAGAAACAATAAACTTAACAATAATAAAAATGTTAGGCTTAAAATTAGATGATAAAATAATACAAGAAGTAACAGGAGTAAAACAAAAAGAAATAGAAAAAATAAAAAAAGAATTAGCAGAGGCAAAATAAAAAAATTATTGAGTTAATAAATTACAGGTAATAGAAATATTATCTGTAATTTTTCTTTTTATTTTTGTATTGTGAGATATTGTTTCTTGTGATATAATGAGAACGTGTTAAAGAATAAGAAATTAATTTATAAAAAGAAGGAAGGTTTACATGAGAATAGATAAATTTTTAAAAGTATCTAGAGTTATTAAACGAAGAACCGTTGCAAATGAAGCAGCAGACGGTGGTAGAGTAGTTGTTAATGGAAAAGTGGTAAAGCCAAGCTATGAAGTAAAAGTAGGAGATGTTGTAGAAATAAAATTTGGTGATAAATTAGCAAAATTTGAAATTCTTCAAATTCCAAAAACACAAGGAAAAGAAATAGGAGAAATCATAAAAGTATTATAAAATTATAAAATATAAAGAGCATATTTTGCTATTATAGTATAGAATTGCACACTTTGATATCCAACATAAAAGCAGAAAGGATGTATGAAAAATGAAAGAAAAGTATGATGTAATTGTAGTAGGAATGGGACCAGGAGGAATTTTTTTAGCATATGAAATGACAAAATTAAACAAAAACAAAAAAGTATTATTGATAGAACAAGGAAAAAGAGTAGAAAATAGAATTTGCCCTATTGAAAAAACAGGAAAATGTATGAAATGCAAACCATTTTGCCATATAACAAGTGGCTTTTCTGGTGCAGGAGCTTTTTCTGATGGAAAATTATCATTATACAATAAAGAAGATGAAGATTTCTATGTTGGTGGAAATTTGCACAAATATGTAGGAGTAGAAGAAACCAAAAAGTTAATTGATTACACAGACCAAATTTATTTAGATTTTGGAGCAGATACTAAATTAGAAGGAACAGAGCATAAAGAAGAAATAAATGAAATTAAGAAAAAAGCAAAAAAACAGGGACTTACTTTAATTGATATTCCTATTCGACATTTAGGAACTGAAAAAGCACATGAATTATATAAAAAATTAGAAGATTATTTAGAAGAAAATAAAATTGAATTAAAATTTGAAAACATTGTAGAAGACTTAATTATTGAAAATGGTGTAGCAAAAGGGGTAAAAGTAAGAAGTGCAAAAACGCAAGAGTCAGAAGTAGAAGAAATTTATGGAAAAAATGTAGTAATTGCCGTAGGAAGAAAAGGAGCAAATTGGCTTGTAAATATGTGCGAAAAGCATAATATAAAAACAGAAGCCGGAGTAGTTGATATTGGAGTAAGATATGAACTTTCTGATGAAGTAATGAAAAAAATAAATACATATATGTACGAAGGAAAGTTTATAGGAAGACCAGCACCATATGGAGATAAAGTAAGAACTTTCTGTCAAAATCCAAGTGGATTTGTTTCATCCGAAGTATATGATAATAATTTGACATTAGTAAATGGACATTCTTATAAAGATAAGAAAAGCACAAATACCAATTTAGCAATTTTAGTATCACATCATTTTAATTATCCATTTGATAAACCAATTGATTATGGTAGAAATGTAGCAAAAAATTTAAATGAATTAGGAAATGGAAATGTATTAGTGCAACGTTTAGGCGATATTTATAGAGGAAAAAGAACATGGGAGGAAGAACTAAAAAATAACAAAATTGTTCCTACTCTAAAATCAGCAGTTGCAGGAGATATTACTTTTGCTTTAGGCTACAGAACTATGACCGATATTTTACAATTCATTCGTGAAATGGATAAGGTAGTAGAAGGTTTTGCTAACCCAGAAAACTTACTATATGCACCAGAAATTAAATTCTATAGCAACCAAGTAGTAATTGATAAAAATTTTGAAACTAGCATAAAAGGATTATATTCAATTGGAGACGGTGGAGGAATGACGAGAGGACTTATGATGGCTTCTGCCTCTGGTGTTCAAATGGCAAGAATTCTTAACAATTAGGTAGCAATTAGGGACAGTCCCCAATTGTCCCAGTTGTCTCAATTTGGGACTGTCCCAAATTGGTCCATTTGGGACAATTTGTACCGACCCTAAAAAGAATACTACAGGAGATAAAATTAAAATGAAAAAGAAGAGAGATAAAGATTATATTGATTTTGGTCAATGGCTATATGAAACAAGAAAACAGCATAATTTTACAGAAGAAGATTTAGTAGAAAAAATTAATATGCTCAATGTACAAAAAATTAATATAAAAAAATGGGAACGTGATTTAGAATTTCCAGACTTAGATGTGATTTATAAATTATCGGAAATTTATATGATTCCAAGTGCCGAAATAATTGATAAAAAGCAAAAAACATTACAATCAGGAGTAGATGGAATTCATGTTTATTTTATTAGAGTATTAAGCTTAATACTTGGAATTTCTTTTTATGCAACTTATGCATTAACTCAAATTATTATTTATGGAACACTAATATTATTAACTTTATGGTTTGGTTCTTTAGCACGCCGTTAAGGATAACTGGGACAGTTAGGGACAGTCCCCAATTGTCCCAGTTGTCTCAATTTGGGACTGTCCCAAATTGGTCCATTTGGGACAATTTGTACCAGCCCTTATTAAGAAAAAATAGAAAGGAAGAAAAATGTCAAAATTTGTTCATTTACACGTACATAGTGAATTTAGTTTACTAGATGGAGCTAATCGAATTAAAGATATTCCAGTCATTGCCAAAGAACTTGGCATGGATGCCATTGCCATTACTGACCATGGCGCCATGTTTGGTGTCATTGACTTTTACAAAGCTTGCAAAGCAAATGGAGTAAAGCCTATTATTGGGTGTGAGGTGTATGTAGCACCTAGAACAAGACATGACAAAGACCCTAATATAGATAGCAGATACAGTCACTTAATTTTACTTGCAAAAGATAAGCAAGGCTACCAAAATCTATCTAAATTAGTTTCCTTAAGTTACACAGAAGGCTTTTATTATAAACCTCGTATAGATAAAGAAATACTAACCAAGTATCATGAAGGGTTAGTATGTTGTAGTGCTTGTTTAGCCGGAGAAGTCAACCAAGCCATTTTAAATAATGATATGGAAGAAGCAAAAAGAGTAGCTTTATGGTTTAAAGACCTATTCAAAGATGACTATTATTTAGAAATTCAAAACAATGGTATAAAACAACAAACTCTAGTTAATCAAAAACTAATAGAATTATCCAAAGAACTAGAAATTCCACTTGTTGCAACAAACGATGCACATTATTCAAGAAGAGAAGATGCTTATAACCATGAGGTATTATTATGCATTCAAACAGGCAAAAAAATGTCAGATGAAGATAGAATGCGTTTTGATACAGATGAATTATACATTAAATCACCAGAAGAAATGAGTGATTATTTTTCAAATGTACCAGAAGCAATTGAAAATACCGTAAAAATTGCAGAAAAGTGCAACGTAGAATTTGAATTTGGACATACCATTCTTCCAAATTATGATGTACCAGAAGGCTTTGAAACTCACTATGATTATATAGAACATTTAACAAAAGAAGGACTAATTAAGCGTTACGGAAAAGAAAATGACACTTACGAAGACCTATCAGAAGAAATTAGAAAAAGAGCAGAATATGAATTAGGCGTTATTCAAAAAATGGGATATGTAGATTATTTCTTAATTGTATGGGACTATATCAATTTTGCAAAAACTCATGATATTCCAGTAGGACCAGGACGTGGTTCAGGAGCAGGTTCTATTGTAGCCTACGCAATTGGAATTAC
>CANRLO010000096.1 GCA_947631495.1 uncultured Clostridia bacterium
TTTTTTTGATAATAATTTTTTGAACCCAATATTTTTTATATTTATATTAAAGCACATAAATAGCAAAAAAGCAAGAAATTTTCATCGCCTTTTTCTGACAAATTTCTTGCTTTAGTTTTTTATTTATATATAGTTTTTTTATAATCTTTTAATGCTTTTTGTATTTTATTTATGTCATACACTTCCATATGTTTTTAAATAAACCATAACAAGATTAAAGCTGTAAGCATTGTTGCTAACCCTCTTTCTGGGTCAGATACTTTTTGTTCTTCGCTTACATGTTGTTCTTCTAATACATTTTCATCTACAATATCAACTACTGCTTTATCTACCCTGTTAAAGTTAAAAAGAACTTCAAATTCTTTTTCTTCTTTTGCTTCTATTTTATCTATTTTTATGTATTTTGTTCCCATTAAAATATCATTTTTGGAATAACATTCTATTTTTATGTATTTATTTTCTATTTTATTTTCTGTTTGATTTATAACTTTTCCTTTTGCAAAACCATTTATAGAAGTTGCTTGTACTTCTATTTGCATAGGAATGGTTGTTTTGCTTTCTACGCTTTTATATTCATAAGTAGTATTAATTGCAATATAAATCATAATTTGTGAAAATATAAAGAAACCAAGAACAAGCAAAAAATAGATAAAAAATGTTTTCACTCTTGCCATATTTAATTCTCCATTCTATTTTTTACATTTTTCTAAATACGCCTGCTACTTTTCCTAAAATTTCGCAGTTTGGTACAATAATTGGGTCCATTGTGCTATTTTCTGGTTGAAGACGAATGTGGTCTTTTTCTTTATAAAAAGTTTTTACAGTTGCTTCATCTCCAATAAGAGCTACTACTATTTCTCCATTATTAGCTACATTTTGTTTTTTTACTAAAATATAGTCCCCATTTAAAATACCTGCTTCTATCATGCTTTCGCCACGAACAGTAAGCATAAAGCTTTCACTATTTCCAACAAAATCTATTGGAATTGGAAAAGTATCTGTAATATTTTCTACTGCTAAAATTGGTTCTCCTGCTGTAATTTTACCAATGACTGGTACTTCTACCATTTCTCTACCAGAATAGAAAGATTTATCTTCTTTCTTCTTTTCTGTATTGTCTGCACCTTTTAATAGGCGTAAGGTTCTACCTTTTTGGTCTTCTTTCTTAATGTAGCCTTTTTCTACTAATTTTGCTAAATAGCCATGTACTGTTGCTGTAGAATTTAGACCTACTGCTTTTCCTATTTCTCGAACAGATGGTGGGTAACCTTTTGCATCTACTTGTTTTTCAATAAATTTTAAAATTGCTTTTTCTCTCTTGTTTAATTCCATAGGATTTTTCTTTGTTCTCATTTACACATCACTCCTAATTTTTTTGTTTATCATATCATAAAAACAAACGATTGTCAAACAAAAGTTTTAATTTTTTAAAATTTTTTTATTATCTTTATTTTTAATCACTAGCAAAATCTTAAATTTAGAAAATGACGAATGCGACTAGAATTTGTTAAAACATGAAATGGAAGCCGAGGAATGAAGTAAATTTAAGCTTTTACTAGTGATTTAAAATAAATTAATTATACCATTCTAGCTCCCAATATACTACTCTTACGGTGTCTCCTTCTTTTATTCCCGCTTCTTTTAAGGCTTGATTTACTCCTAATTCATCTAAGCATTTTTGGAAATAATAATAAGACTCGTTATCTTCTAAATTTACTTTTCTCATTATCTTTTGAACGCCAGGTCCATCTACTACAAAAATGCCATCTTCCTTAGTAATGGTAAATGCCGCTTCTTCTTTTAAAGTATATAATTTTCTTCCTCCTGTAACTTCTACTACATCTTCTTTTGGAAGTGTTTTTAATACACTAGCTACATGTTGTAGTAGAGCATCAATGCCTTCCCCTGTTACTGCTGAAATTTTGAAGATTTCTATTTGCTTTTCTTTTGCCATTTTTTCTAATTCTTGATATAAAGTTTCATCTTGCATACTATCAATTTTGTTAGCTACAATAATTTGTTTTCGGTTAGCTAATTTTTCACTATATTTTTTTAATTCTGCATTAATTGTGTTAAAATCTTCAATTGGATTTCTTCCTTCTTGCCCTGATACGTCAATAACATGAAGTAATAATCTTGTTCTTTCAATATGTCTTAAAAATTCTAATCCTAGACCAGTTCCTTCGCTAGCTCCTTCTATAATTCCTGGAATATCGGCTACGACGAAACTATCGCCATAATCTAACTTCACAACTCCTAAATTGGGCTCTAAGGTAGTAAAATGGTAGTTTGCAATTTTAGGTGTTGCAGAAGTTGTCCTAGATAAGAAGGTAGATTTTCCTACGTTTGGAAAACCAACTAAGCCAACATCTGCAAGTAATTTTAACTCTAAGATTAGCTCTTTTTCTATTCCTTTTTCACCATCTTGTGAAAAACGTGGAGCTTGTCTAGTAGATGTAGCAAAATGAGAATTTCCTTTTCCTCCCATTCCACCTGGCAAAATAAGTTCTTCTTGGTCTTTTTTTGATAAATCTGCAAGCACCATTCCAGTTTCCGCATCTTTTATAATAGTTCCAATTGGCACACCAATGTGTAAATCTTCTCCACTTTTTCCATAACGGTGTGCGCCTTCTCCATTTTTTCCATTTTCTGCTTTAAATTTTTTCTTAAAACGGAAATCAACTAAAGTATTGCTATCTTGGTCTACAAAGAAATAAACGTCTCCGCCTTTTCCTCCGTCTCCGCCATCAGGTCCACCTGCTGCTACATATTTTTCTCTACGAAAAGAGACAGCGCCATTTCCTCCGTCTCCTGATTTTACTATTATTTTAACATAGTCTGTAAACATTCTTTTCTCCTTCTAATCTTTTAAATTTTGAGACCCGTCCCTAAAATTTAAAATAATCTAGTTTCATTGCTGCTTTTACCTTTTTCATTGTTTCTTTTGCTGTTTTTTGTGCTTTTAATGTTCCTTCTAATAAGATTTTATCTACTATTTCTGGATGTGCTTCATAATATGCTCTTTTTTCTCTGATTGGCTTTAATGTATCTGCTATGTTTTTTGCAAGTTGCTTTTTACAAGCAACACATCCTCTTGCACCTGCTTTACATTCTTCACATGCTGTTTTTATCTCTTCTTCACTACTAAATAAATTATGGTAGTAAGATACCATACAAATATCAGGATTTCCTTTATCGTCTTTTTTTATTCTTCCTGGGTCTGTTACAGCACTCATTACTTTTTTGGTAATTTCTTCTTCACTATCTGCTAAATATATAGCATTTCCTAAAGATTTTCCCATTTTTTCATTGCCATCTAAACCTTTTATTCTTTTTGCACTTGATAAAACTGGCTCTGGTTCTACTAATACTTCTCCATAAATAGAGTTGAATTTTCTAACAATTTCTCTACATTGCTCTATTAAAGGAAGTTGATCTTCTCCTACTGGAACAACTTCTCCTTCAAAACAAGTAATATCTGCGGCTTGGCTTACTGGGTAACCTAAAAATCCATAAGTTACACTTTCTCCAAATAAGTCTTTCTTTTGTGCTATTTCTGTTTTTACTGTTGGATTTCTTTGTAATCTTGCAATTGTAACTAAATTAGAATAAAATACTGTAAGTTCTGCTACTTCTGGTATCATAGATTGAATGTATATGGTCGTTTTTTCAGGGTCTATTCCACATGCTAAGTAGTCCATTGCTACTTCTCTTACATTTTTTCTAACTTTTTCTGGATTATTGAAATTGTCTGTTAATGCTTGAACATCTGCAATTAAAATATAAGGGTCATATAATCCCGAATTTTGCATTTCTACTCTTGTTTTTAAAGAACCAAAGTAATGACCTATATGTAGTCTTCCTGTTGGTCTATCTCCTGTTAACATACGTTTTTTTTCTGACATTTTTATTCCTCCTGTTTTATAAAATTTGCTCAAATTTTTCTTCTAGCTTTTTAAATTCTTTTATATATTTTGTTTTTATATTATGATATATTTTTCTTGATGTTGCTTCATCGTATAAATGGGATAATTCATTTCTTGCAAGCATGATTTCAATCCATATTTCTCCATCTTCGATTATTCCTTGTTTGAATGCTTGTTGAATATTTTCTCTTGGACTTCCTGTTTTATTTGTAATTCCCATATATTCCAAATAATCCTTCATAGTTTTCCAAGCTAGCTCAAATGTAAATTCAAATCTATGTAATACACCATCTATAATAACTTGCAAAGTTTTTTCTGATAAATCTTTTGTTATTTCTTCTGATAATGCTTCTTCCAATTTTGTATATGCATTTTTATAATCTGTTTTTCTTTCTTGAAATCTACTCATATTTTTTGCCCTCTCTTTCAATTGATTTTAAAAGTTCTTCTTTAGTAATATCTTGTATAAAAAGTAAATCTATGGAATAAGGAATATCTAATAAATCAAATTCATTTTTCAAATTAATTTTTTCTTTTTCTTTTATACAATTTTCTACTACAATATCAATATCAGAATTTGTTTTATAGTCTCCTCTTGCTCTAGAGCCAAATATTTTGAATTGATAATTTTTATGTTTTTCAACTATATTCTTTATTTTATGATATGTTTGCTCTGATAATCCATATTTCATTTTTTCCACCTTTTTCCTCTTTTTTATTATAACTAATTTTAAGTATTTTTACAAGATATTATATAAAAAATAATATTAGGATTGAATTTATTAGTAACATATGATATAACTTAATAGTAGTTAATGTAATATCCTAATAATATAATTATATTAAGGAGGAGTAGTTTGAAAGAAATAATGAAAAAATAAAACCAAAATAAGAAAAAAGGGCATAGTTCCCCCTTACCCCCAGAAATTA
>CANRLO010000097.1 GCA_947631495.1 uncultured Clostridia bacterium
AAATAGAGAAGGAGGAAAAAACTATGACATTAGCAGAAAGAATTCATGAAAATGAAAGAAAAGAAAGATTAGAAATACGATTACAAGCAATAGAAGAAGGAAAGAAAGAAGGAATTTTACAAGGAAAAATAGAAGGTAAAAAAGAGGGAAAAAAAGAAGGTAAAATAGAAGGTAAAATACAGGGTAGATTACAAACAATAAACTTAACAATAAGAAAAATGTTAGGATTAAAATTAGATGATAAAATAATACAAGAAGTAACAGGAGTTAAGAAAAAAGAACTAGAAAAAATAAAGAAAGAATTGACAGAGGCAAAGTCATAGGATAGGTAAAAAAAGAGGTTTATAAAATAAAAATAAAACTTTGGTTTTTCTATAATATTGTATTGCTTTTTTCATTAAGTTCCCCTAAAATAGCTATATATTCCCTTGACTTTTTAGTCTAGAAACTATATAATTTGTAGGAAAATAGCAAAAAAAGTTGCTTTTATAAACATATAAGAAACTTAAACAAAGAAATAAAACTAGAAAGCATACTTTAATAAAAAATTCTTAAAGGTGGATGAAACATGTATTTAAAAAGACTAGAATTGCAAGGATTTAAATCGTTTGCTGATAAAACAATTTTAGAATTTAAGCCAGGAATTACATCTGTTATTGGTCCAAATGGTTCTGGAAAAAGCAATATATCTGATAGTATTCGTTGGGTATTAGGAGAGCAAAGCATGAAATCCCTAAGAGGTTCAAACTCTTCTGATGTTATTTTTGCAGGAACACAAAATAGGAAATCATTAGGCTTTGCAGAAGTTTCTATTGTCATCGACAATTCAGATGGAAAGTTACCTATTGAATATAATGAAGTAACTGTTACAAGAAAAATTTATCGTAGTGGGGAAACTGGCTATTTTATTAACAAAACACCATGCCGTTTGAAGGATATTTTAGAACTTTTCATGGATACAGGAATTGGAAAAGATGGTTATTCAATTATTGGACAAGGAAAAATAGATGAAATTTTAAGCAATAAATCTGAAGATAGACGTCGCATTTTTGAAGAAGCAGCAGGAATTGTGAAATATCGTACTAGAAAGCAAGAATCTGAAAAAAAATTAGAACAAACTAAACTAAATTTACTTCGTATTAATGATATTTTAGCAGAAATAGAAGGAACAATCGAGCCATTAAAAATACAGTCAGAAAAAGCAAAGAAATTTTTAGATTTAAGAGAAGAATTGAAAGGCATAGAAGTTGGACTATTTCTATATAATATTGAAACCTACAAAGCAAAATTAGAAGAAATTATTAAAGACGAAGAAATTATGCAAGCTCAGTATGATGAAGAAAATAGCAAATTAGATAAAATTCGTGAGCTAAAAGAAGCTTTAAAAACACAAGTAGAAGAAATGACAGAAAGAATAGAAAAAATGCAAAATATTGGTTTTGAAAGTAGTAATCAAATAGAAAAAATCAATTCAGACATACAAGTTGCAACAGAAAGAAAAGAAAACAACAAACAAAACAAAGAACGTTTTAACACAGAAATAGAAGAAATAAAAGGTAAAATTACAGAATTAGAAGAAGAAAAGAAGCAAAAACAAGAGAAAAAAACAAACTTAAATGTAAACAAAGAAAAATTCCAAAAACAATTAGAAGAAAAAGAAGCAGAACTTGCACAAATTACTAAAAAATTAACCGATAAAGAACTAGAAATAGAAGAAAAAAAGCAAATTGTAGAGAAAAGTATTGACGAAAAGTATGAAATTGCAGGGCAAATTAATGCACAAGATGTTAACTTTGAAAACTTAGAAAAAAGACAAAAAAGTATCAAACAAGAATTACAAACTTCTATTTCTGAATTAGATGAAGCAAGAATGCACAAACAGGAACTTTCTAAAGGTTTTTATGAAATACAAGCAAAACGTAATGAAGCCTTACAAAAAATAGAACAAATTAGCACACAAAAAGAAGAAAGTACCAAAAAATTAAAAGAATTTGATGATAAAATCAATACAACACTTTACGATATGCGAATGAAAGAAGCAAGATACAAATTTTTAGTAGAAACAGAAAAAGAAAAAGAAGGTTATACTAAGAGTGTAAAAAGCTTATTATTAGAGTGTGAAAAAGATAGTTTATTAAAAAAAGGAGTGCATGGTGTACTTGCAAACCTTATTTCCACACCAAAAGAATACGAAACAGCCATAGAAATGTGTTTAGGTGCATCCCTTCAAAACATTATTACAGATACCGAAGAAGATGCAAAAAAATTAATTGAATTTTTAAGAAAAGGTAACTTAGGACGAGCTTCTTTCTTACCAATTACATCAGTAAAAGGAAAGAAGTTAGACAACATGAAGCAAAAAGGAATAGAAGGAATTGTAGGTATCGCTTCAGATTTAGTAAAATATCAAAACAAATATGAGCAAATTGTTCTAAATCTATTAGGAAGAACTGTAATTGTAGAAGACATGAACACTGCAATTAGTCTTGCAAAGCAAAATAATTATTCCTTCCGTATTGTGACCTTAAAAGGAGACTTAATTAATCCATCAGGTGCTATTACTGGTGGTAGTGTTGCAAACAAAACAGTTAACATCTTGGGTAGAGGAAGAGAAATTGAAGACTTACAAAAACAAATTAAAAAATTAGAAAAACAAAAAGAAGATGCAGAAAAGCAAAAAGAAGAATATGAAGCATCGATTGAAAGCATTTTAAAGGAAGCAGAAGCCTTAGAAAAGAACTTGCAAGAAATTGAAATTGTATATGCAACAGAAAACCAAAAAATGGTTTCAATAGAAGAAAACATTAGTAAATTAGAAACAAGATATCAAAAATTACAAGAAGAACAAAAACACATAGAACAAGAAAAAGTAGAAAATAGAGAAGTAAAAAAGCAAAAAGAAGAAGAAATTCAAAACTTAACCAAAAAAATTGAAGAATTAAATATAGTGATTGAAGAATTTGCAAAAACAAATCAAACAAGCCAATCTTATATTGATGATTTGAATTTTGATATTACTAATTTAAAAATTTCTGTTTCTTCATTTGATGAAAGTAATATATCAATTGATGAAATGCTTCAAAGAATTGAACAAGATGTAGAAAACAACAAAATTAGTATTCAAAATAAAATGGTGCAAATCAAAACTATTGAAGAGGAAAATGTAGCAATTGATGAAGCAATAAAACTTCATAAACAAGAAATAGAAAACATCAAAAAAGAAGTAGAGAATAGTTCAAAAACCATAGAAGAATTAAAACAAGCAAGAACACAAAATAATGAAAAATTATCTTCTTTGGAAGAAGAAATTTCTTCAAAATTTAAGGTATTAGAAGATTTAAAAGAACAAATTGTAAAACTTGATGTAAAGAAAACAAAACTAGAGCAAGACATGGAGCAAATGGTAAATACGTTATGGGAAGAATATGAACTAACTCCAAATAATGCAGAAGGTTTTGAAAAACCAACAAACGTTCAAGTAGCACAAAAAGAAGTACATAAACTTAGAAATCAAATTAGAGACTTAGGAAGCATTAACATTGATTCCATTGAAGAATATAAAAAGACAAAAGAGCGTTATGATTTCATGAGTGAACAACGTTTAGACTTAGAAAATACCATTACCAAATTAAGAAAAATGATTAGCGAAATGACAGAAACAATGAAAACACAATTTGCAGAAAAATTTGCTATCATTAACAAAAACTTTAATGAAGTATTTGTAGAATTATTTGGTGGAGGAAAAGCAGAGTTGATTTTAGAAGATGAAGCAAATATATTAGAATGTGGAATTGATATCAAAGCACAGCCAACGGGCAAAAAATTACAAAATATGATGCTTTTATCTGGTGGAGAAAAGGCATTTACAGCTATTGCATTATTATTTGCTATTTTAAAAATTAACCCAGCTCCATTCTGTATTTTAGACGAAATTGAAGCTGCTCTTGATGATGTTAACGTATATCGTTTTGCCGATTATTTAAAGAAATTCAGTAAAGAAACGCAATTCTTAGTTATTACCCATAGAAAAGGAACAATGGAAGCAGCCGATACTGTTTATGGTGTTACCATGGAGGAAAATGGTATTAGTAAACTACTTTCTATGAAACTAAAATAACCTGTTTTTGTGGACGGAGGAAAAAACAGGTAAATAAAAACAGGATTTTTCATTTATTTTAAAAAGAAATTATAAAGATTATTATAAAGAAGTAAAGAAAAAGCCTCAGTTTACCAAAATACTGGTAAACTGAGGCTTTTTAACTGTTACTCTTTAGAACTCTAAAGATAACTTGACAAATTGCTATAAACGCATTCACATTAATTTCATAGACATTATTTATTTTTTCAATAGATAAATTATCCCTATTTTTTTTATTCTTATGGGAAGTAATAAAATCATCAATAGCCTTTTCTATGTCATAGGTAAGATAAGAATTAAAGGTAAGTGTAAAATTTCCTGAAATTACATTGGAACTGATGTGAAACCGAATGTTTTTTGCATCTTGCATATATTTGTCTCCTTTTCTATAATTAAAAATGTTAATAACAAATATTACTATATCATAAATTGACATAAAAGTCAAACAAAATAAAAAAATACCATTCATTTGTAAAAAGAAAAGCAAAATTAAGGAAAAATTAGAAAAAAATAGAAAAAACAAGAAAAAAGTAGAAAAATTGTATAAAAATAAAGTAGAAAGAGGTAAATTTTAGTCGAAAAGGAATAATTCATTTGCAATTGTTTAAAATATATAGTATAATAATAGATGTGTTGTTTAAAAACAAACATAAAAAAGGAGAGTGAATTTATATTTTAAACGTAAAACTGAGAAATTATACAAAACTTATGATAAG
>CANRLO010000098.1 GCA_947631495.1 uncultured Clostridia bacterium
CAAGTTTATACATAGGTGAAATTTTCGCTAATAAAATAATCTTATTTTTTGGTGAAATTTTCAAAAATTATTGACATCTAATTTAAGTTATTTTTTCGTCTTTTGCTTTATTATTGTAGCATAACTTTATACAATTATTATACGTTGTTCTTTTTATTAAACCTACAAATAAGGTAAAAGAAAATCATTTTTAATACATTTTTTAAATTTTTAGACCCGTCCCTAAAATTTACTATCCTGTTTTGCTCATGATTTCTTTTTTCATTTTTCCTATTATCTTTTTTTCTAAGCGAGATATGTAACTTTGGGATATACCGTAACATGTCAGCTACTTCTTTTTGTGTTTTTTCGTCTCCACTTACAAAGCCAAAGCGAAGTTCCATGATGTTTCTTTCTCTACTGTTTAATTTTTCAATAGAGGCTTTTAAAAGTTTTTTGTCTACTTCTTCTTCTATTCCTCTTGAAGTAATATCTGGGTCTGTTCCAAGTATATCAGAAAGCAGAAGTTCATTTCCATCTCCGTCTTGGTTTAATGGCTCATCTATGGATATTTCTCCTTTGATTTTATTGCTTCTTCTTAAGTACATTAAAATTTCGTTTTCTATACAGCGGGATGCATATGTTGCAAGCTTTATTTTCTTTTCGGTGTTGAAGGTGTTTACCCCTTTCATTAGTCCAATGGTGCCAATGGATATTAAGTCTTCTAAGCCTACTCCTGTGTTTTCAAATTTTTTGGCTATGTAGACTACAAGTCTTAGGTTTCTTTCAACTAGTGTTTGCCTTGTTTCTAGTTTACCTTCTTCTAGTTCTTGCAATAATTTTTCTTCTTCTTCCACAGTTAATGGAGGTGGCAGACTAACATTTCCCCCAATATAATAAATTGGTAGGTTTTCTATTTCTTCTTCTTTTAAAAATTTCGTGTAAATGGTGTTTACACTATCGACTAACATTTGTAATAAGTTCATCATTATCACTCCCTTCTGAGCTTTCTTCTAATAAATCTAACCCTATTAGGGCAGAATATTGTCCTTTTTTGCTTAATGAATAGTCGTAAATTCCTACAATGACATTTTGTACTATTTTATTTGTGTCTTCTTGTTCTATTATTACTTTATTTGCTTTAAATCCTAACAACATTCCATTTGCTTTACCAATAGAACTAAATGGAATGACTCGAAATCTAGTCATATATTCTAAATTTTCGTCTTCATATACTTCTTTTGGTACATCACCTCCTATGATGTTATTTAAATTATTTAATATACTATCTGGTAAGATGTTTTTTAATTTTTCCTTTTCTACTACGATGACCGGCATGCTTGTAATAGGATCTTTTAACATGTTACCAGTGTCTAACAAAGCAGTTGTGGTTATTTGTTTTTCTTTGAAGTAGATGCTTATGGTGCAATACATATCTTTTTTGCTAAGTCTTGCTTTGACAAAGTGGAAGCAAATAGCTGTTATGGTGAATCCTACAATTCCTCCTAAAATAGCTATTTTTAGTGGATATGTTCCTACATAACTTCCATTTAACATGAAAATTTCTTCTGGTTTTACAAAGTATAATAGTGCAAAGGCACATCCGCCAAAAACAAAGGAGGTAAGATAAAAGAATAATAGTTCTTTTGCTAAGTTTTTTATATTTTTAGCATGGTAGGCTATATAGACCATTACAACAGACAGCATTACTTTTAAAAGAAAATGAGAGTATATTTCTAAAATTTGCAAATATGCTAAAATGGAATAAATTCCTCCTAACAAAGCAGATAATATTAGCCTTATATGGTTCATTTTCTTTTTTAACAAGTATCCTGTAGCAAATAGAATGATATAGTTCATACATAGATTTTCCAGCAAAACTACATCTAAATAGATTGTCATTTCATAATTCATTCCTTTCCTTGTTCAAAGGTATATATAATGGAAAAAAATTATTTTTATATCACTTTATATAAAGCATATAATTGCAAAACATTTTTTATTAATATACATTATTTCTTTTGCATTTTGTGTCACTTTTTAGGCACGAAAAAAAGAAATAATCTACAATATGCGATTATTTCTTTTTTTATTTTTATTTTTTTGTTTTTTTATTTTCTGTTTTGACTTTTATTTCATTCCTTTTTTGTTTCTTAAGAAAGAAGGAATATCTAAATCATTTGATGAATTTGAGTTATCAATTGGCGCTGGAATAGAATTAATTTTTTCTCCCCATGCTTTATCTACAATGCTACTAACATTACTCATAGTTGGTGATTCTAATCCTTTATCAAAACCTGTTGCAATAACAGTGATAACGATATCTTCGTCTAGACTTTCATCTATAACTGCACCAAAGATAATGTTTGCTTCTGGATCTACACTTCTTTGTACTAATTCAGCAGCTGTGTTTACTTCGTGTAATCCTAAGTTTGCACCACCAGTAATATTAATAATAACTCCTCTTGCTCCTTCGATTGAGCTTTCTAGTAATGGATTTTGTACAGCTTGTTTTGCAGCATCTTCTGCTCTGCTTTCTCCAGATGCTCTACCAATACCCATATGAGCAATACCGGTATTTAGCATAATTGTTTTAACATCAGCAAAGTCTAAGTTAACAAGACCTGGAACAGCAATTAAGTCTGAAATACCTTGTACACCTTGTCTTAATACATCATCTGCCATTTTGAATGCTTCTACGATAGATGTTTTTCTATCAATAATTTGTAATAGTTTATCATTTGGAATAACAACTAAAGTATCTACTTTTCCTTTTAAGCTTTCTACACCACGATCTGCTTGTGATAAACGTTTTTTACCTTCAAATGTGAATGGTTTTGTAACAACACCAATTGTTAAAATTCCCATTTCTTTTGCACATGCTGCTACTATTGGAGCTGCTCCTGTACCTGTTCCACCACCCATTCCGGCAGTAACAAATACCATATCTGCTCCGCGTAATGCTTCTTGAATTTCAGTTTTACTTTCTTCTGCTGCTTGTGCTCCTATATCAGGGTTTGCACCTGCTCCTAAACCTCTTGTAATTTTTTCTCCTATTTGAATTTTTGTTGCAGCTTTAGATTGTAATAAAGCTTGTCTATCTGTATTTACTGCAATAAAGTCTACTCCTTTAATTCCAGAGTCTACCATTCTATTTACAGCATTATTTCCTGCTCCTCCAACACCAATTACTTTTATAGTAGCTGCTCCATCTAACATTGTATTTTCTTCTGCGCCTTCCATCAACATGATTTATTTCCTCCTTTTTTATTTGTCATATCATCTTTTTTAAGAATAATCTCTATTTTATAAATTTCGATTTCTTTTTAAGATGTTATTGACTTTTGGTTTCGCACTTTTTTGTGCATTTTAAATTTAATAACAAACTTAGGAATAAAAGAATTCTTTAATTCTTTCAAAAATATTTTGTAGCACGTTTTCTTTTTTATTTGAATCAATGCTACTTGATACGGTTTTTGCAAATGGTCTTGCTGCAATATATCTTACTAAAGAATAAGCCGTTCTATATTCTGGTCTTACTGTACTAATTAGTCTTCCTGTTGAGATTTTAACAGGAATGTTTAAAATTACCTTTCCTGCTACATCACTTTTGTTTATATTTGCAATTCCTTGCCCTGTTAAAACAACATTGTTTATTCTTTGTTTAATGCCTTGATTTACAATATCTTTATTGACTAAAGAAAAGATTTCTTCAATTCTTGCTTCGATAATTTCAATTAGTTCTGAACTTTTTATTGCTTTTGATTTTACATCTCCATGGCAAGTGTTTAGAATAATTTCATTGTCATTATCAATAAAAGATTTCATTGCTAAACCATATTGTTTCTTTAGCTTGTCCGCTTCTTCTTCATCTATATTTAATACTAAAGCAATATCTGATGTAATACTATCTCCTCCTAAAGGAATGGTATTTGTATAAATAAAGCCATTTCCTTCGAAAACACCAATATCTGTATTTCCTGCCCCAATATCTAAAAGCATAATATTGTCATTCATTTCGTTGATATCTAACATAACATTTCTTTGTGCTAAGCAAATTGGAATTAAGCCATCTACTTCAATTCCTGCTTTTCTAAAGATAGTAACTATTTGCCTTACATATTCCTTATCTGCTAATATTACTTGTGCATTTAAAGTAAAACTAGAACTCAAGTTTCCAACTGGGTCTGATACTACTTTTCCATCTTCTAAAATGAATTTATCAGTTACAATATCAATAATGGTTTTTCCTTCTGGAATTTCGATATCTTTTACTTGCATAATGCCAGAAGATACGTCTTTTGTAGATATTCCTGCGTATTTGTCTTTTGCTTCTCTTGCAACACTATTTTGTACAATAGTAATGTACTTTCCTGGAATCGTAACATAGGCTGAATGAATTTTTAAGTCTGCTTCTGTCTCTGCTTCTTGAACTACTTTGTTAATTGCTAAGGCAATATCATCTTCGTCTATTATTTTTGTTTTCTTGATTCCGTTACACTTATGGCTTGTGTTGCAGATAATTTCAATTTGATTAAAATTATTGACTTCTCCTACTACTAGGCTAACCTTAGAAGTACCGATGTCAATTCCTACAATAATATCCCCGATAGCCAAAGTTAACTCCTCCATTTTTATTTTAAATTATTTCCCTCTTAGAATATTATATTTCACAAAAAAAGTCAATAGAAATTGTTATATTTTTGTAATATTTTTGTAATATTTTTGTAAT
>CANRLO010000099.1 GCA_947631495.1 uncultured Clostridia bacterium
ATTAGTTTTGCTTTCTTTTGCTCGCTAGCATTTTCTAATTCTTTCTTTAATTTTGCAGATAATTTATCTAAGTCAATTTCTTTTAATAATTTTTCTAGTGCTTCTGCTCCCATTTCTGCTTTGAAGCTTCCGCTTCCATATTTTTCAACTGCTTCATGGTATTCTTTTTCTGTTAATACTTGGCCTTTCATTAATCCTGAAGTACCTTTATCGATAACAATGTATGATGCAAAATAAACTATTTTTTCTAAGTTTCTTGGTGAGATATCTAACATTAAGGCAATTCTACTTGGAATTCCTTTGAAATACCAAATATGTGCTACTGGAGCAGCAAGCTCGATGTGCCCCATTCTTTCACGTCTTACTTTTGATTTTGTTACTTCTACTCCACAACGGTCGCAGACAATGCCTTTGTATCTTACTCTTTTATATTTTCCACAATGGCATTCCCAGTCTTTGGTTGGTCCAAATATTCTTTCACAGAATAGACCATCTTTTTCTGGCTTTAAAGTTCTATAGTTAATGGTCTCTGGTTTTTTTACTTCGCCTTTTGACCATTCTCTAATTTTTTCGTCTGATGCTAAGCCAATTTTAATTTTATCAAACATTTCTAATTCGTCCATTTAAATTAGAAGCCCCCTTTTCTAATTTTTTGGGTAATTTCAAAGTCTTTCAAAGAAGCTAACCCCTGCTCTTGCAAATTTTACTGTCGCATCTTAAAGGCTTTGAAATTTATTTAATTATTTCTCATTATTTTTTATTTTGTTATATATTTATTTTTTTAACAACCGCATTGAGAGGAAACTTTGATAGAAATTGTCGAAACTTTTTTGGGAGAATCTCATTTCTAATGAGAGGGGCCCAAAAAAGTGAGGTACAATTTCTTAGAAGTTTACCTCGAACGAGGATTGTTAATAAAAATAAATAATATAACAAAATAGTATAATAGTAATTCTATTCTAAACCATCATTGTCTAAATTGTCTTCTGCTAAGTCTGTATCAAAAATAGAATCATCATCTTCATCATCTAAGCCTGCAAATAATTCGTCCTCGTCGTCAGTGTCTAAAAGCATTTCTTCGGTATCTTCGTCAGCTTCAATGTAACTATCTTCTAGTTCACTTTCATCTAACATATTTTCACCTAATTTGGCTTCTTCATAATCAATTCCTTCGTCTATGTGTTCTTTTAGTTCTAATTCTTGATTATCTTCTGAGTATAAACGAACATCTAGTCCTAATGCTTGAAGTTCTTTAACTAATACTTTAAATCCTTCTGGAACACCTGGTTCTGGAACGTTTTCACCTTTAACAATAGCTTCATAAGTTTTTACACGTCCTACGACATCATCTGATTTAACAGTAAGCATTTCTTGAAGTGTGTATGCTGCACCATAAGCCTCTAATGCCCAAACTTCCATTTCTCCGAAACGTTGTCCACCGAATTGTGCTTTACCTCCTAAAGGTTGTTGAGTAACAAGTGAGTATGGACCAGTTGAACGAGCGTGGATTTTATCATCTACTAAGTGGTGTAGTTTTAACATGTACATAACACCAACGGTAACTGGATTATCAAATGTTTCTCCTGTACGTCCATCGTGTAAAATTGCTTTTCCATCTTCACGAAGTCCAGCTTCTTTTAATAATTCTTTAATTTCTTCATCGCTTGCGCCATCAAATACTGGTGTTGCTACTTTCCAGCCTAATGCTTTTGCTGCCATACCTAAATGTACTTCTAGTACTTGACCTAAGTTCATACGAGATGGTATACCTTGTGGGTTAAGTACAATATCTACTGGAGTTCCATCTTCTAAGAATGGCATATCTTCTACTGGTAAAATTCTTGAAATAACGCCCTTGTTACCATGACGTCCGGCCATTTTATCACCAACAGAGATTTTTCTCTTTGTTGCGATATAGCAACGGATAACTTGATTAACACCTGGACCTAATTCATCAGAATTTTCTCTTGTAAAGATTTTAACATCTACAATTGTTCCTGCTTCGCCATGTGGTACTCTTAAAGATGTATCTCTTACTTCTCTTGCTTTTTCTCCAAAGATAGCACGAAGTAATCTTTCTTCTGCTGTAAGTTCAGTTTCTCCTTTTGGAGTTACTTTTCCAACTAGAATATCTCCTGGTCTTACTTCTGCACCAATACGGATGATTCCGTTTTCATCTAGGTCTTTTAAGCTGTCATCTCCTACGTTTGGAATGTCTCTTGTAATTTCTTCTGGACCTAATTTTGTATCTCTACATTCGCAATCATATTCTTCAATATGGATAGAGGTGTAAACGTCCTCTTTTACTAATCTTTCACTAATTAATACCGCATCCTCGTAGTTGTAACCTTCCCAAGTAGTAAATGCAATTAGCACGTTTCTTCCTAATGCCATTTCTCCATCTTTTGTAGATGGTCCATCTGCTAAGATATCTCCTTTGCTAACTTTTTCTCCTCTTGTTACTACTGGTCTTTGGTTGATACAAGTACCACCATTGGTTCTTTTGAATTTACGAAGTTTATAAGTATCTATTTCATTTTTCTTGTTACGTACTTTGATTTCGTCTGCTGTAACTTTTTCTACTACACCTTCATTTATTGCAGTAACAGTAATTCCAGAGTCTTTAGCAGCTCTGTATTCAATTCCTGTTCCTACGATAGGTGATTCTGGCATAAGAAGTGGAACGGCTTGACGTTGCATGTTAGAGCCCATTAGAGAACGTTTTACGTCATCATGCTCTAAGAAAGGAATCATAGCTGCTGCAACAGAAACTAATTGTTTTGGTGAAACATCAATGTAATCTACTTGACTGTTGTCTACCTCTGTAATTTCAGATTTATGACGTACACGAATTCTTTTATTTACAAATTTTCCATCTTTATCTAGTGGTTCTGATGCTTGTGCAATAATGTAATTGTCTTCTTCGTCTGCTGGCATATATTCTACGATATCTGTTACTTTTCCTGTTTCTTTGTCTACTTTACGATATGGTGTTTCAATGAAGCCATATTCGTTGATAATAGCAAAAGATGATAATGCAGAAATAAGTCCAATGTTTGGTCCTTCTGGAGATTCTACTGGGCAAAGTCTTCCATAGTGGGTATAATGAATATCACGAACCTCGAAACCTGCTCTTTCTCTAGATAAACCACCAGGTCCTAAAGCAGAAATTCTTCTTTTATGTGTAAGTTCTGATAGTGGGTTAGTTTGATCCATAAATTGTGATAATTGAGAACTTCCAAAGAACTCACGAATAGAAGATGTAATTGGTTTTGTGTTAATTAATGTTTGTGGTGTTACAATATCTAAGTCTTGAATAGTCATTCTTTCACGAACAACTCTTTCTAGTCTTGTTAAACCAATTCTAAATTGATTTTGTAATAATTCACCAACGCAACGAATACGTCTGTTTCCTAAATGGTCAATATCATCTACGTTTCCAATACCATGGTCTAAGTTAAATAAATAACTAATAGAACCAATAATATCTTCGTTTGTTACGTGTTTTGGTATTAATTCTTCTTTTCTTTCTTTTAATACCTTATGTAAGTCTTTTTTGTCTGTGGTATCTAAAATTGATTTTAATACTTCATAATTTACTTCTTCTTTGAAGTGTAAGTCTGAAATATCAACATCTGTAACAAATTTATGAATGTTAACTGTACCATTTCCAATAATTCTTACTTTATTGTCGTTTACTTTTACGTCTACAATGTTAATTCCTGTGTTTTGGATATCTTCTGCTACTTCTTTTGA
The DNA here is from genome assembly GCA_947631495.1 of uncultured Clostridia bacterium. Classification (GTDB taxonomy): domain Bacteria; phylum Bacillota; class Clostridia; order TANB77; family CAG-508; genus UMGS1663. Next base: position 3,757 of record CANRLO010000099.1, read on the forward strand.
AATAACAGTATCTTTTTCTACTAATACTTCACCTGTTGCTGGGTCAACTATATCTTCAAATGCTACTTTTCCAGCAATTCTAGAAGCTAGGCTTAATTTTTTGTTAAATTTGTAACGACCAACTTTTGCTAAGTCGTATCTTCTTTCATCAAAGAATAAACCATTGAATAAATTTCTTGCAGCATCAACGGTTGGTAATTCTCCTGGTCTTAATTTTTTGTAAATTTCAATTAAAGCTTCTTCTTGTGTTTTTATAGTATCTTTTTGGATAGTTGCCATTAATTTTGGTTCTTCTCCAAATAAAGCAATCATTTGCTCATCTGTAACTAAGCCAATTGCTCTTAAAAGACATGTAACTGGTATTTTTCTTGTTCTATCTACCCTTGCCCAAAATACATCGTTTCCATCTGTTTCATATTCAATCCATGCACCACGAATTGGCATAACAGTAGAAGTAAAAATTTTCTTACCTGTTTTGTCAAATTCTGAAGCATAGTAGCAACCTGGAGAACGTACTAATTGGCTAACTACAACTCTTTCTGCACCATTAATAATGAAGGTTCCACTTTCAGTCATTAATGGGAAGTCTCCTAAATAAATTTCTTGCTCTTTAATTTCACCTGTTTCACGGTTGATAAGACGTACTTTTACATGTAGTCTTGTAGAGTATGTTGCATCTCTTTCTTTTGCTTCTTCTACACTGTATTTTGTTTTGTCTTCCATGTAATAGTCGAAAAATTCAAGAACTAAATTTCCAGAATAGTCTACGATTGGAGAAATATCTTGTAATACTTCACCTAAGCCTTCTTCTACAAACCAATCGTAAGAGTCTTTTTGGACCTTAATTAAATTTGGCATTTCAATAAAATCGCCAATTTTTGCAAACGTTTTACGTGTGCATTTTTCGTGTTTGATATCTTTTACCAAAACAAAT
>CANRLO010000100.1 GCA_947631495.1 uncultured Clostridia bacterium
AAAAAAAATAAAAGGATATACCATGCAATACGGATATATTATAAATACAAAAACACAAGAAATAATAGACGAAGTATTAGTTTCTTTCTTTCAGAACCCAAAAAGTTACACAAAAGAGGATATGTGCGAAATAAATTCTCATGGTGGAATGATAGTAGAAAGACAAATTTTAGAGGAATGTATAAAAAATGGAGCTATTTTAGCAGAGCCAGGAGAATTTACAAAAAGAGCATTTTTAAATGGAAGAATTGACTTATCACAAGCGGAATCTATTATTGATTTAATTAATAGTAAGACAGAAAAAGAAGCACAAGCCTCTATTCATCAATTAGAAGGAAATTTATCTAAAAAAATTCATGAAATAGAGCATGATTTATTAGATATGATGGCAGATATTGAAGCAAATATTGACTATCCAGAGTATGATGTAGAAGAAGTAACAAATAAAAAAATAATAACAGTATTAGAAAAAACAGAAATAAAATTACAAGAATTAGAAAAAAGTTTTCAAAGTGGAAAAATTCTAAAAGAAGGAATAAAAACAGCAATTATTGGTCGCCCTAACGCAGGAAAATCTTCACTTTTAAATTATATGGTAAAAGAGGAAAGAGCTATAGTAAGTGAAATAGAAGGAACTACGAGAGATACTATTGAAGAATTGATAACTATTCATGGAATTCCTCTTAAAATTATCGATACTGCTGGAATTCGAAAAACAAAAGATGTAATAGAAGAAATAGGAGTTAAAAAAGCATTAAATGTAGCAAAAGAAGCGGAACTAATTCTAGCAATTTTTGATAATACAAAAGAATTAGAACCAGAAGACATAGAAATATTAAAGTTAATTCAAGATAAAAATGCCATTATTCTATTAAATAAAGTAGATGAAAAAGAAGAAAATTTAGAAAATAAAAAAGAATTACTAGAAGCTAAAAAAACAATTATAAAAATATCAGCAAAAGAAGGAAAAGGAATTGAAGAATTATATAAAGAAATAGAGAAAATGTTTGAAATAAAAGATTTATCTAAAGGAGAAGAAATTTTAATTACAAACATTAGGCATAAAAATCAAATTGAACTTGCACTTAAAAATATAGAAGAAGCAAAAATGACAACAAATAATAATTTGCCAATTGATATGATTGCTATTTCAATAAAACAAACATTAGAAGAATTAGGAAAAATTACAGGAGAAAATGTAGCAGAAGATATTATTAATGAAATCTTTTCTAAATTTTGTTTAGGAAAATAAAAATAAGATTAAACAAGCGAAAATAAAAAATAAGCAAAAATAAAATAAAAAATGAGTAATTTATTATTAACAATAAAAAAGTGTCTTATTTTTAATTGTGACAAAAATTTAAAAATATAGATAAATAATAAAAGAAATAAAATATTTAAATTAATATTTTTACAAAAAAACAAAATAAACTAATTTCAATATATAATATATAATAAATTACAAAAATATTGTCAAAAAGATATACAAACAAAAATTTTTGTTTCATAAAAAACAATAAAAAATGATACAAAAGGGACAGATGATGCAAAAGGAAACGTCCCTAATGTATCAAAAGGAGTAAAAAAATGAAGTATAATGCAGGAAAATATGATATAGCAGTAATTGGAGCAGGACACGCAGGTTGTGAAGCAGCCCTTGCTGCAGCAAGAATGGGAATGAAAACATTATTATTTTCTATTAGTTTAGAAGCAGTAGCTAATATGCCATGTAATCCACATATTGGAGGAAGTTCAAAAGGACATTTAGTAAGAGAAATTGACTGCTTAGGTGGAGAGATGGGTAAAAATATTGATAAAACTTATACCCAATTAAGAATGTTAAACACTTCTAAAGGACCAGCAGTTTATTCTTTAAGAGCACAAGCAGATAGAAAACAATATCAAGCTGAAATGAAGCATACATTAGAAAAGCAAGAAAACTTATATATTAAGCAAGCAGAAATTGTAGATTTTACAGTAGAAGATGGAAAAGTAAAATCAATTGAAACAAATATTGGAGCAATTTATGATGTAGATGCAATTATTGTTGCAACAGGAACTTATTTAAAAGGAAAAATTTATATTGGAGAAACTTCTTTTGAAAGTGGACCAGATGGTGTATTTCCAGCGAATAAATTATCAGAAGCATTAAAAAGAGAAGGAGTAGAGTTAGTTCGTTTTAAAACAGGAACACCTGCTAGAATTAATAAAAAGAGTATAGATTTTTCAAAAATGGAAATACAAGAAGGAGATAAAAAACCAGAGGCATTTTCTTTTGAAGATAAAATTGATTCAAATGTAGAACAATTACCTTGCTATCTAACTTATACAAATGAAAAAACACACGAAATTATTCGTGCCAACTTGCATCGTTCTCCTTTATATGGAGGAGAGATAAAGGGTACAGGTCCACGTTATTGCCCATCAATTGAAGATAAAGTAGTTCGTTTTGCTGATAAAGAAAGACATCAAATATTTGTAGAGCCAATAGGAAGAAATACAGATGAAATGTATATTCAAGGAATGAGTTCTTCACTTCCAGAAGATGTGCAAATAGCCATGTATCGTACTATTCCAGGACTTGAAAATGCAGAATTTACAAGACCTGCATATGCAATTGAATATGATTGTATTAACCCAGCAGATTTAAAACTTTCTTTAGAATATAAAAAAATAGAAGGATTGTTCTTTGCAGGACAAACTAATGGAACTTCAGGATATGAAGAAGCAGCTTGCCAAGGTTTAATGGCAGGAATTAATGCAAGTTTGAAATTAAAAGGAAAAGAGCCTATTATTCTAGATAGAACACAAGCTTATATTGGAGTTTTAATTGATGATATTGTTACAAAAGGCACAAATGAACCATATAGAATGATGACATCTCGTGCAGAATATAGACTTTTACTAAGACAAGATAATGCCGATTTAAGATTATTAGAAATTGGCTATCAAGTTGGACTAATTTCAGAAGAAAGATATCAAAGATTTTTAACTAAAAAGAAACAAATTGAAGAAGAAATAGAAAGAGTAAGAAAAACTATTATAAAACCAACTAAAGAAGTAAACGAATTTTTAAAAGAAAATAATTCTCCAGAAATTACAACAGGAATTAGTTTAGCAGATTTAGTAAAAAGAAGTGAATTAACTTATGAAGGTTTAAGTAAAATAGACCCATTAAGACCAGATTTAGAAGAACAAGTAACAAAAGAAGTAGGAATTGAATTAAAATATGAAGGATATATTAGACTTCAAGCCCAACAAGTAGAAAAATTTAAAAAATTAGAACAAAAATTATTACCAAAAGATATTAATTATGAAGAAATAAAAGGACTTCGCATTGAAGCAAGACAAAAATTAAATAAAATAAAGCCAAATTCTGTAGGACAAGCATCTCGTATTTCTGGTGTTTCGCCAGCAGACATATCAGTTTTATTAATTTATTTAGAAACATTTCAAAATAAAAAGAGAAAGGAAAATAGCTAAAATATGGATTTTAATATATTTTCAAAAGAATTAAAAGAAAAAGCAAAACAAATTGATATTATTATAGAAGAAAAGCAAATAGAACAATTTTATGAGTATATGAATTTATTATTAGAATGGAATGAAAAAATTAATTTAACAGCAATTACAGAGCCAAAAGAAATTATTTTAAAACATTTTATTGATTCACTTACAATACAAAAATATATACAAGAAGGACAAAAAGTAATAGATGTAGGAACAGGTGCGGGATTTCCAGGAATTCCATTATCTATTTTAAAACAACAAACAGAAATAACTTTATTAGATTCTTTAAATAAAAGAATTAATTTTCTAAATGAAATTGTTTCTTCTTTACAAATAAAAAATATAAGAACTGTGCATGCAAGAGTAGAAGAATTTGCAAATAATAAAAAAGAAAGAGAAAGCTATGATATAGCCACTTCAAGAGCAGTAGCGCCACTTAGTGTTTTATTAGAATATTTACTTCCTTTAGTAAAAGTAGGAGGTTTTTGCATTTGCATGAAAGGTTCTAATATTGAAGAAATAAAAGAAGCAGAAAAAGCATTAGAAATATTAGGTGGAGAAATAGAAAAGATAGAAAATATAAATCTTCCAGATAGTGATATACAAAGAAATATTATTATAGTAAAAAAGAGCAAGCAAACACCTTCAAAATACCCAAGAAAACCAGGAACACCAAGCAAAGAACCAATAAAATAGAAAATATAATAAAAAAGTCAATTAATATTGTAATATTTATTGACTTTTTTTTATTAATTTTATATCATATTTATACTGAAAGAAAAAAAGATGGAGGTAATTTTTGTGGGAAAAGTAGTAGCAATAGCCAATCAAAAAGGTGGAGTAGGAAAAACGACAACAGCCGTTAATTTAAGTACAATTTTAGCTAAAAAAGGGAAAAAAGTATTAATGATTGATACTGACCCACAAGGAAATGCAAGTAGTGGTCTTGGTATTGATAAAAATGTTAATTTTTCTGTCTATGACGTAATTATTAATGATGTAGAAATTGAAAATACTATTCAACAAACTATGGTAAAAAATTTAGAAGTATGTCCATCAAATATCAATTTAGCAGGGGCAGAAGTAGA
>CANRLO010000101.1 GCA_947631495.1 uncultured Clostridia bacterium
ATTATAACTTATCATATTCTTCATCTATAACAGGTTTTACATTAGTAGGAATTACAACAATATCTCCTAACTTTATTTATATTCAACAATTTCTGATAAATCTTTTCTAGTATTGTGCAGATGTGAAGGTTTGCAATCATCAGTTTTATATCCTAATGGAATAAGACAGATTGGTTCAATATTGGCATCTAAATTAAATTCTTGTTTTATAATATTCTTATCAAACATTTCTATCCATATATTATCTACACCTACATTTGTAGCTTCTAACATCATGTGAGTAGCTACTATACAAGCATCCATTTCATAAGTTGAATAATTATCTTTTGACCATGCAATATTTTTATCGCTTGCTACAATTAAACAAACTGGTGCATTATATCTACAGGAACTTGCCTTATCTATTTTTTCTAATCCTTCTTTAGATTTAACTACATATATTTTTTGTGGTTGATTATTTTTTGCTGTGGGTGCTAAATTTCCTGCCTCTAATATTTTGTTTATTAGTTCATCACTAATTACATCATTTTTAAATTTTCTAACTGAAAATCTTTCTCTAATCACTTTCTCAAATTCCATTTTTAATCCTCCTTATTATATTTAATTTAAATTTCTTTCCTCTATATTATAAATAAAATTATCATATATAACACATACATAGCCAAATAGATCATTCCATTGAATCTACTCATCTCGTTTTTAGGTGGTATTATTGGAAATAATGCTAATACTATCATAGCCAATATTAATATTCCTATTTGTATATTATAGGTAAAATTATATACTAATGTTGAAATTATGGCTGACACTCCAATTATAAGCAAAATATTGAAAATATTAGAACCTATAATATTTCCTATTGCTATATCACTATTTCCCTTTATTGCTGCGGTAACACTTGTTACTAATTCTGGTAAGCTTGTTCCTATTGCCAGTATTGTTAGGCTAATTATTTTTTCACTTACATTAAACATTCTAGCTATATTAATAGCATTATCTACTGTTAAATCTCCACCTATTTTTAAACCTATAATTCCTAAAATGATTAATACTATACTTTTTGCTATAGATAATTGTTTGGTTTTAGTCTGAATTTCAATAATATTATTTTCTTTATCAAATTGTTCACCTTTCTTTCCCATAACTATTGTGTACAATAAAAAAAGTATAAATAATATAATTAAAACTATGCCTTCTGTTTTTGATATTGTCCCTGAAGTATTACAGAATATTGCAAAAATAATTGTGATAACAAGACACATTGGTATTTCTATTAATCTTGTTTCTCTTTGAAATTTTACAGGCTTAATAATTGTAGATAATCCTAAAATTAATAGTAAATTACACAGATTACTTCCTATTATATTTCCAATTGCCATATCTGATGAGCCATTTAATGATGATGTGGAACTTACAAATAATTCTGGCATTGAAGTTCCTATTGAAACTATTGTTAAGCCTATTATAATTTCTGGAATATGAAATCTTTTAGCAACACTACTACTACCTTCTACTAAAAAGTCAGCTCCTTTTATAAGTAGTGCAAATCCAATAATTATTAAAAGTATTGATAATAAAATTTTTATTCCTCCTTTACCTTATATGTTCTTACAAATTGTATTTCTTTCATTTCTAATACTTGTTCATTATATATTATATTATTTTATTTTTATAACTATTAATGATTTTAATAAGTCTATTATGCTTTCTCTGATTCAATAAATTATATTTCTAGTTTATACAATCTTTCTATTGGTGAATCATTTTTAAAAGTTTTTACTTCTTCAATAAATTTCCAGCCAAATTTTTCATATAACCCTATATGTTTTGTATATAAATACAATTCTTTTAAATTAGCTTTTTTGGCATTTTCAGGAACTGTTTTCATTAATTCTTTACATATATTTTGTCCTCTAAATTTTTCGTCTACATATACATTAATAAGCCAAGGATAAATATCTGGTCTACTATCTAAATCATCTGACATTGCTAGTTGATACATTCCTACTGGAGTTTCATCAATAAGAGCTACAAAAGTTTGAGGTAGTCTATCTTTGCAAACTGAATGTTCTAAATTGCATTTTACTTCTTCATAACTGTTATTATTTCTGATTCCCCACCAATTATAATTCCATTCTAATACTTTATCAAAAATTTTATTATTACTATTTTCTAATTTTATTATATTCATAACATTTATTTCTCCAATTCTTTTCAAGAATAATAATAGCATTTAAAGTTTGTTATGATTATATAATAAAAGACAGATAATTTCAATTAATTATCTGCCGTACTTATTGTAATTTATTATTTTCCTACTGTTACATTTCCACAATCGCAATTTATTTTTAATGTTATTTCTGAATTTCTATTATTTTGAGATATATTTGTTTTTCCTAAATCAACATCTGCTTCTATATAAATATCATTAGTTTTATTTATATTTACATTGCCAAGATCTGCTTTAATTGTAGAATCTTCTTGTATAGATATTGTATCAATTTCTATATTACCACAATCTGCTTTAATATCACATTTATTCAATATTTCTTTTATTTCTGTATTTCCTAAATCACATTTTACAGTTGCATTTCTTATCTTTCCCAATTTGACATTTCCGCAACTGCAATCTATATCAACTATAGCATTTTCTAAATCTAACATTTCACAATTTCCATAATCATTCTTTATTTTTATTGTTTTATTATATGTAGAAGGAATATATACTACTATATCTTTTTCTATAACTCCAAAACTAAAAAAAGTAAATTTTTGATTATTAGTATTATCAATAGATAAATTATTTTGGTTAAAATTAATATCTACATCACTTTCATTTTCTCCGTAAACAACTACTTGAATATTATCTTCTGATGTTTCTCTAAAAATAACATTTCCTGCATCTTGTCTTATATCTATATTATTTATATCTTCTACACTATATGTTTTATCAAAAATTATGTTAGTGCTTTTCTTTGTACCCAAAAATAATATCCCCTTTATCCTTCCTGTTAAACACATTACTAAAAACATTATTAAAAAGAATATTATAATAGAAAGTAAAATTATTAGCGTAATAATTATTCCTTTATTCTTCATTTTCTTCATCTCCTTCTAACATAAATATAAGTTTAACGATTTCTTTAATCATTCCAATAATTATGAATATTACCCAAGTAATATGCCAAGCCATTGTTATAAAACTTATTATAAAATATATTGCAACTCCTATTCCACCAATAATATCATTTATTTGTTTTACTATTTTATCTTGTTTTTTTTCTTCTTGCGTTTTTTCAAATTTTGGAATAGACATATAATGTCTCACAATTCTAGTTACTCCCCAGCCAATCATTATTAGAAAAGTGCAACCAACAACAACTGGATTCCACATCATTACAGCAGTACCAATTCCTGCATACGCAACAGCCACAATGAATATTAAAATAGAACCACAAACTACTTCGGCTGATTTTTGCTTTATTTGATTCTTAGTCATAATTTCGTAATTATTTTTATTCTTTTTTTCTTCATTATTGTAATTATTTTCTTCTATTTTTTCTTGTTTTTCTCCTTTTAATAATTCCTCCGTAGATATTTCATATAATTCACATAATGGAAGTATCTTGTCAAAATCTGGTGTACTTTGATTTGTTTCCCATTTTGATACTGTTTGTCTTGTTACATTTAACTTTTCTGCAACTTCATCTTGTGTTAAATTTTTTGTTTTTCTTAATTCAAATAATTTTTCTCCTAAATTCATTTTCTTTTCCTCCCTTATTCTGTTTAAAATTATACTTACTTTTTTAGTTGCATTCTATCAATTTGAGTTGGAAATTTGTCAACTAAAATTAACATTCTAGTATTTTCAATATGTCCAGAGGTTATTTTTTTTTAATTAATTTTGTTACTTTACAAATAATTATAACAAAAAAGTGATTAGCAATTAACCACTTATTTTAAGATATATCTTTTCGAGATGATTATAACATAAAAATAGATAATTAGTAAACAACTAATTACCTATTTTATTACTATTTTAGAAACATCAAAATATGTTGTTTCATATAATATATCAAATTGATTTAAGATTTCTTGATTAATCATTTTTTTCTCCTCTATCTATAAAAAAAACAAGTAATTAAGCTTTATAATTACTTGTCTAATGATATATAATCTCAATGATAACTTACTATTTATCCTAGCTCATACAAATTGTAATTTACTTAATAAATATTTTATTAAAAATGATTTTTATAAATTCATTATCATTCATTTTATTTTCTAAATACTTATTAAAATTATCTCTATTTATTTCATTGCTTATTATATCATTATAATTAGGATATAATTTTTCAATTTGTTTTCTATTTACTTTATATGAATTACTACTAAAATTAAATGTAATTTCTTGAACATTATCAATTAAAGAAAATATAGATACCGTGTTATATAATAAACATTTTTCTAAATATTGATTTTCATTTATATACCAATCTGTAATATGATAGTCAATAGTTAATCCTAGATTTTCTGAATCTATTTCAAACACATATCCATACTCTGAAAGAGGCA
>CANRLO010000102.1 GCA_947631495.1 uncultured Clostridia bacterium
AATCAATTATACCATAAAGGTACAAAAGATGAAGTTTAGGGTCAACTTCAAACCCTAAATATATTATACAAGGAGGAAATATAGATGGAAGAAAAAACAGTAAATAGTGCAGAACCAATGAATGCAGGTGGAGAAATGGGACAAGGGCTTCCAGCAAAAGTAAGTGTCTGGTCAAAAGTTAAAAAATTTTTATGCCAAGATATTACAGTTGAATTAACACCAAAACAAGAAAAAGTATTCAAAGAAGTACATGACTTTTGGTGTCAAGATATTACAGCTGAAAGTGTTAAAAAAGTATTATTCCATGAAATAACATGGCAAAGCACAAAAGACTTCTGGCTTCAAAAAATAGATATTACTTTATAAGATTATAAAAAAGGAAAACAAACTATGTTTTCTTTTTTTTTTACTATTTTTGGTATAAAATTTATATAAAACAATTGAGAAAATAAAATGAGTATGATATACTTTGAAGGAATATTTGAAAAAAGGAGAAAACAAAAGAAATTGAAAAAGCAAACTAAAGAAAATGAACTAGAAATAAAAGAAAAATTAGAATGGTTAAAATTAGATTTTAACCATATTCCAAGCATTTTCGAACAGAATGAAAAAGTAAAATATAGAACTTCAAAAGATTATGATAATATAAATCACAAAGTATATCATTTTGTGAATATAAAAGATATTAATATTTATCTTACAAATACTACTAGATTAGAAGAAACAGAGATAAAATATAAATTAGCAAAGCCTCTTATTCAATATTTTTACGCAGATAATGAAGAATTGCTAGAAAATCATATTGAATTTTTAAGAATGTTAAAGGAATTAGATATTGAGAAAATAAAAGAAATAGAAAAAGAGCAAAAAATTTTTCAAGAACAAATTCCTTTTGAAATAAAATATAAAAACAATTTTATTTGGGAAATTTACTATTCAGAAATAGAAGATAAATATTTTATGCTATTTCCAATTAAGGAAACACAAACAGAAACATTATTTTATTTAATTAAGAAACAAATAGAATTGCAAAATTCAAAAAAGACAGAAATGATTTATGTACCAATAAATCATATTGAATATATGAACAATATTCTTAAAAAATCAGAAATAGCAGATTTAGAAAATTACTTATGGTATTTTACAGAGAATTGGCCAGTTACCTATGAAATTCGAGAAAAAGATGGTTCTCAAAATCTTCAAGTGGTAGGAAAAGTGCCAGTATATGAAAAAATAAAGAGTAGTTATAAATTTCAATTTAAAACAAAACAAGAAGCTCAAAAACAATTTAAACTTATTAAAGCGCTTTTTATTATAAAATCTCATGCCGAGGAGGAATATCCTTTTCAAGTAGGTGTAAATGAGCAAGGAAGCTTAAACTTTTATTTTAATCATCAACATATTACCTATGAAAAGTTAGCAGAGTTTATAAAAAATGAAGTGCAAAAGAAAAAAGAAAAGATTAACGAGGTAATGCAACAGAATGTCATTCAAAATGAAAAATTATTCTTGTTAAATGAAATTGTACAAAAGCAAAACATTGAATATATAGCGAAAGAAAAACAAATTGCAACATTCTTAGAATATAAAAAAACTTTTTTTGGAAAAGTAAGTTATTTTTTTAAATTCCGTAAAAAGAAAAAACAAGAAGAAGTACGAGAATCAGAAAAAACAACTAAAAAAGAAATAGCAACACAAAAAGTAGAACTAGAAGAAAAAGAATTTTATACAGTAGAAGATTTGTTAAAAGTATGTACTATATTCGAAGAACAAGAACAAGAATTGAAAAACAAACAAATGGATATTAAAGCTCAAGAAATGAAAAAAGAAAATTTAGAAAGAAAAATAAAAAATGCAACTTTATATATTAATGAAATAGAAAGTCATAAAAAAAGCATTTTTGATTTTTGGAAATTCACTAATAAAGATGAAACAACTTTGTTAACAGAAGGAGAAAACAATGACGAAGCAAAAGAAAATCATAAAATAAAGAAAGTATTTTCTTTTGAGCAAGATATCGAAGAAGTAGGAAAGAAAATTGATAGAAGACAAAGAGAGCTTTTTGCCAATAAAGAATGTGATGCTATTTTTGCTATTTACCAAGATGTAGAAGCTTTCAATATAGAAAGAAAAGAAAAGAAACTAAAAAAAGAGCAAAATTATTTAGAAAAAAGCTTAAAACAAAAGCAAGAACAATATGAAAAAGATTTTGAAACTTTGCAAGCAAAAGACTTTGATATTTTTGGAAGTGTGATAGAAGATAAAACAAAAATAAAAGTATTAAATAATCAAAAACATAGAGAAATAGAGAAGGATTCTTATAAAGTACTAGACATACATCCAACTACAACAACGGAAGAATATCAAGACAATATACACCATTATCAAAATATTTTAAAAGAGGCATATGATAAAATGATATCACCTTATGATATTTCAGTTTACCAAATTAGCAAAGAACCAATAGAAGAAAATAAATGGGCTATTTTCGATATGGATGCAAAAAAAGCAATTCAAAAATGGAATAAAAAAGAAGATACTATTATTTTAAATCGTATTAATATCAAAGAAAATATGCCAATTATATTCTATAGTAATATCATGTTTTACGGAAATGAAAATCAAACATTACCAGAAGGCATGGATATTTCTACAGAAGTCTTGATAGATTTAAAACAATTTGAAATGAAGCTAGTAGGAAGAAAAGATTTTAAAATGAATTTTGAAATGGATGAAATTCATAATAAAATAAAAACAATAGAAGTGTATGAATACAATGTTGAAGAAAAACAATAGATGTATATAATTACAATTATATTAGTATGATATCAATAAAAAGGAGTAAACATGATAAAAAGAGTAATTACGATGGTATTAGATGGATTTGGCGTAGGAGAGCTTCCTGATAGTGCAAAATATGGAGATGAGGGAAGCAATACTTTAGCGGGAATTTATCATCATACCAAATTAAATTTACCAAACTTAAAAAAATTAGGTTTATATAATATTGAAGGAATACAGCTAGAAGAAAAAACAGAAAAAACAATAGGAAGCTATGGAAAAGCAGCAGAGCAATCTATTGGAAAAAATAGCCCTGTAGGACATTGGGAAATTTGTGGCTATATTACAAATCCAGGTTTTCAAACATATCCAAATGCTTTTCCAGAAAAATTAATTGAAGAATTCAAAAGAGAAGCAAATCTTGAAGGAATTTTATGCAACGAGGTTGGCTCTGGCACAGAAATTTTGAAACGTTTTGGAGAAGAACATATAAAAACAGGTTATCCTATTATTTATACTTCTGCAGATAGCGTATTTCAAATTGCTGCCCATGAAGATGTAATTCCAGTAGAAAAATTATATGAAATTTGCAAAATTGCAAGGAAAATACTAGACAAACCAGAATATAACATAGGTACTGTTATTGCAAGACCATTTGTTGGAACAAATTCAGAAAACTTTACTAGAACTTATAACCGCAAAGACTTCGAATCCAATACCTTTGGCAAAACGATTTTAGATGTTCTAAAAGAGAATAACAAAGAAGTGGTTGCAATTGGAAAAATAGGAGACTTATTTACAGGAAGAGGAATTACCAAAGAAATTCATACACAAGGAAATGAAGACGGCATTGAAAAAACAATAGAACAAATCAAGCAAGACACAGAAGGTTTAATTTTCACTAATTTAGTTGATTTCGATATGCTATATGGACATCGTAATAATATAGAAGGTTATGCAAAAGCATTAGAATACTTAGATAGTAAACTTCCTATTATAATAGAAAGTATGAAAGAAACCGATGTGCTTATTCTAACAGCAGACCATGGGAATGACCCTTCAACACCAAGCACAGACCATTCAAGAGAATATATTCCTATTTTAATATATGGAAAACAGATTAAAGAAAATATAAACATTGGAACAAGAGCAACATATGCCGATATTGGGCAAACTATTTTAGATATGCTTGGTATGCCACTTCTAAATACAGGAGTTAGCTTTAAAGAAAAAATTATAAAAAGATAGATTAATAAATTTATAAAAATATCTTATAAAAATATTTTATAAAAATATTTTATAAAAATATCTTAAGCAAAAATATACTGAGACTTTTCTTTTAATATAGCTCAGTATATTTTTATTCTTATTTAAATATCTTTTGTTGAACTTAAGAAAAAATCTTATACTTTTTTAAAAATATTGTACTTTTTTAAAAATTATTATACTTTTTTTAAAAAAAGGTGTTGACAAAGAAAATAAAAGATGTTAAGATATGATACAGCCTTATTCAAATAGGCAATAAAAAAGCATAAATTATATCGCTTTTTTTATTTTTTGGACGAAAAAAAGAAAATAAAAAATGCTAGTAAAAATTACCATGAAAAATATTTAAAAATTTATAAAAAAAGTGTTGACATGGTATCATAGTTTATGCTAAAATAAAAAATGTCGTTAGGCAAAAAGCGACATAATATATAAAATATATTATGTCAAAAGTACATTGAAAAGTAAACAATAAACAATACCTTTGAAGAAACCAAGCGGTAGTAAAAAGTACTACCAAAAAA
>CANRLO010000103.1 GCA_947631495.1 uncultured Clostridia bacterium
CACAAGTTCTTGCAATATTTCCTGTATTTTGTGGAATTTCTGGCTCTACCATTACAATATTAATTTTCATTGTTTTTTCTCCTCTACATCTATTAGGTATATTTTAGTAGCCTGTTCATTACTATATATCACTATACTATATTAAAAATAAAAAGTCAATTATTTTACGAATTTTTGTTTGACTTTTATTTTTTTATATGTTATGATGTGTACAAACATTTATTTGTAGGGAGTGAAGCATATGGAATTAGAAGAAAAATTAAAAATATTAGCTGATTCTGCCAAGTATGATGCTTCTTGTAGTTCTTCTGGAAGCAGGCGTGCTAATACCAAAAATGGTATTGGAAATGGTGATGTTTCTGGTATTTGCCATAGTTGGCGGAGCAGACGGCAGGTGTATTTCCCTTCTTAAAATTTTAATGAGTAATGCCTGCATTTACGATTGTAAATATTGTATTAATCGCTGTTCAAATTCTGTGAAAAGAGCTACTTTTACGCCAAGAGAAATTGCCGATTTAACCATTCAATTTTATAAAAGAAATTATATTGAAGGTTTATTTTTAAGTTCCGCTGTTATTAAAAATCCAAATTTTACAATGGAACGTTTATATGAAACTATTTTTATTTTAAGGAAAGAATATCATTTTAATGGTTATATTCATGTGAAAACCATTCCACGGTTCTAGTAAAGAGCTTATTGACAAAATAGGCACTTTAGTAGACCGTACTAGTATTAACATTGAACTTCCTTCACAAAATAGTTTGAAATTGCTAGCTCCTCAAAAAGAAAAAGTAGATATTGTTTCACCAATGAAATATATTTCACAGGAAATTCAAATTTCGAAACAAGAAAAATCTAAATACAAAGAGAAATTTGTCCCTGCTGGGCAAACTACGCAACTTATTGTAGGTGCTACACCAGAAAGTGATTTGCAAATTATGAAATTATCTGAAAGTTTATATCAAAACTTTCATTTAAAACGTGTGTATTATTCTGCTTATGTATCTATTAACCAAGATACAAATCTCCCTACTCTTTCAAAACCTCCTCTTCTTCGCGAAAATAGACTATATCAAGCAGATTGGCTTTTGCGCTTTTATGGTTTTAAAATGGATGATTTATTAGATGAAACACACCCTAATTTTCATTCTTTGCTAGACCCTAAATGTGATTGGGCACTTCGTAATTTGCATCTGTTCCCCGTAGAAATTAACAAAGCAGATTATCAAACTCTTTTAAAAGTTCCACGGAATTGGTGTTATTTCTGCCAAGCGTATTATAAAAGCAAGAAAGGAGTTTCACTTAACCTTTGAAAACTTAAAGAAACTTGGTATTGTACTAAAACGTGCACGTTACTTTATTACTTGCGATGGAAAGTATTTTGATGCTATCAAGAGTTTTAATCAGAATTTTATTTCTGAAAATTTACTCTTTTTAGAACGTGCTTCGTCTGGTTCTTCTAACTATATGCAAACTTCGCTTTTTGATACCTTAGATACACCTTTTTCAAAGTCTTCTTTGAAAAATTCTTTAGAATTGGAGCAAACTTTTTTAAATAAAAATTTAGATAGCAGTGCATCATATTTTGAGACTTTCATGCCAACAAAGGAGGATAAACAAAAATGTTTAACTGGAATGTTATAGAAAAAACTTATGTATATGATGGAAGTTTTGAAGGCTTGCTAACTATAGTATTTGATTGTTATATTCAAAAAATAATACCTCGTAAAATTGTTTCGCAAGATGAATTTGCACAAAACTTTTTAGAAAATTTTGAAAATAAACAAACAGAAGAAGAAAAGGCAAATCGAATTTTTCATGGAATTGTAAAAAATATTTCTTATGATACCTTATATAATAGTTACTATGCATTTCTTTCAAATACTACAGAAAAAGAAATACAAATTTTAAAATACTTATTAAATGGTTTTGTTATTGGTCCTAAAATTAATACTATGCTCTCAATTGATTTTGTATTTTCTGTTCATGCTATGAGGAAAAAAACTTTAAATGAAGCTCACAAATTAAAAGGGCTTCTTCGTTTCATGGAAATAGGAAATAATTTATTTTATGCTTCTATTCATCCTACTAATAACGTTCTTGAAAATGTTGGGCATCATTTTATAAAAAGACTTCCAACGCAAAATTTTATTATTCATGATAAAAATAGAAATATTGCTTTTCTTTATAATACAAATGAATACATAATAAAAGAAGCTTCTAATTTATTGTCTCTTAATCTTTCAGAAGAAGAAAAGAAATACCAAATGCTTTGGAAAACTTTTTTTGATACCATTGCCATTAAAGAAAGAATAAATCCAAGATTGCAAATGCAATTTATGCCAAAAAAATATTGGCAAGACCTTACTGAATTTATGTAATAAAATATGTAAAAAATTTAATATACAAAAATTTATTTTTTATAATAATTTAAAAAAATTTTAGAATATTTTTAAACTTTTTTGAAAAAATATATAAAAATAAAAACTTTATAATTTATGTTTACTGTATAGTTTCTGTTAATCTAAACTAGTACATGCTATAGTCCAAATACATAAATCTTTACGATTGAATTGAACGTATGGAGGTGAATATGTATGGCAATTGATTATAGCGTAATCGGTGAAAGATTAAAAAGAGCAAGAAAAGAAAAACACTTTACACAAGAACAATTAGCAGAAAAACTTGATGTTTCTATTGCTTTCTTAAGTAGAATTGAAAGAGGTAGTTCTCAAATCAATTTAAAAAGACTAAGCCAAGTTTGTGAGATTTTAGATATTACAGAAGGAGAAATTTTAAATGGTGTTTCTAGTAAATCTTCTAAATATTTAGATGCTGATTTTGCTAATTTATTAAAAAATTGTTCTTCTGAGAAACAAAAGTTAATTTATGATGTTGCAAAAGTAATTGCAGATAGAAATTAAAAAAGGAAAAAGTTTTTTAAAACTTTTTGAATGAATAAAATATCAATAAAATTTATTTTTATTGATGTTTTATTTTTTTGAATTACTATTCTATTTTAACTTATAGTTATCTGTAAATTTTACCTTATTCATGCTATATTACTAGAAAAAGGAAAGGTGATTTACATGGCAGTAGATTTTAGTATTATTGGAAAACGTTTAAAAGAAGCTAGAAAGAAAAGAGGCTTAACACAAGAAGATTTAGTAGAAAAAATGGGAGTTTCTATTGCCTATTTAAGTAAAGTAGAAACCGGAAAAATTCATATTAATTTAGAAAGATTATCTCAGATATGCCATATTTTAGGTGTTACAGAAGGAGAGATTTTAAACGGTGTTTCAAACCATTCTGAAAAATATTTACATTCAGAATTTTATGACCTTTTGAAACAATGTTCTGCAAAAAAGCAAAAATTAGCCTATGAAATTTTAAAAGTCATTACTCAAGAAATTTAAAAAAGCGAGCCTAAGATTTTCTACCAATTGAAAATTTTAAGAAAATCTAAGGCTCGCCATATTTATCGTCTGCGAAAAGTCCTTCTTCAATGAGAACTTCCCTACTATATAAAAATGCACAGGGGAATTCCTCTGTGCATTGATAGATTTTTGTTTAGTAATCTTTATTTTGCAAATAAAATTTTCTAATGTCTTCTTCCAATTCTTCCGGAAGATTAAGTACATAAATATCATTAATATACCTAATTGGATATTCTTTGCGTTTGTATGCCATATACCCATGATTAG
The DNA here is from genome assembly GCA_947631495.1 of uncultured Clostridia bacterium. GTDB lineage: Bacteria > Bacillota > Clostridia > TANB77 > CAG-508 > UMGS1663. Next base: position 3,706 of record CANRLO010000103.1, read on the forward strand.
TTTTTTCAATATCATAAACAAGAATGCTCATATTTTTAGTTTTATTATTATATTTGTAAATATAGAGTTCATCTCCTGCTTGATAATTTCTTGAATTAATAATCCTTTTTTCTCTTACTACTACATAATGTACATACCAACCTTTTTTAGTTAATATTTTTATAGAGTTTTCAGATAACTCAACCTCTAACAAAGATTGTTCTTTTTCTGTTTCTTTATTTGTTGTTAATTCTGATTTAGGATTAATACTATTCGCTTGTGTTGAATTCAGGTTTTTTGTATTATTCTCATATATTTTCGGTTCATCCTCTGCAAAAATATATGATATTCCAAAAGCTTTTGCCTTATTACAAAGCCCATTATCACAAGTAAGAATAGTAACTTCCCTGTTTTTCCTGCAATATTCAATTATATTGTCATCAACATATGGATATTTTTCATACCCTGATACACATAAGTACTTTTTGCTTTCAGAATCTTCACGGCTTGCTTTTAAAATAGTCCGTATGTTTTTTCCTTGTGGGTCTACTATTTTCTTATTGTCATCCAATTCACTTATTGTTCCTAATAGCAAAACCACTTTGGAAGATTCCTCAATAATATCCATTGCTTTTTGTGTTTTTAGAGCACATACATCTAATATGATAACTTGTTTCCGTTTCTTATTTTTTTTAAGACTTTTAAAAATGTTTCTTATCAATTCCACGTTGTTTTCCTCCTTAAAAAAAATTTTTCTAAACAAATAATCTATCCTCCCTTCAAAAAATTATATTTTTTTGTTTATACAATTAATATAACGATTATACCATACATTTACATAATTGTAAACTTTTT
>CANRLO010000104.1 GCA_947631495.1 uncultured Clostridia bacterium
GTTTTCATTGTCTTTTATTTGCTTTTCTAATTCTGCTATTCTTTCTTCCTCTTCTGCTTGTGCATTTAAAAACTTTTGTCTTGCCTCTCTTGCTTTTGTAAATAAGCCGTTTTCGCCTAGTACTAAATTCATACTAACTCCAGCTAAAATGATTAATATAATTATTGTTATAACTAGCGAAATTAGTGTTATTCCTTTGTTATATAAATTACATTGTTTTTCTTTTTGAACTTTTTTCATTGGTTTCCTCCGTTTTTATAAAAATAATAATTTATAAATAATAACTTTTTTATCTTTATATTTTCATAACTTTATCTCTTTATTTTCTTATTTTTTAGAAACTTTTCATTATTATTTACTATTTTATTTATATTATGTTTATAAGTTGCTGCTGTTTTAATCATTTTACCAATATGTTATTTTTACGTCAATACTTTCTTGCAAAATTTACACAATTAAACGCTTATAAATAGGATTTAGTCAATAACTACATTGTCCCAAATTGAGACAAAAGTAGCAATTAGGGACAGTCCCTAATTGCTACTTTTCTTTAATAGTCTTTCAAGTTTTCTAATTGGATTCTTCTTTTTTCTTGTTTTTCTTGTAAATTTTCAAGCATTTCTTCACTCATTTCATACTTATTATTTTCCATATATTCTTGTGTACTTTCGTACTTTTTCTCTAAATTTTCAATTTGTTCTTCTCTTGTTTGAATATCAGCATTGCCATTTAATTTTTCTCTTAAATCTTCAATTTGTTCTTCTCTAATTTCTTGAATTTCACGTGCATGGTCTTTATTGTCTTGATTTCCAATATGAGAATATTGTTCTAGATGTCGTTCTGTTCTTGTATGATTTTCGACTAAATTGATTAAATTATCAATTTGTCTATCTTTTTTGTTTTGTTCGTCAAAATTTTCCATGATAAAAAATCCTCCTTTTGAAATACTATAATTATAGCATTCGTTATTTTTAAATTTTTATAAGTGAGAATTTTTTGAAATTTGGAAAGATTTTGGACACGTTCAAAAGTTTCCTACCATAACTTGTTTAAAGCTCAAAATGAAATATTTAAATTTTGTTCAAAATCTTGAAAATAATTCCTTCAAAAAATAGGCAAATCAAAATATTTGATATTTAACGTTCTTCTCCGTTTGGTGTTTTCCTATTTTTTTCTTTCAAAACCACCTCATCACTTGGAAAAATTGTAATAATATTATTTGAATTTGGTAGTGTAATAAAAGTTACATAATTTAAAATATGTCCATCTCCTTTTCTTCCACCTTCATATCCGCAATTAGGTATAGGAATACAATAAATATCACACATATATCCAATTTGTTTATTTCTTTTATTTTTTATAGCCATATCCATTACTTTCATACAATCCATAGTAAATACCCCATGAATATCTTTTTTTAAATCATTTTTCATATGTTTTTGTAAATGTTTTACTCTAGATTGTATATCAAAAATATCATAATCTAAATTAGCTAAAATATAACTATACATTTCTTCTGCTTCTTTATCTTTTCCTTGCTTACTATATAACCTGCCTAGTTCTAACCTTGCATGTGGAGTTTTATCTTGATATATTTCAATACATTTTTTGAATTGTTCTTCTGCTTCTTTATCTTTCCCTTGCTTACTATATAGCTTGCCTAGTTCTAACCTTGCATGTGGAGTTTTATCTTGTTCTATTTCAATACATTTTTTGAATTGTTCTTCTGCTTCTTTATCTTTTCCTTGCTTACTATATAGTCTGCCTAGTTCTAACCTTGCATGTGGAGTTTTATCTTGATCTATTTCAATATATTTTTTAAATTGTTCTTCTGCTTCTTTATCTTTTCCTTGCTTACTATATAAACTGCCTAGTTCTAACCTTGTATGTGGATTTTTATCTTGATCTATTTCAATACATTTTTTGAATTGTTCTTCTGCTTCTTTATCTTTTCCTCGCTTACTATATAGCTTGCCTAGTTCTAACCTTGCATGTGGATTTTTATCTTGTTCTATTTCAATACATTTTTTGAATTGTTCTTCTGCTTCTTTATCTTTTCCTTGCTTACTATATAGCTTGCCTAGTTCTAACCTTGCATGTGGAGTTTTATCTTTATCTATTTCAATACATTTTTTGAATTGTTCTTCTGCTTCTTTATCTTTTCCTTGCTTACTATATAGCTTGCCTAGTTCTAACCTCGCATGTGGAGTTTTATCTTGATCTATTTCAATATATTTTTTAAATTGTTCTTCTGCTTCTTTATCTTTCCCTTGCTTACTATATAAACTGCCTAGTTCTAACCTTGCATGTGGAGTTTTATCTTGATCTATTTCAATATATTTTTTAAATTGTTCTTCTGATTCTTTATCTTTTCCTTGCTTACTATATAATTTACCTAACTCTAACCTTGGAAATACATCATTTGGAAAATATTTTATACATTCCTTAAAATATTTTTCTGCACCTTTTCTATCTCTTATCTGTAATTTTATTTTTCCCATTTGAAATAGTACATATTTATTTCTTCTATTTTTTTCTAACATTTTTAAAAAAATTTCTTCTGCTTCTCTATATTTTCTTTGTTTTAGTAATTTCATTGCATTATCATACTCTTTAATTTGATTATTATACACTGTACTAATCCTCCTAATCAATTTGCCATATTATATCATAATCTTATGTAAATTTCAATATTACTTATACTATTTTTATTATACTATTTTTATTATACTATTTTTATTATACTATTTTTATTATAATAATTTGATTTTATAGGAACATTCTATACAACATAAATATAAACATACTTTATTTTTTTATTAAATAATAGATTTTATATAGAAAAAAAAGATTTGAACTTTGTCCAAAATCTTTCCTACCATCTAAAATGTCCTGAAATTTTTTCAAAATGCTCATTTAAATATTCTAAGGCATCTTCTTCTCTTAAAGGTTGCCCTCCATTATGAATTAAATAAGGCACTCCTTTTTTATTTCTTTTATCGGATATAATCCCAATATGAGAAGTTCCAAAGGTAACAATATCCCCTGGTTGCCATTCTTCTATTTTAGTTAAATCAGTTGTTAAATTTTTGGCATTTCTTTCAAAAAAAATTTTCAAATTTCCTACTCTTCGAAAGTCTATATTAGGATCTGGCTTGTTTTCTACTCTTGGATATTCTTCTACATTATTTTTAATATCTTCATCTACCATATCTTTTAGACTATAACCTGCATTTTTAAAAGCTCTCCAAATAACATCTGTGCAAACACCTTCTTCGTCTGGTGGATATCCACCTGCATAATAGGCACTTTTATACTTTGGCGCTCTTTTTGCTTCTTCTTTTGCCCCTAATAAAATATCGGTATAGTCATCAATTCCATTATTGTTATAATCTGTATCACTTTTTATTACACGAATTTCAAAATCTTCTGCACTATAAAATTCTTTATTCTTCTCATAAAAAAGAATACCAAATATAGAAGCACATAATGTTAAAATTATAATAGCAATTATAATAAGAAATTTTTTCATTTTTAATTATTTCCTTTCCTTGTTGTCTCTTACCAATAATTATACATAAGAAAAGAATATAAACTATAAAATTTATAAAATCTTAAGAAAAAGTCCCTTTAGGAAACGTCCCTAAAGAGACTTTTTATATTTTTGTTGTGCAAAAATGATGCTAAAGAAGATTGTAGCACATAGCGAAATGCTGGTAATTCCAATTAGTGCAATATCTAGCCAAGTTTCTAAAGGCTTGCCTAGCACAAATGCTTCTTGTCCCACTTGGCTTTGTACTACTTCTTGCTGTATTTCCTGTTCATTTTCATATTGTACTTTATTTTGTTCTATTTCATTTTTATTATTGAAATTGCTATCTAATTCTTGGTTTTCTTTTTCGCCTTTAGATGGCTGTTGCTCTATTGCTTCACTATCTAGTCTGTCGTTGTCCGATATGCTAGAAGAAGTTGTAGAATCTATTATAGTATTTACTTCTATTTCTTCGCTTTGTGCCATATTAGCACTTCTTTTTTTGCTACCCAATAATTTACTAACACATATTGTTGCAGTTACAACAAATAGCGATAAATTTCCTATTAGCAATTTTAAACTATGAAGTGATTTATAATATTTCCATTGCACTGTGCCAATTGGCATATTTAAAAGTTTAGCAATTTCTTTAAAGGATAGCCCTATTTCTACTTTTAACAAAATAATTTGTTTTTCTTTTTGTTCTAATGAAGAAATGATATTTTGGTAAGTGCTTTTTCCTACTACTTCCTCTATGGTATCTTCTTTACTCTTTTCCTCAATTTCATCTATTTGAAGTGTATCTTTATTTTTTCGTAAATATGAAATTGCTTCATTTTTGGTTACGGAGTAAAGCCAACTTGCTTCATAGTTGCTTGGAAGTTTTTCTTTTGAAAGATTTCCTATTTTGATAAATACATTTTGCAT
>CANRLO010000105.1 GCA_947631495.1 uncultured Clostridia bacterium
TGTTCTTCAATATTAGGCGTAATTCTAATTTCTTTTAGTTCAAAGGTTTTTTGCTTCTTTTTTGCTTCTTTTTCTCTTTTGGCTTGTTCAAATTTATATTTTCCATAGTTCATTAATTTACAAACTGGAACTTCTGCATTTGGTGCTACTAATACTAAGTCTAATTTTTTGTCGTAAGCCATGTCTAATGCTTCATGAGTAGAAATTGGCCCTACTTTTTTTCCTTCATCATCAATAATTTGAACTTCCTTTGCTCTAATTTGTTCGTTAATTGGTAAATCTTGTTTGATATAAAACACCTCCAATATTTTTTCATAAAAAAAGATTAACTTTTATAAGTTAATCCACTAGTCTCGCATAAATATACCTTAAGTTTGCCTTAAGAATACTATATTTATTAACCTTTTTCCAATAAGATAAGGTGAGAAGTGGATAACTTCTTCTTTTTTTAACATTATTATAATAATACATTCTTTGTAATTTGTCAACAATTTTTCTGAAATTTTTGTAATTTTTTCTACTATTTTCCTTGACTTTTACTTTTATTTGTATTAGAATAATATAGCGTAGTTATGAAATGAACTTATTTTAATATATGAACTTCTCCCCGGTAGTTCAAGTGTTAGAATAGTTTCATATAAATTATTATTAAATGAATGGAGGGTATTTATTACCATGAATAATACAACACATAGCGTGAAAAAAAGTGAAATCGAAAGAAAATGGTATATTCTAGATGCTGCTAATAAACCTTTAGGTAGAGTAGCAACAGAAGCCGCTAAAATTTTAAGAGGAAAACATAAACCAACTTATACACCTCATATGGATGTTGGAGACCATGTTATTATTATCAATTGTAAAGATGCTGTTTTAACAGGAAGAAAATTAGACCAAAAAGTATACAGAAGTCATTCAGGATATATTGGTGGAATGAAAGAAACCTCTGCAAGAGTTATGATGGAAAACAGACCAGAACAAGCAATGATGCTTGCTGTAAAAGGAATGCTTCCACACAATAGCTTAGGAAGACAAATGGTAAAAAAATTAAGAGTATATGCTGGTAGCGAACATGAAAACATTGCTCAAAAACCAGAAGTTTGGGAGGTAAAATAATATGGCTAAAGCAAAATCAGTAAAAACTGCTTTTTATGGCACTGGAAGAAGAAAAAAATCTATCGCTAGAGTAAGATTATTAGAAGGAACTGGCGTTATTACTATCAATGGAAAAAGCATTGATGAATATTTTGGAACAGAAGTATTAAAAACTATTGTAAGACAACCATTAACAGCAACTAATACAACAGCTAAATATGATGTTATTGCAAAAGTTGTAGGTGGAGGATTTACAGGTCAAGCTGGAGCAATCCGTCATGGTATTGCAAGAGCATTAAATGAAGCAAATAGCGAATTTAGACCAACTTTAAAATCAAATGGATACTTAACAAGAGATCCACGTATGAAAGAAAGAAAGAAATATGGTCTTAAGAAAGCTAGAAAAGCTCCACAATTCTCTAAGAGATAAAAATACAAAACTCGGAAATTTTATTTCCGAGTTTTTTTGTTTATGATGTTCATTTATATTATTTATTGTTTGCTTTATTATATTCTGTTATATCAGTATATACTTCATATTCTGTTAAATCTGGATAATGAATTTGTTCATCTGTTACTGGATTTAGTTTATAACAATATTGGATAGCATCTGAATCTAATTTTACTTCTTGAGTACTTTCGTTAACAGATATACCATATTGTATTATTTTTTCTACTAATAATGTTTCTTTATTAATATATAGCGTATTTTCATATTTTTTATCTAATATATAATATGATACTCCATCTATTTTTTCTGTTTTTATACCTAGTCTTAATGCTTCTAATAAACTTCTCCAAAATCTTGTATGCATGCCTTCATAAAAAAATTCATTTACTAGTGGTTTAGGTATTTGACTCGTTGTTGTGACACATGCTTTCTTATTTTCGTTTATTATTACTCTTTCCTGCGTTTCTTCATTATAATAAACAGTATTATTTCCTTGTTTTACAACCATAATGCCATCCTTGTAAAAATATTCTAATATGTTATTACCTATTATTTCTTTCATATAGTAATTTTTACTTTGAACAAAATTTTCTATATTTTTACTATATTGAATTAGAATATTTGCTTTTCGAATGGTGTTACCTAAAAATAATACAATCGTAAGTATAACAATACCAATTATTATTTGTTTTAGATATGGTATATTGAATTTTCTTTTGTTTTGTTTTTCTCCTTTTAATGTTTCGTTTAATTCTTTTACTTTTGATTTATTTCTCCATATATTTGCTACAAGAATAATTGCATATATTGCACTATACGATAAAATGATTGGTAGAATATTTTGCAGATAAATATTTATTAGGAAATATTTGCTTGCATCTTTCCCCATAACAATTCCCATAATTCCAATTAAAACTAAACTATAAAATAGATATCCCAGAATAAAATACAAAATATATTTTATTTTTGAGTTCTCTTTTACTGATAATATTAATCCAATAAAACTTCCTATTCCAATAGATACTCCTATTAATAATAGATTAGTATTTAATACATATTCTCTTGCTTGATTTTCCATAATATAATCCATTCTAATATCTTTTTCCATTAGACGACTTTCTTCTTGCGCAATACTTTGCTTCATAACTGCTATATCTTCTTTAAGTAATTCTCTATAAAATATGGTGTAAAAGCTACTAATTATAAAATAGATAATCATACTAATTAAACAAATTCGACTGATAATTTTCTTCATTTTAATTTCCCCTTTCTTTTAAAAATTTCAACACACTGCTGATTCTTCTTTTTGATACATATTCATTCGTTCCATCTGTAAAATGTACAATAATGTCTCCTACCTTACTTAAATCAAAGTTTTGAATGAATTTTACATTGGCAATACAAGAATTTGAAATACGAATGAATTGTTTTTTGTTTAAGTTTTCTTCTAATTCATAAAGTTTTTTCTTAATGCGAAATTCTCCTTCTTTTGTTTTGCAATAATTATTTTTTTCTTGTGCGTAAAAACAAATAATTTCACTAACTTGAATGATAAATATTTTGTTTTCCTTTTCTCCTATAATGGTATCGATTTGATTGGATATAGCTTGAATGGTTTCTATTATTTGATTTACTTCACTAGCGTCTTGAGGTGCATTAATAATGACTTCAATTTCATTATTTTGGTCTGAAAAATTTGTATGTATTTTAATATTCATGTTCCCCCTCCTATTATTTTGTATTATAACTTGTTCTTTCTTTAAAATCTAGCTTTCTTGCTCTTTTTTGGATAACTGTATTACTTTTTAAGATAAACGAAAAAGCAAGTTTTAAAAAACTTGCCTTTTCGTTTTATTCATGTGTCATTTCTTCTGTTGTTTTTCTTTCCACTTTTTCTCCTATCTTAAAAATCCATCAATAATTGCTGCTTCTGCTTCTTTTTCATTTAAGCCTAAGGTCATTAGTTTCATTAGCTGATCTCCTGCAATTTTTCCAATTGCTGCTTCGTGAATTAAATTGGCATCTACGTTATTGGCAATAATTTCTGGAATAGCAATTACTTTAGCTTTATCTTTTATAATTGCATCACATTCTACGTGTCCAAAGCACTGTGTATTTCCTGTTACTTTGGATTCAAATTGTTGCATCGAATTTTCCGTTGCTACTGACCTAGAGGTTACTTTTGTGCTAGCATTTTTTCCATTTAACTCAACTTCAAAAATAGTTCTAGCTTTTTGCAAACCATGTGTCATAATTTTTTCCGTTACAACAAAGTTTGTGTCTTCTTCTAAAATACCTTTTGTGGTTCTTATGGTAGAATCCACTCCTTTTATTTGTGTTGATTCCATTTCCAAGGTTGCACCTTTCTTCAAATGAACTTCTGTTACTGGATTTAAAATTCTTTTGCCTGTTCCTTTGCCTTCTCCATAATGTTTTTCAATATATTTTACTTTTGCTCCTTCTTCTAAGAAGAAACGATGAATTCCATCATGTTGTGAGTCTTTGTGGTGGTCATTGTGAATACCACAACCTGCTACAATGACAACATTGGCATTTTTTCCAATGTAGAAATCATTATAAACCACATCATTTAGTCCACTTTCTGTAATAATAACAGGAATGTGAACAAATTCAAATTTGGTATTTTCTTTTACATAAATATCAATTCCAGAAACATCTTTTTTGGTTACAATATTGATATTGTCGGTTACCTTTCTTTCAATACCTTGTCCATTTTTGCGAATGTTATAAGCACCTTCAAAGTTTTCTCCTTGCATATCTGTAATTTCATGTAATAGTTCAATATCTGTCTTATCCATTTTCTTGGTCACCTCCTAGTTTGCTACACATAGATTGTCCAAATACTTGTCCTAGTAGTTCTTCTTTGCTTCCCTTTGCTTGTAT
>CANRLO010000106.1 GCA_947631495.1 uncultured Clostridia bacterium
ACCTTTATTTTTCCTTGATTTTCTTAAGAATCAATTTTTTTGATAATAATTTTTTGAACCCAATATTTTTTATATTTCTATTAAAGCACATAAATAGAAAAAAGCAAGAATTTTTCATCGCCCTTTTTTGACATTTTTCTTGCTTTATTTTTTCTTATACTAATTTTTTAACAATTAAACGAAATAAAGATTTTTCTATTCTTGGTAATTTTAATATTAAATTTAAGATATATTTTATATAATTCTCTGATTTTGGTATGAGAGTTAGTTCTTTTTTTGTTTCCATTTTAACCTTCTTCTCATCTTTTATTTTTATACATATCTTTGGTCGCTATTCGTTGCCTATCTAAGTGAAACGCTACCAGTGCTCAGTGCTACATGATATAAAGTGCAGGGCGAAAGCCGTCGCCCGTGCCAGTGTGAGTCGCAGTGCTGTAAACACGGTAGCACGCAGGGTGACTAGAATAAGCGTTGTCGAAGCTACCCCCACGAAGCATATAACATTCAGTATTATTTACGTATGCTGTTTCTTGTGTCCATTCCCATAAGTTTCCTGCTATATCATATAAATTTTTCTTTTTTACATCTTCTGTACTTGCTGTTGTTCTTATGCTATAGTGATATTGGTCATCTGATGGTTGAAATGCTGTTGTCATTGCTCCAGTATTTGAGTTTATTTCTGCATATCTTCCTCTATTTGATTCGTAAGTAATTGTATTGTTATTATTATAATTTCCCCAAGTGCAATCTGTTGTTACTATTGAAGTTCCTTCACTTGCTATAAAATTCATTATAGCATCCCACATTGTTCCTGTTACTAATCCACTTCGTACATATTCTGTATTATACATATTATTACTTAATTTTAAAGAAGTAAAATAATCTGCATAGTAATATGGTATTTCTCCTGCTTTACTTGTAATTCTTCCTGTTGCTGTAGATTTTCCATCTCTTATTGAAAAATTATCATTTAACCAACCACTTGCTGTATTTTGGGTTGAAAAATCTACTGTTGTTGAACCTGTTGATATTGTAATTTCACTTGTTCCTGCTTCGTATCTTCCTACATAAAAGCCACCATATTTTGAAATTTGTACAAGCTCTGCACTATTAGTTTGTGTTTCCCAGGTGGTACTATCATAATCATTTGAACTTACATTATTCCAATTTACTTTTTTATATTCATCTTCTGTTACTGGTATCCATACAAATTGGTTACCTAAAAGTACTTTTTGTTTTTCTTCATCTGCCAAATTTTTATACTCTTCATCTGTATATGTTTTTACTGTTCCGTCTTCTTTATATATTGCTCCTTCTGGTACATCTGCTTTCCCTGCATATTTATTTTTATCGCCTTCATTATCTGATATTACTACTCCACTTGATACTGTTCCTCCTACATAGAAGAATCCTTTTGGTACTGGTACAATATCTCCATTTCCTGTTGATATTGCTTTTACATTTGACGCTACTACTTCCTTTTTTACTATTTCGCCTTTTTCTGTTTCTACATATCCAGACGTTGTTGTTAGCCACTTACTTGGTAATTGTACCTCTGTTCCTGCTTCTGTTTCAGGTGTATTTTGTGGAAGTCCTTTATTTAATTCTTCAATTTGTTTTTCTAAGTTGTTTATTCCTTCTTGCTCTGCTATTTGTGCATTTATATATTCTTCTTTTGCTTGTTTTGCTCTATTAAATAAGCCATTTTCACCTAGTACTAAATTTATACTAATTCCTGCTAAAATGATTAAAATAATAATTGTAATTACAAGTGAAATTAGTGTAATTCCTTTGAAATTTCTTTGTTTTTCTTTTCTAAATTTTTTCATTAGTTTCCTCCATTTTTTATTAAGATAATAATTTATAAACAATAACTTTAATATCTTTATCTCTTTATTTTCTTTAAAAGCTTTTCATTATTATTTACGTTTTAATTTACATTATGTCTATGAGTTACTACTTTTATTTTTTATTATTTTACCAATATGTTATTTTTACGTCAATAGTTTTTTATAAAATTTATAAATTGGAATTCTATTTTAAGTTTATATTACTTACATAAGGACGTCCTTACTATTTATATATTTTATTAATCAAATAATTTTTTATCTTGCTTCTGCTAATTCTTTCTTTATTTTTTCCAATTCTTGTTGTTTTGTCCCTGTCACTGCTTGTATTATTTTATCATCTAATTTTAGCTTTATCATTTTTCTTATCGTTTCTCCCATTCAATTTGCATTTTACAAATATTTATAGTATAATAAATATATATAGGCAAAAGCCTATGAATAAGGAGGAAAAAGTTTTGGCAAGCAATTTAAGTAACTACAACGTTCGGAATTTGATGGTGAACAAGGAAAAGAATTCTGAGTTTCTTGATGAGTTTCATCAAAACGAAAAGCTTCAGGATTGTAATATTGCTAGAGTTCTTAACTCTGGTCATTATTATATCTATACCTTTGAAATTTCAAGTAACGAACAAAGAGAAGAACTGAAAAGAATTCAGGATGACTGGATTTAATATTTTCTTCCCTAGGGGTTTCTTTTAATAGAAACCTCTTTTTCTTTCTTATAAAAATAACGGTATACTATTAAAACAGAGCGAATAATTTGTACTAAACATTCATATATATGATAACAGGAGGTTATATTTTATGTTTCAAAAATATATTTTAGAGAATAGACAAAATATTGTTAGTAGTGTTTGCGATTTAATTACTTTCCCTAGCATTTCAGAAGAAACTAATAATCCACATTTTCCTTTTGGAAAAGCGTGCTCTGATAGTTTAAAATATTTTTTAAGTTTGGCAAGTTCATTAGGTTTTAAAACTAAAAATGTAGATGGCTATTGTGGATGGGCAGAATTTGGTGAAGGAGAAGAACTTATTGGCATTATTGGACATTTAGATGTAGTTCCTGCTAAAGAAGAAGATTGGAACTACTCCCCTTTTGTTCCTACTATTAGTAATAATTGTATTTATGGCAGAGGCGCGATGGATGATAAAGGACCTGTTATCGCTTCCCTTTACGCTATGAAATCTGTTATGGAATATGTAAAAGAAAATAATATTCCTATTAATAAAAGAGTAAGACTAATTGTTGGTTTAAATGAAGAAAAAGATTGGAAATGTATTGAATATTATAAAAAATATGAAGAAATTCCTACCTTAGGTTTTAGCCCAGATAGTGATTTTCCTTGCATTTACGCAGAAAAATCTGTTATTTCACTTCAGCTATGTGAAAAGTTATCTGAAATTCAGTATACGCTTCGTAATCGATTTTCTATGCAAGAAAGTCAGCTAAGTATTGCTCAAATTGACTGCAATGAAAATGCTATTAATGTTGTACCTAAATTTTGTAGTGTGACCCTATTTCTAAAAGATAGTAAATATATGTCTGAACTTATTTCTACCTGCAAACAAACTATAGATGAATGTGATTACGATATTGTTCTTTATAAAATTGATGAACATCATTTAAAAATTTCTTCTTACGGAATAGCCTCTCATAGTGCTCATCCTGAGCTAGGCAAAAATGCCATTTCTAAATTAATTGTTGTTATTTTTCAAATTTTTTCAAAATGGCATATTTCTTTTCCGCTATTTGAAGATTTTTGTAAATTGATTGGTGATGATTATACAGGAAAAAATATGGAATTAAATATAGAAGATGAATCTGGTGCTCTTACTTTAAATCCTTCTCAATTATTTATAAAAGATAATAAAGTATTCATTAGTATCAATTTAAGAGTTCCAGTTCATACAAAACCAGAAGAAGTAATTGATAAATTTAAAGAAAAATTTCGCTGTGAAGTTTCGGTTCTTAGAATTCAACCTGCTTTATATATAGAAAAAGAAAATTTTTTAGTGCAAAAACTATGCTCTATTTTTAACGAAACTTGTCAGTCTAATTTTGAACCAATAGCAATTGGTGGTGCAACTTATGCAAGAGCCTTTCCAAATTGTATTTGCTTTGGCATGAATTTTCCAAAAGACAAAGATATGTGTCATCAAGCAGATGAATTTGTTGAAATTAATAAACTTATGCTAGCTTGCAATATTTATGCAAAAGCAATTTATGAATTATTACAACCATTTGATTTTTCATCAAATACTACAATTTCAGAAAATACTTAACATGTAAGGACTGTCCCGAATGGCAATTTATTGCCAAAAAAGGGAGTCTCAAATGGCACTAAATAACAATAATAAAAAACCTTCCTTTTATTTAGGAAGGTTTCTTTTTTATATTATTCTGCTGATTCTTCAGTTTCTGGAGCTTCATAAGCTTCTAATATAGCTTTTTGAATTTTCTCTCTTGTCTCAGCATTGATTGGATGAGCTATATCCTTGAATTCTCCGTTTGGAGTTTTTCTGCTTGGCATAGCAATAAATAATCCATTTTG
>CANRLO010000107.1 GCA_947631495.1 uncultured Clostridia bacterium
TATACTTTAAACTCAAAAATTATGCAAGAAAAAATGCTAAAAAAACTTAGGGAAATTTGCGTTTTTTAGCATTTTTTATATCTTATTTTTTCTTTTTATTATTCTTTTATGATTATTCCGTTTTGCCATATTTCTTCACAAGATAAATCAATATTTTCATTCCAAATGATTCCATATTCTCCTTGATCTACTTTTACTTTAAAAAATAACTCTTTATCTTTCAAATCTTCAAATACTTTCCATTTAGAAATGATTTTTTTTATATTATATTGCTTTTTTACTTCATTTTCAAATTCTACTTCTATGATTAAATCTTCTTTTGGCAAAACATTTTTTATCTTGTGAAACATAGATTTTCCCCCTATTCTATTGGCTTTATTTTCTTAAATTTTTGTGTATCCATATCTCTAAAGTTCCTTTATAATATCATGTTTATATTTGTAATTCAAGTAAATTTACACTATTTCTAAATAGTCATTTTTTATATTAATAATTCTGCTAATTTTTTTTGTTCTTCTGTTAAATTAAAATCTTTGCCATTATTTTTTATTAATGTATGTAAATTTTCAATTACTCTTGCTTGTTTTAAAGTCGTCTCCATTGGAATTAATATTTTTAATTTTTCTCTCATTTTTTCATATTCTCTTTGCATTCCATCAAAATCATGTGCATTGTAATATTCTTTCCAATTGTTTGAATATTTTTCTAATTTTTCTGCAGCATCTAATTGACTATTAAATTCTTCTTCAATTTTATTAGTAATACTATTTAAAATAACATTTTTACCTTTTCTTATAGTGTTTGCCATTCCATAAGATAGAGTTCCTGTTTTTGTTGTTTTATTTAATATAGTATCTACTAAATTTGATACTCCATCTATAATTCCACCATTTTTTACAGCTGTTTGTACTTGTGATATATTTTCAAAATTTCCTGTTACTATTCCTAATGCACTTTTTCCAAAATCTATTGCAGATGATATTACTTTTTTTATTCCTTCTGAAAATCCTTCTTTTAAAAGTGTATCTTTTATTTCTATTATTTGCTCTTCAATTACATCTGGTAAAACTGCTCTTAATCCTATATCTAAACCAAAGTTAATAGTTTTTCCTAAACTCGTTTCTATAAAACTTGTTTGGTCTTCTGTTTTTAATAATTCATTATTATTTGTTAAATTATTTTCTATTTCGTTTGATAATAAATTCATAAGATTTTTATTCCTTTCTTTATTTATTTTTTATATAATATTATAATTTTTTATTTAAAATATTTTTTATTGCTTATTTTCAATTTATTTTATTTTTATATTATTTAATTAAATTTTTGTTTGATTTTTTTGATATAAATTAAATATAAATCTATGGCATATATTTTGAATTGTTAAATTTATTTTTCTATTTTTTAATTTTATAATTTTGTCTGTAATTTTTTCATATTCCTTTTTTATATTTTTTGTTAATATATCTTCTTCAAAATTTTTATTAATTAAATTATTATATTTTTTATTAAATTTAATTTTTCCTAATATTTTATAATCTAAAAAAATGTGTTTTACTATTTTATCATCGACTGCATTTTCATTATATTTATTAATAATTAAATTAAATTTATCTTTTTCTAAATTCCATTCTTCAGTATATATCTTTAATAAATTATTTGCCTTTTTTATTTCTGATAAATTTGCTTCTAATAAAAATAAAATTGTATCACTATAGTGTAAAATATTTTTTGTGTAGTCGAAAAAACATTCACAAGATGTATCTATTACAATAAAATCATAATATTGTTTTAATTCTTCTAATATAAATTGTATTTTTTCACTACTTATTTTGTATTTACTATCAAATAGTAAATTAATTCCAGATATTAAATCTACTTTTTTATTTATTTTTATAATTAAATCTTTTACATTTATCTTATTTTGTATTAAATCATTTTTTTGCAATTTATTTTTTATTTTTTGAGGATAATTATTTACTCCAAGAATAGTATGCAAACTATTATTTAAGATATCAAAATCTAAGATTAAAATTTTTTGATTTTTTTCTTTTAATATATTTGATAAATTTAATGTAATAATACTTTTACCTACTCCACCTGTTCCAACAACACTAATTATTTTTTTATTATTTTCTTTATTATTTTTTATTAATTTAATTTTATTTTTTTCTTTATTTGTTTTTTCATTTTTAAATTTTTCATTTTCTAAATTTAATAAATTATTTTTTTCATTTTCTTGTTCTAAATAAATATTATTTTTTAATAATATTTTTTTTAAATTTTCTAATTCGAATTTTATTTCTTCATTTGCTTCTTTATCATCATTTTTTATAAAAGAAATTATTTCTTCTATTTCAACTTGATTATTATAATAAATTTTTTTTACACCTTTTATATATAAAATATTTTCTATTTCTTCTTTTTTATTTTCTAAAATAACAATTATTTTTATTTTATTATTTTTTTCTATTATTTTTTCTATTAAATTTTCTATTTTATATTCTCCTAATAAAATTTCACTTAGTATCAAATAATCTATTTTATGTTCCTTTTCTAAACTTTCAAAAATACCATCTTGATATTGTATATCTTTTGTTAAAATTTTTAAATCCTTTTCCTCTTTTAATTTGTCATTTAGTAAAGGATTGCCTAATGCGGTTATAATTTGTTTCATTTTTTACCTCTTTCTTTTTTTATTTTAAATTTTATGTTTACAATTTTTCTTTTTCCTCATAAGTATCTCTTTCTCTTTTGTCCGTTAGCTTTGATGACTATTCTATTATTGCTTTTTCTTCTTTTGAACATTCTATTTTTGTTAAAATGTGATTGTCTCCTACAAACATTAAACACTCTCCTCTCTTTAATGATCTTATTTCTATTTTTTCTTTTTCTGACATGTTAGTATACTCACTTAATAGTTTTATGTTATCTTCTTCTAGCGAAAAAAATGTCTTTAATTCAGAATTATTTAATATACTTTTTCCATAATTTCCATTTTCTAAACTAAATAAATCTGACACATCTTGTGTAATTGCTACTCCACTTCCACCATATTTTCGAATTGTTTTAAATATTTTATAAATAAAACTTGCAACTTCTTTATTTGATGTTACTCCAATTAATCTCCATATTTCATCTAAATAAATTGCTTTTTTTATTTTTCTATCTTTTTTTATTTTGTCCCAAAATAATTCAGTAAATAAATACATTCCATATTTTAAATTTTCTTCTCCTAATTCATAAACATCTGCTACAATGAATTTATTATTTAATTCAATATTAGTATAATGATTAAAAAAATTTAATGAGCCTTTTACAAATGGAATTAATTTTGTTTTCATTGTTTGTGTTTTATTATCCTTTTCTAATATATTATAAAAATCTTCTAATATTGGCATATCTCTTGATTCTTTAAATATTGGCTTTATATTTATTTTTTTAGAATATAATTTATACAAAGTATTATCATCAAAAGTTATTCCTTTTTCTTTATATACTTCAATTAATTTTTCTTCTAATATTGCTTTTTCTTCTTCATCTATACTTCCAAATATTAAATTAAAAAATCCAATTAATTTACTTATTTTTGTTGCTAAATATCCTCCTTCTCCTTCTTCTAAACTTTCTTCTCTAATGTCAAAAATATTAATATAAGATTGTGAACTTGGTCCTAATTTTAATAATGTTCCTTCTAAATTTTCACAAAGTTTAGTATATTCTCTATCTGGGTCTATAATATACTGTTCAATTCCTAATATACGAAAGCGAAGTGCTAATAATTTAATATAAAAAGATTTGCCTGCTCCACTACTTCCGAAAATACACATATTTGCATTTTTATATTTATTGGTATTATAGCGGTCAATAAAAACTAGCGAGTTATTATAAATATTAGTTCCTATAAAAATTCCTTCTTCATCAAAAATGGCAGATGATATAAAAGGATAAGTACATACTAAGCTTGATGTTAATACATTTCTTTTTGCTATTTCTTTTATTTCTTTTTCATTTTCCATAAGTGGCATGCATGCTTTAAATGTTTGCTCTTGCCTGAAATATGCTCTTTTTACTTGCATTCCTCTTGCCTGTAAAATTCCTTCTATTTTATTTACCATATATTCTAATTCTTTTTTATCTTCTGCATATAAATTTAAATAAATATATAAAAAATAAATATCCTCATTATTTACTTGAATTTCTTTTCGAATATATTTGGCATCTTGATATGTAAATGCTGCAATTTCTATATCTTCTCTATTTTCATTTCCTGTTTTTAAATCAACTCCTACATTTCCAATATGATATGTTAAATCTTTTACTAT
>CANRLO010000108.1 GCA_947631495.1 uncultured Clostridia bacterium
GGAATAAAAAATACTTCTATTCAAGAAATTGTAGATCGTGCAAATGTTGCTAAAGGTACTTTTTATCTTTATTTTAAGGATAAATATGAAATTCAAAATATTTTGATTACTAAAAAATCAGAAAAATTATTTAGTGATGCTTTGAAAGAGCTTCATAAAAATTATATTGAAAATTTTTCTGATCAAATTATTTTTATTATTAACTATATTATTGATCAGTTTAAAAAAGAGCCTACTCTTTTAAAATTTATTTCTAAAAATTTGTCTTGGGGTATTTATAATAAGTCTATTTTAAAGTTATATGATAATACTGACAAAAAAGAAGATAGTATTTATTCTTTGTTTTTAAAGGGAATTGAAAAAAATAAGATTGCTTTGAAGAATCCTGAAGTTACCTTATTTATGATTATTGAGCTTGTTAGCTCTACTTCTTTTACTTCTATCTTAGAGAATGAGCCACTTCCTATTGAAGAATATAAGCCTTACCTTTATCATGCCATTAGGCAGTTGCTTTATAGTTAGTTTTAGTTAATTAAAAAAGGAAAGATTTTAGACTTAAAAGTCCATTTCTTTCCTGCTTTTTATTCTTTAATTTTTGAAAGTTGGAAAGATTTGGACGCGTCCCAAATCTTTCCAAATGTTATGAAATAAATCAAGCACATTCCCATTACTTGCACAATTTCCGTTTGCATTGTAGCAAATGGAGCAATAGAAAACCACCAATCAAAAACAGTTAATCCTACCACAAATAAAACAAGCATTGCAATTGCTAAACTAAGACGAAAACGAGAGAATGGATATTTTTTATGTTCTGATTTTCTTGCTTTTGCTAGAGTGAATAATAGTAAAATGGCTGAAAATCCTGCTGCAATAACACATAAACTAGAATATATTTCTTCTGATATTTTACTATGTTGATATGCAATTGTAATTGTAAAAATGCTACATATAACTGTAAATGCTGTTGGAAGTGCTTTTCTTAAAATATTTTTCAAAAAGTTTCCTTGGATTCGGTCTTTATTAGGCTCTAAAGCAAGTAAGAAAGAAGGAATACCGATGGTTACCATACTAATTAAACTAAGTTGAATTGGCATAAATGGATATTCTTTCTGCCATAGTAAAAATAGCAGTGCTAAAATAGTAGAATATATAGTTTTTACTAAAAATAGAGATGCACTTCTTTCTAAGTTATTAATACTTCTTCTTCCTTCTAGTACAACTTGTGGCATTGAAGCAAAGTTTGAATCTAATAATATAAGTTGTGCTACATTTTTTGTAGCATCACTTCCATTTGCCATAGCAATACTACAATCCGCTTCTTTTAAAGCGAGCACATCATTTACTCCATCTCCTGTCATAGCAACGCTTCTTCCTTGCTCTTTTAATGCTAATATAATTTCTTTTTTTTGCGAAGGTGTTACTCTACCAAATATGCTATAGTTTGAAACTGCTTTTTTTAGTTCTTCTTCTGTTTTGATTGTGCTTGCATCTATATAATTTTCAAAATCTTTCATTTCCACTTGTTTTGCAATTTGTGATACTGTAACTGGATTATCTCCAGAAATGATTTTGATATCTACTCCCTGCTCTTTAAAATATTTTAATGTTTCTTTTGCTTCTTTTCGCACTTTATCTTTTAAATATAAAAATCCTACTATTTCTATATTATGTGGTAATTGTTTTTCTTGCTTGTTTAAGTTTTCTGTAGTGTGAATAATAACCAATACACGAAATTCTTTTGCTTTTTCTATTACTTCACTTTTATAGTTTTCTATCTCTTTTCCTAAAATAATTTCTGGTGCCCCTAAAATATAGGTGCCTTTTTCTTTAAAAGTAACTCCTGACCATTTTGTTTTAGATGAAAATGCAATTATTTCTTCTGCTTTCCATATTTCTTTTCTTTTAGAAAATTTATCTTTTATTGCAAGCATAGTAGAATTGCTATCTGTTGATGCAAAAGCTAAATTGGCTACAATATTTTCAAATTCTTTTTCATTTACTATTGGAAGATAATCTTTTACTTCCATTTTTCCTTCTGTTAAAGTTCCTGTTTTATCTAAGCACAAAGTATCTACTCTTGCTAGAGTTTCAATGCAATATAATTCTTGTACTAAAACTTTTCTTTTAGACAAACGAATAACGCTAACTGCTAGAACTGTACTGGTTAATAATACAAGCCCCTCTGGTATCATTCCAATCATAGCTGCTACTGTTTTTACTACCGCTTCTTGCATGCTAGAATTTAACACAAAATACTGATTGCTAAATAGAAGTACGCCAATAGGAATAATAGCAAATGTTAAAATTTTTATAATTTTCTTTAATGTTTGCATCATTTCAGAATTGACCTTTTTAACATATTTAGCACCTTTTGAAATTTTTGCTGCATAGTTTTCTTCGCCTACATGAACCACTTTTGCTCGGCATTTTCCAGATAAAATAATGCTTCCAGAAAAAATGCTATCTCCTTTTTGTTTGTAAAGAGTGTCTGCCTCTCCTGTTAGGAAAGATTCATCTACTTCTACAAAACCTTCTTCAATAATGCTATCAGTTGCTACTTGATTTCCTGTTTCTAATTCTACAATATCGTCTACTACTAATTCATAAATAGAAATTTCTTCTTTTTTTCCATCACGAATGACCTTTGCTTTTGCGCTTGCAAGAACAGCTAATTTATCTACCATTCTTTTTGAATGAATTTCTTGCACAGTACTAATGGCAGTATTTATAATAACTACCAATAAAAAAAACATATTTTTATAAGAGCCTACTGCAAAAATACTAAAGGCTAATAATAAATTTAATATATTAAATAAAGTAATAAAATTTTCTTTTATAATTTGTTTTATACTTTTTGTAGGAAGTGTTGTATCTGCATTTACTAAGTTTTTATTTTTTCTTTCTTCTACTTGCTTAGAGGTTAGTCCTATTTGTTCTTTTTTCTTCTCTTCTACCATTTTCTTCTCCTTTTATTTAAACAATAAGATTTTACCATATAAAAATAAAATTTTGTATACTTTTTTATCACAAAAGCAAAAGTTCGGAAAATTTCCGAACTTTTGCTTTATTACATTTTTTATTCTTCTTCAAAATCATTAATTGAAACTTCATAGGCAACTCTTGTTTCTTGTGTTCCATCAGGAAATGTTTTTTTATACTCTCTGCTTTGAATTCTACCTATAATGCTAATTCTTCTTCCTACATTTAACTCTGAAATAGTAATTGCATTCCCATTCCATGCAATACATGGAATGTAATTTGCCTTGCTATACGTGCGATTTACCGCTAGCATAAGATCTGCAATCTTTATTCCTTTTGGGGTTATTCTAAAAATGACATCTTTGCAAATATAACCTTCAAGAATAATATTATTTTTATCTTTCTGACTTTCTGATAAAAATAATATTTTTTCTGCATAAACTGTTAAAATAAGGTTTGTTTTATTTCCAATATGTCTAGAATATGAGCGATAATAGCCCTCAACACGAATTCGATTACCTATGTTGATTTCTGAAAAAAGTGGATTATTTTTTGATATCATAATAGGTATCTCATCTACTAATTTACTTATCCGATTTACAGACAAGTGAAAAATATAAAATTTTTCATCATCTAATTTATGACTAAATATTGCATCTGATACTACTGTTCCATTAAGAATTACTTCATTCCTTCCAATTACGCTTTGTTCCATTGTCCTTTGTCCTCCTGTTTGTAAAATTGTAATAATTTTTTAGAGAAATTATCACTTCTCTTTATAATAAGTTACTTCTCAATTATATTATAGTGAACATAATTTGTCAATTCTTACATAAAATATTTGCTAGTTTCTTCCAAATTTTCAAATTGTCTTTGCCTTAATACTTCATAAACTACAATTGCTACGGAATTTGATAAATTTAAAGAGCGAAGTGTTTCTCTCATAGGAATACGAATAGTTTTGTTTAAATATTTTTTTAGTAAGTCTTCTGGCAAGCCTTTTGTTTCTTTTCCAAATAATAAAAATACTTTCTCCATGTTAGAATAATCTACCTCTGAATAGCAAGTTTGACCTTTTGTTGTTACAAAATACATATTGTTTTCTTCTGGTTTGTATTTTTCTAAAAATGCTTTTAATGATGTATGTCTTTCTATATCTAGTTTGTCCCAATAATCTAGCCCTGCTCTTTTTAGAGTTTTATCTGTTATTTCAAAGCCTAAAGGCTCTACTAAATGTAATTTTCCACCTGTTGCTGCACAAGTTCTTGCAATATTTCCTGTATTTTGTGGAATTTCTGGCTCTACCATTACAATATTAATTTTCATTGTTTTT
>CANRLO010000109.1 GCA_947631495.1 uncultured Clostridia bacterium
GTAGTGGTTTTAGTTACTTTATATAATCCAACTGGTGAAGGGGGACACCAAGGAGGTGGCGTTGCAGCACCAGTAGGAGGACAGATATTTAGTGAAATTCTTCCTTATTTAGAAGTAAGCCAAGGAAACCAAGAAGAATTAGATGTAGTAGAAGAAGTAAGTGTACCAAATATAACAGGATTATCTATAAAAGAAGCAGAAAAAATATTAAAAGAAACAGGCCTAGAATTGAGAATTGAAGGAATTACAGAAGAAAATGAAGAAACATTAGATAAAGAAAATACAGTAGTTAAAGAACAAACACCAACTGAAGGAATTAAGATAAACAAAGGAAATAAGATTTTTGTAAAATATTAAAATTTAGAGGTGTATATATTTGAAATACAATTGCAACTATGTTAATAGTTATAATTGTAAATGAAGCAAAAACATAGAGTTAAATTAATAAAAAAGTTACTCTATGTTTTTTGTAAACACAAAATTAATAAATAATCAGAATAAAAGAAAGTAAAAAACACCTTCTCCTTTTCAGATAAAATTTATACCTAAACTTTTAAAGATTTGAATAAATTGATATTTTGTAATATAATTATGTTAAAATTAATGCGTAAGGAGAAATATAAGTGAAATCATTAATAAGAAAAATAAAAGAAAAAACTAGCACAGAATATCAAAAATCATTTGATGATATATATACGTGGAAAGATATAACAAATAATACTTTAATAATACTATTAATTCTATTTGTACTGGATTATTTAAATGTTTTTACAATAGTAATCGCTCATATGGAATTAATCCCCATATATTTTATAGGGATTTTGTTAATTATTATAAAAATAATAGGATTAAAACTATTAGACTTATATAAATTAAAAACCGTAAATTATATCGATGCAATCTTCTTAAGTAGTATATGTGCTTTATGTGTATATAGTAACTATGCTTTTATAATGGAAAAAGGAATGGTGTTAAAAGGAATTGTAGGAAGTATATTTGTAATACTAATAGCTATAATGCAAGGAGTTCGAATAAAGAAAATTAATAATATAAAAACTAAAGATGTAGAAGAAAATGTATATGATTTAAAGGAATTATATGATGGTGCCATAAAAAATAGAGGAGGCATAATTTTATTTAAAGAAAAAGAAGTATCATATGATTTGTTAGAAAGAAGCTATACAATTAATAAATTATACGAACTAATTAAAAATTGTAATAGTGAGGAAAGCTTTGTAATAGCACTAGAAGGAGAATGGGGAAGTGGCAAAACTACTATCATTAATAATTTAAAAAAGAAAGTAAATGAAAAAGATGAAAGTCTAATTATTATAGATGACTTTAATCCTTGGTATTACGAAGATGAAAAAGCGTTGCTAAATGGAATGTTTGATACAATTATGGCGAAGATAGGACATAATTTTAGTGTAAGGGAAATTAGCAAATTTATAAATTTTTGTATGGATACTATATTTAATAAAAGTAAATATGAAAGCGTATATATCAATATAAAAAAATATTATGGCAACAATAGCAGTAAACTAAAGAAAATGATAAATGCTTATTTAAGCAAAAATAACATAAAAATGCTGTTTATAATAGATAATATAGAAAGAGCAAATAAAGAAAATATTATTTTCTTATTTAAAATAATAAATAATATTTTAGATTTTAATAACACAGTATATTTATTATCCTTTGATGATAAAAGGATGGAAAAAATATTTGAGAAAGATTTAAGTATCGACTATGAATACTTAAAGAAGATAATTCAAATGGAAGTAAAAATTCCACAAATACATGAAAGTGTAATGAGTAACATTATAAGAAAGTGTTTAAATAATTTATTTGAGTTATATGGATTTGATATTCAAGAAGAGAATAAAGAATTATTTAATATTTTGGCTAAAAAAATCAAAAATTTAAGAGAGTTAAAGAGATTTATAAACTCTGCTATTAGCTTTTATTACGATTCAAAAGAGTATTTAAATGTTCGAGATGTAATATTGTTAGAAGTAATTAAAATAAATAATTTAGAATTGTATGAAGAAATTTGGAGAAATAAAAAATATTTTATATCTCATGATACGCACTTAAAAGAAGAAACGTATATTCTCAATCTGGATATGAAAAAATTTAATAATGAAGCAAAAGAATATTTTGATAAATTATTTAGCAATAAAAGAAATGAAGAATATGAAAGCGTTTTGTCCTTATTATTTCCCTATGTAGAAAATTATAAGAATGGAAAAGAAGTAAAATCTAATTACTATTATATTGGAAAAAGAATGGTAGATTATAAAACAAGCATTAAAGAAGCAAGAATTTTTAATGCTAGATATTTTGATTTATATTTTTCACAATGCAATAATGAATTCATAGAAATTAGACAAAATGTTGAGAAGTTTATAAAATTAATAAACGGTAGTGAAAATTTTAGCAAAATAGACAAAGGATTTAAAAAGTTAATGTGTTTATATCAAAATTGGATACAAAAATATACTTTTGAAACGTTAGAAGCTTATTTAAAGGAAATAAGTACAAATAAGAAATTAGTGTTATTAAAAATAATAAATATACATCTAAAAGATTATAACAACGATTCACTATTTATGGAATTGAATTCATTACAAAGAATTTATATAGTTATGGCAGAGTTAATTATACAAATTACAGGTGCAGAGTTTCAAGAATTTGAACAAATTATGAAGAATGACTTTTCGCGAATCGGTGCTATAAGGCATTTAGAATATTGGATAGAACATAGTAGGGAATATCCGAGAGATGAGTATAAAGATAGATTAAAAAGACTGGAAGAGATAAATGATAACTTGATAAAATGTGTAATAAAAAATAATATAAACATATTACATAAAGAGAATTATATGGAAGGAAACATATGGGGAATTTATAATGAAGAAAAGGAAAATCTTTATAAAATTGACATAAAGAAATATGTGAAAAATATTTTGAACAGTGAAAACATTTTTAGATTTCTAAACGATATGGTTAGTAGAGGGGTAGGAAAAAAATATGGTTTTACAATTCCAGAAAGTAGTATAAATATATTTTCAAGTATACAAGAAGTGGATAATATTTTAGCGACAATTAATAGAGAACTTACAGAAGATGAACAATTATTATTACAAATCTATGAAGGAAGCAAAAAAATTGCAGAAGATGAAAGTGCTTTATATTTTGATAATGATAAAAGATTTATTGTATAAATTATTTGAATACAATAGTTCATATTTACTTAATTTATAAATGGATTATAAAAAATATGTAGTAAAATTTCAATAAACGTGATATAATAGATATACATTGAAAGAAAGGAAAATAAATATATGAACAATATCGATTTAATGAATTTTTGGATTGAAAGTTCTGACAGAGATTATGAATCAATGAAAAAAAATTATGAAATGAAGCAATATACATGGGCATTGTTCATCGGACACCTAATGTTAGAAAAATTGCTTAAAGGAATTTATGCAAAAGTAAATAAGGACAGTCCTTATCCACCTAAAATTCATAATTTAAATAACTTAGCTAGAAAGTGTGGAATAAAATTAGATGAAAAGCAAACAAAGATATTATTTACATGCAATTCATTTAATATTAATGCTAGATATGAAGATTATAAAAATGATTTTTACAATAAATGCACACAAGAATATACTTTAAAACAAATAGAAAGTATCGAGTCTATGAGAGAATATTTTAAACAAATTTTAGAAGATAAAGAAAATAAAAAAGGAGAGAAATAAGTAATGCCAAAAGAAACGGTTAATTTAGATATTTTAAATATTGTAAATAAATATGTTGAAGAGATATCAAAAAAGTTCAATATAAATGCAGTATATCTTTTTGGATCTTATGCAAAAGGAACAGAACATGAAGATAGTGATATAGATATTGCTGTGATATTAGATAGTAATAGTGACACTGTAGATTTAATGGTCGAATTAATGATGTTGACAGAAAACATTGATTTAAGAATAGAACCACATCCAATAAAAACAAATGATTTTGAAGAAGGAAATCCTTTTGTAGATGAGATTAAAAATACAGGTTTAAAAGTTGCTTAAATATATAGAAAATAATATAGTTTATACTAATATTTTATTTAAAACTAGGATTAGAAAAATCTAATTTCTAGTTTTTTAAAACTGCAATAAACGGCGCATAACGCAAGGAGGTGGAGTAGCAGCACCAGTAGGTGGGCAAATATTATCAGAAATATTACCATATCTTGAAGTACAGCAAGGCAATAAAGATGAAGT
>CANRLO010000110.1 GCA_947631495.1 uncultured Clostridia bacterium
TCAAAAAGAGTAGTAGGAAGAAAAATGGTAGGAGCACAAAATACAAACATTCCATTAAAACTTGCTATGGCAGGTGTAATGCCAGTTATTTTTGCTTCATCATTTATGACATTCCCAGCCATGATAATTCAAATGTTTGTACCAAACATTGCAAATGAAACAGGGTTCTGGAGTGTAATTTATAAATTCTCTATTGCAACATCAACATCAAATGTTCCAGTAGGATACTCAATTGCAAACGCAATAGTATACTTACTACTAATTTTAGGTTTCACATATTTTTATACTTATGCTACCTTCAATCCAGCAGAAGTATCAAACAATATTAAGAAAAATGGTGGATTTATACCAGGAATTAGAGCAGGAAAGCCAACAACAGACTACTTAAGCTCTATTATCTCAAAAATTACACTATTTGGAGGTTTATTCTTAGCAGTCATTGCCATTATACCAATGCTACTTAGATTTACCAACTTAAATATTGCCTTTGGTGGAACCTCAATCTTAATCGTAGTAGGTGTTGCCTTAGAAACAGTACAACAATTAGAATCTCAACTTGTAATGAGACATTACAAAGGATTCTTAGAATAAACTGTTTTTGGGGACGGAGGAAAAAAACAGGTATTTTTTGAGGGCTTAATTTTATTAAGTATAGAAAAAATAATATATAAAATAAAAAAATGGATGCAAATAAAAGCATCTATTTTTTTATAAAAAATAGTATACTTATATGCTAAAAAATGGTATAATAGTAAAGTAAAAGTAAAAGCAAAAGAGAAGGGAGTAAGCAACAAATGTATATTGTAATGTTAGGCAAACCAGGTTCAGGAAAAGGAACCGTAGGAAAAATGTTATCCGAATCATTAGGAATTACGCATCTATCTAGTGGAGAGCTATTTCGAAGCTATATAAAAAAAGCAGGAGAAATAGGAAAACAAATTGATTCTTATGTATCAAAAGGAAATTTAGTACCAGATGATTTAGCAATAAAATTGGTAGAACAAAGATTACAAGAGCCAGATTGTAAAAATGGTGTTATTTTAGATGGCTTCCCAAGAACCATCGTGCAAGCAGAAGCATTTGATACTTTTTTAAAGAAACAAGGAAAGAAAATAGACATAGCAGTAGAATTAGAATTATCGGATGAAGATATTATAGATAGAATTATAAAAAGAAGGGTATGCTCAAATATCAATTGTAGAGAAGTCTATAATTTAGAATTTAAAAAGCCAAAACAAGAAGGAATTTGCGACATTTGTCAAAGTAAATTAGTACAAAGAGAAGATGACAACATAGAAACAGTAAAGCAAAGACTAAAAACCTATCACGAAACATCTGCCAAA
The DNA here is from genome assembly GCA_947631495.1 of uncultured Clostridia bacterium. Classification (GTDB taxonomy): domain Bacteria; phylum Bacillota; class Clostridia; order TANB77; family CAG-508; genus UMGS1663. Next base: position 1,344 of record CANRLO010000110.1, read on the forward strand.
TTAGTCGATTATTATAAAGCGCAAGACTTATTATATGCCGTAAAACTAAATTTACATTCAGGCAAAACCTCAGAAGACGTAGCAAGAGAAGTAAAAGAATATTTGATGGATAATTAGGACAGGGACAATTTGGGACAGTCCCCAATTGCGACAAATGGGACAATTTGGGACACCCCTTTGAAGAAAGGAAGAAAAAATGGTAACAATTAAATCGAAACAAGAAATAGAAAAAATGAGAGAAGCATGTAGAATAGCAGCTTTAGCACAAAAAGCAGTAGAAGAAGCAATTAAGCCGGGAGTGTCTACTTGGGAGTTAGATAAAATTGCAGAAAATACAATGAGAAAATATGGAGCAATCCCTGCAGAAAAAGGCTATCCAAGTGGACAAAAAGGTGTACCAGATTTTCCGGGGGCTATTTGTGCATCTGTTAATGATGAAGTTATTCACGGAATTCCTTCAAAAGGAGTTATTTTAAAAGAAGGAGACATTATTAGCATTGATTTAGTAGCTTACAAAGATGGTTTTAATGGAGATTGCGCTAGAACCTACAGTGTAGGAAATATAGATAAAAAATCCCAAAAGCTAATTGAAGTAACAAAACAAGCTTTTTTTGAAGGAATAAAATATGCTAAAAAAGGCAATCGTATTGGAGATGTTTCTCATGCGATTGGAGAATTTGTAGAAAAAAATGGTTTTAATGTTGTAAAAGAATTTCAAGGACATGGAATTGGAAGACAAATGCACGAAGACCCGGGCATTCCAAACTATGGAAGGGCAGGAAGAGGAATTCGCTTAGAACCAGGTATGACACTTGCTATAGAACCTATGGTAATGGTGGGTTCTGATGAAATTTTAGTGCTAGATGATGGATGGACAATTGTAACAGAAGATGAAGAAAGAGCAGCTCATTATGAAAATACAATTTTAATTACAGAAAATGAGCCAGAAATCTTGACAAAAATATAAAAATATTATATACTATAGTAGTTATTATGGATACAATTGCAAAATTGTATCCTAAATCGCGTAAAAACATAGAAAAATCAAGGAATTTTGGAAACAATTATGAGCAACAATTTTTTCAAAATGTTTTATAACTTGAAAGGAATGAATATACAATGGCAAAAGAAGATGTAATTGAAGTAGAGGGTACTGTGGTAGAAACATTACCAAATACTAATTTTAAAGTAGAACTTGAAAATGGACATCAAATATTAGCCCATATTTCTGGAAAATTAAGAATGAATTACATTAAAATTTTACCAGGGGATAAGGTAAAAGTAGAACTTTCTCCTTACGACTTAACAAGAGGTCGTATTACATGGAGAGCAAAATAAAGTAAAAAATTATATACTACAAGTTTATTATGAGGTGCGACGTGAGATGTGTAAATTTCATTTAGCCTGTTATCTTATACATCTGACCTCACACATCATAATGTAGTACATAAAAATATAAGATAAAAAATTACAGGGGGTGTGTTTAGAATGAAAGTAAGACCATCAGTTAAGAAAATTTGCGAAAAATGTAAAATCATTAAGAGAAAAGGTGTTATTAGGGTTATTTGTGAAAATCCAAAACACAAACAAAGACAAGGGTAATTACATACCAAAACAAAGATATTAACACAAGTTTGGAAGCGGCTGTAGTTTCAAAAGAAACTATGAATCAAATTTGTGTTTATATACATGTTTAAAAGAAAAGTAGAAAGGCTGGTTCCTTTATCCAGCGCATTTCACCTTTCAAGCTTTTTATTTAAACAAACCATAAACAAAATTAAAAATAAATTTGGAGGTGCTAAAAAAATATGGCTCGTATAGCAGGAGTAGATTTACCTAGAGAAAAGAGAGTAGAAATCGGACTTACATATATTTATGGTGTAGGACTATCCACTTCTCAAAAAATATTAAAAGAAGCTGGAGTAAATCCAGATACAAGAGTAAAAGACTTAACAGCAGAGCAAGAACAAGCAATCAGAAAAGCAATGGACGGAATGGTATTAGAAGGAGACTTAAGAAGAGAAGTTGCTTTAAACATTAAAAGACTTACTGAAATCGGATGCTACAGAGGAATTAGACATAGAAGAGGTCTTCCAGTAAGAGGACAAAGAACAAAAACAAACGCTCGTACAAGAAAAGGACCAAGAAAATTAGTAAGTAAAAGCAAAAAATAATAAATAGTATTAGAAAAAGGGATAAGCCTAAAATACTATAATACCATAATAGTTAAGGAGGTAAAATTAAATGGCAAAGCCTGTAACAAAAAGAACAACAACTAGAAGAAGAGATAGAAAAAATATCGAAAAAGGAATGGCACACATTCATTCTAGTTTCAATAATACAATCGTTACAATTACAGATGTTCAAGGAAATGCACTTTCTTGGGCAAGTGCCGGAGAATTAGGATTCAAAGGTTCAAGAAAAAGTACACCATTTGCAGCAGGAGAAGCTGCAGAAACAGCTGCAAAAGCAGCAATGGAACATGGTTTAAAATCAGTAGAAGTATTTGTAAAAGGACCTGGTTCAGGACGTGAAGCAGCAATCCGTTCATTACAAGCAGCTGGTTTAGAAATTAGTAGCATTAAAGATGTTACTCCAATTCCACATAACGGTTGTAGACCACCAAAAAGAAGAAGAGTTTAAAAAAAGGAGGAAATAGAACATGGCAAGATACAAAGATGAACAATGCCGTATTTGCCGTAGAGAAGGACAAAAGTTATTCTTAAAAGGTTCAAGATGTTATACAGATAAATGCAGTATTTCAAGAAGAAACTATGCACCAGGACAAAATGGACAAAAAAAGAAGAAACTTTCTGAATATGGTACTCAATTAAGAGAAAAACAAAAAAC
>CANRLO010000111.1 GCA_947631495.1 uncultured Clostridia bacterium
AACCCAACTACTCCAAGCTATGTAATAGAAGCACCAAACATTAGTGTAAATCCAACAACAGTAACAGACAGTGTACAAGTAACAATAAGACCTACAGGGGGACATACAGCAGAAAAGATTTATTATAAAATAGGATATGGTTCATATCAAGAATACACAACATCAATAAGCTTAACCTATAATACAACTGTAAGTGCATATTATATAACAGACAGAGGAGAACGTTCAAGCACAGCAACTAGAAGAATCAATAATATACAAGTTCCACAAATGCCATATGTAAAAATAGAAGCAGACCCAGACCCATATAATGTAAAATATGATGCAAAAAAAGTAACAGTAACAATAACAGCTACAAATGCAGAGACAATAGAATATAGCTTAAACGGAATAACTTATAATGCTTATACAACTCCATTAGAAATAACAGAAAATAGAAGAGTATATGCAAAAGGAACCAATGAAAATGGAGAAACAATAGAATATATTGATATAACTAATATAACAGAGGGACCAACAAAATTAGGAAAATTAAGTGTATCAATAGATGTAGACCCAGAACCAAAATTAACAAGTGAACTAATAGAAAAAGCACTTGTAACAATTAACTATGATGATAACGCAGAAGAAAAATATTATAAAATCAATAATGGAGCAATGGAACCATATACACAACCATTTGAAGTAGAAGAAAACTGTACTGTATATGCATATGCAGTAAGTAGTAGAGCAGTAGGACAAACAAGTAAACAAATAGATAATTTAACAACAGGGATATCAGAGCCAGAAATAGTAGCAAGTCCAAAAAATGGTATGCAATCATCTGTAACAACAGTAACTATAAACTTCGACAGAACAGCAAATATAAAAAGATACAAAATAGACAATGGAAGTTATATAAACTATTCAGGACCAATAGAAATAACAGAAAACTGTACAATTACAGCATATAATAAGAATGAATTAGGTTATGAAGCAACAAGTAGTTATACAGTAAACAACATCTTAAAAACAACCACTGTTTTGATAGATAAAGGAAAATACTTTATATTAAAATTAAACTATCCACCAGATACAACTGGACAAGAATATAAATGGCAAGATGATGGAGTTTGGACAAGTTATAAACAAGACGGAATACTATTAATAAAACCAGAATATAAAGATGAAATATTAAATGCAGAAGGAAAACTAAAAATAAAAATAGAAAATGAAGAAGGAAGAGAAATAGACTTTAATGGAGATTACTATTTTGTAACAAAACCAATACAAGAATTAATAGAACATATTTATATGAGATGGAATAGACTAGCACCACAATCACCACAAATTATACTAAATACAGAAGAACCAACAAGAGAAGTAAAAGTAACAATCAATTACTCAAGTAGCTTACTAGTAAGACAATATAGAATAATAGAACCAGATGGAACTTCAAGTGGATGGCAAGAATACACAAATGGCTTTACTATTAACAAGAAAAATACAATAATTTGTGCACGAGGACAAGACGAAGCAGAAGTATGGACAGAACAATCAATAAAGAAAATAACAAATATAGATGAAGAACCACCAGAAATAAGAGTAACAGCAGACTTAGAAACAAGAACACAAAAAGTAGGAATAAAAGTACAAGCAGTAGATGATGTAAGAGTAGATATAGTAATGTGGGCAGAAGGAATAAGACAAGATAGCTATTTTGATAATAATGGAACAGTAATACCAAATAATAGTATATTCTATGTAACAGAGAATACAGATTATACAATATATGCAAAAGATGGAGTAGGAAATACAAGTACATATACATTACAAGTAGGAAATGTAGATTTAACACCACCAACAATAAGAATAAGTGTAAATCCAGAAGATAGCATAAAAACAGAAGTAACCGTAAGTATAGACTATGGAGATAGTACATTAAAACAATATAAAGTAGGAGAATCAAATACAAAATGGACAACCTACACAACAGAATTCAATTTAACAAGTGATACAGTAATAGCAAATAAATGGAAAAATGAAGATAATACAGTAACAATATATGCAAAAGGACAAGATAGTGCAGGAAATGAACAAATCCAAACATACAAAGTATTAACTCTAGATGTAGACGCACCAAATAAACCAGTAATACAATCAAATTATGGATATCCAATATTAACAGAACAAGGAGTAAAATTTGATGGAAAGACTACAATCACCTATGATACAAGAAATGATATTGATAACTATTATAGTATAGATAATGGAGATACATGGAAAAAATACACAGGAACCTTTGAAATACCAAATGTAGGAACAATTATGGCAAAGAGTGTAAAAAAGGGAAGTGGATTAGAAGTAATAGCAAATATAACTGTAAGTATGCCAAAAGATGCGTTACCAGCAGTGTGTTATGATGGAAATGAGGGAACGAAATATACATCAAATAGCACTTGTACGAAGTATATAAATGTAAGTAATGAAATGATAGGTAAGAAATGTATATTAAGATATAACACGGGAGCTTCAAACGATGGTGGATATATAATAGTAAGATATTATAATAGTCAAAACAAACAAATAAGTGCTACAGGAAATTTATATGGAACTAGCATAAAGAATCTAACATTAACAATACCAAATGAAACAGTTAAAATAGGATTTTATATGTATTCGGCATTCAATTATTATAATGAAAATATTTATGAGTTAACATTAGAAAACACACCAACAATAAGTAATACAAAATATTATCCAATAATAACAGAATACGGTATTGAATCAGGTTATAATGAAGTAACAATAGATTATTTCCAAACAAGTGTACAAAGACTATATAAAATAGGAGAAGGAGAATGGCAGACATATCAAAATAGACCTATAAGATTGGAGTTAGGACAGACAATATCAGCAAAAGGAATAGATAAAGATGAGAAGGAAACAAGAACAACAGCAAGTTATACATCAACTTTACCATCAGATGCGTTAGGAACAGCAGCATATGATGGAGATGAGGAAACGAAATTTACAACAAGAGCAACCGGTACAAAGTATATAAATGTAAGCAATGAAATGATAGGCAAGAAATGTATATTAAGATATAACACTGAACTTAGCAACGATGGTGGATATATAATAGTAAGATATTATAATAATCAAAACAAACAAATAAGTGCTACAGGAAATTTATATGGAACTAGCATACAGAATCTAACATTAACAATACCAAATGAAACAGTTAAAATAGGATTTTATATGTATTCATATAGTAGTGCTTATGGAGTAAATATTTATGAGTTAACATTAGAAAACACACCAACAATAAGTAATACAAAATATTATCCAGTATTAACAGAGTATGGAGTAGAAGCAGGTTATAATGAAGTAACAATAGATTATTTCCAAACAAGTGTACAAAGGTTATATAAAATAGGAGAAGGAGAATGGCAAACATATCAAAATAGACCTATAAGATTAGAGTTAGGACAGACAATATCAGCAAAAGGAATAGATAAAGATGAGAAGGAAACAAGAACAACAGCAAGTTATACATCAACTTTACCATCAGATGCGTTAGGAACAGCAGCATATGATGGAGATGAGGAAACGAAATTTACAACAAGAGCAACCGGTACAAAGTATATAAATGTAAGCAATGAAATGATAGGCAAGAAATGTATATTAAGATATAACACTGAACTTAGCAACGATGGTGGATATATAATAGTAAGATATTATAATAATCAAAACAAACAAATAAGTGCTACAGGAAATTTATATGGAACTAGCATACAGAATCTAACATTAACAATACCAAATGAAACAGTTAAAATAGGATTTTATATGTATTCATATAGTAGTGCTTATGGAGTAAATATTTATGAGTTAAAACTAGTAAACTAAGACAGTATATGAAATTTTTGTAATAGGTTCAATAATATTTTAAAACAAGGAGAAACCAATGAAAAATAAAAAAATATTATTTATAATAATACCTATAATCATAATAGTAGCAATTGCTACTATTATGATTATAAAAAATAAGAAAGAAAGAAGTACAACATTTGAAGAAGACAAAGCAACATCTGAAGTAAAATTACAAGACATTGAGTTTAAAAACATTACAAAAGAATTCAATAGTGGAATTACAACAATTCGAGCAGAAGCTTACAACAACACAAAAGAAGAAAAAAGTATTAATGT
>CANRLO010000112.1 GCA_947631495.1 uncultured Clostridia bacterium
TCTGTTACAAGTCCTACTATTTTTTTGTTTGTGTCACATACTGGAATACAACCAACATGTTTATTACACATTAATTTAGCACAATCTTTTATTGTACTATCTGGTGTTAAATAAGCCACCTCTTGGCACATACAATCTTTTACTTTCATATTTTTTCCCACCTTTTTTAAAAAATTTATGCATTTTTATTTTATGTATTTTTCATTTTTTTATACAATTTAAAATTACAAATTAAACCATTTTTTTGATTTTTTGAAATTTTTTCCAGATTTATTTGACACATATTATAATTTGTGTTATCATATAATTACATTAAGGATGTCTTGAGTTCGGAAGATGTCATATATTTAAGCGTACATACTGCAATTATGTACGCTTTTTATATGAAATAAAAAAAGTAGGAGTTATCTGCAATTTCACTCCTACTTTTGACTTATGTATTATTCTCTACATTTGTCTTTTGTCTTGCCCTGTTGTTCTTTTGCTTTCATAGTTTGCTCTTTTTCTTTTAAAAGCATTTCTACTAATCGCAAAATAAGTTCGGAATTAGTCATATATTCCACCCCTTTCCGTCCTTAAGTAAAAGACTACCTTTTGACAATGAAAGGTTGCTACTATATTACAATAATTTGATACTTAATGCAAGCAAATTTACAATTTTTTACAATTTTTTGTAAATAATAAACATCTTTCCTTTTACTAAAAAATTACATTTAAAAAAATTTTACACAAATTTTAATTTTAGTATTGACATAAAAATAAATTTATGTTAAAATATGTAACAGTTCTAAAATAAATCTTTATTGTAGACCCCAGTAGCTCAATAGGTAGAGCAAAATCTACAGTAGACGTACTGAAAAATAGGTTATGTTAGAGGTTCAAGTCCTCTCTGGGGCGTTAAAACGATTTTTTCGTTTTAAAAATTATTTAGGGGAAATGGCAAAGTGGATTGTGCTACCTTGCTAAGGTAGAGAGTTAGGGTTCGATTCCCTTTTGCCCTTTCGGATGTTCGCCAATAGCATCCGAGCAGCTATTCTCCTTAATAGAAACAGCAAGTAGATATTTCTACTTGCTGTTTCTATTTTTAGTTATTTAGTTATAGCAAAAAATTATTTCAAATAATTTCATAATCTCTATATGGTGGTCTTGGCTCTCCCGGAAATGGAGGTCTTGGATAAGGAGGTCTTGGGCGTGGTGGTCTATTTGGAAAATTTCCTCCTAATAATTGATTTAGAATTAAAATTCTAATTAAATCTCGCAATAATGGATTATTGGGCCTTCTTTGCCTATTTTCTGCTTGTGCACTTCTTTGCATTGTTTGATTTAAAAATGCTTGATTTGCACTATTTCTATTAGAGTTTATTCTTACATTATTATTTGTTCTATTTTCTACTTCTTGCTCTTGGTTTCTATTTTCAATTTGAATATTAACTAAAATTTCATTATTATTTTCTACTTTTTGATAGACTTCTTCTACCATGTTTTCTAATATTTCTCTTGTTACTGGCACAGTACATTTACTACATACTTCACCAACAATAGGCTCAAGAAGTTTATAAATTTCTGGATAACATTCTTCTAATTCTTTTGTATTTTGATTTGGCAAAATGTAATTTTGTGTTTCTTCTATTATATTTCTTTGATATGTATCTTGATTTTCTACTATTGGGTAACCTAACACACTTCTCATATAATCTTCATAGTTTTGATAATACATAAGTTTTCCCTCCTCTATTCTTATGTATTATTGTATGCTATTCTTCTTGTTTTGGTGATTATATTCAAAGAAATTTCATCTTTTTTGAGCGCAAAAAAAGAGCTAACATTTTATTTGTTAGCCCCTATTCTTTTAAAACTCTGCACTTATCGGTAGCAGTACACCTCTTTTAATAACAAATGTTATTCTATTAGTATTATTTATTTTTATAAATATTATGTCAATAATTTAATTAAAATTTTATAATTTTTTTACAAATTCTTTAAATTTGTCACCACGCTCTGCAAAATTTTTAAAAGCATCAAAACTTGCACTAGCTGGTGAAAGTAAAACTACATCCCCTACTTTTGATTTTTTTCTTGCAAAATTAACTGCTTCTTCTAAATTTTTTACATAACAAATTTCTACTTCTTTTTGCAGTTTTTGCATTGCATTTTGTGTAGCTTCTGCTATTTTCATACTGGTTGGACCGCATAAAATTAAAGTTCCTACTTTTTCTGCAATTGCTTCTCCTACCTCTTTATAATCTAAACCTTTATCAGAGCCACCTGCAAGTAATATAATATTCTCATCAAATGCATGAAGTCCTGCAATGGTGCTTGCTGGGCTAGTTCCAATGGAGTCATTATAATATTTTACGCCATCTAATTCACGTACAAACTCTAAACGATGTTCTACACCATTGAATTCTTTAATGACTTTTATAGCAGTATCTACTGGAATAAAAGAAGATGTTACAGCAAGTGCAGCGCAAATATTTTCGTAATTATGAATTCCTCTTAATTTAACTTCTGCTCTAGGAAGTAAATGTCTGCGAACACCATCCTCACAGTATTTAATATTTTCATCTGTTCTATCATAAATGTAACCATCTTGTAATTTTTCTTTACTACTAAAGAATATAACCTTTCCATTTGCTTCTTTTGCAAACGAACGCGTAATTTCATTATCATAATTTAATACTAAAATACCATTTTCGCTTTGATGTTTAAAAATATTCTTTTTTGCTTCTTGATATTCTTCATAAGAACGATGTACATTTAAGTGGTCTGGATAGATATTTGTTACCAAAGAAACATCTGGGCTAATATCCATATCCATTAGTTGAAAACTGCTCATTTCTAAAATAACGAAATCTTCTGGTTTCATATCTTTTATTTGTGTAAAAATTGGTTTCCCAATATTACCACCTAAAAAACAAGTATGCCCTGTTTGTTTTAATATTTCGTAAATTAAAGTGGTAGTTGTAGTTTTTCCTTCTGTTCCTGTAATTCCAATTGTTTTAGCAGGTGTTAACTTTAACACCATTTCGATTTCAGAAGTTAAAATTGCTCCTCTTTCTACTTCCTCTGCTATTTCTTTTATAAATGGCATAGCACTTGGAGAACGGAAAATGATGTCAAAACCTTTTAAATTTTGTAAATTTCTTCTTCCAAAATAATAAGGAAAACGATATTGCTCCATTTTTCCAATGATGTTTTCATCAATTTCTGCAATTGTACGATTATCAAAAACACTTACTTTAGCATTGTGCTTATAAAAGTAGTCTAGCAAAGGGATATTGCTAACACCAATTCCAATAATTGCAATTTTCTTGTCTTCAATGAAACGATTAAATTCTTCTAATTTTTTGTTGTAAAATTCCATATTTTTCCTTTCTCTTATTTTTTAGATTTACTTATTAATTATTTTTAATGTTATTTTTTTAACATAGAATATATAATTTTAAATTATTATTTCTATTAAACTAATTTAAAATTATTATGCTTTTCAAGCTATAATTTTAAATTATACAGTTAATTTTAATTCTTCTATGTATCCACATACTTTATCTGTAGATTCTTCTGCATTTTTACAATCAGTTACATCAATTTTAATTGTTTTATCTTGTAAAGCATAAAAACCTGCTTTTTCTTGTAATTCATCACGCTTTTTAATATGTTCTTTTAGTTCTTCTGAGTTTGCGTTTTCTCCATATTGAATCGCTTTTCTTCTTACTCTTTCTTCTAATGAAGCCGTAATAAAAAAATGATAATTCATTTCTGGATAAATAGTAGTTAAAGCTCTTCCTGATAATATTACATTATATTGCTCTTTTAGTTCATTTATGAGATTTTTAGCGAAGATAAATAGATTTGTATTATCTGCACTTCCACCTGCAACAGAAACAGCAAGAGATGCTTCCTTTGATTGTAATTTTTCTTCTTCTATTTTTTGCCCTTTTACATATACAACGGTTTCTCTATTTTCTATTTTTATTTCTACTTGTAATAAATCCATAATCTTTTTAATATCTATTTGTTCTATGTTTGATTGCAAATTTTTCATATTGTGTGCTAATTCTT
>CANRLO010000113.1 GCA_947631495.1 uncultured Clostridia bacterium
CCAACGGTAGCACTTCCAGTAAGCAATAAGGTAATTGTTATTGACGCAGGGCATGGCGTGCCAGATGAGGGAGCACAAAGCAGTAATGGTACAACAGAGGCAGAAACAAATTTAAAAATTGCATTAAAGTTACAAACACTATTAGAACAGTCAGGGAGTACTGTTATATTAACAAGAAGTGATGAAAATGCCATATATGACTTAGATAGTAAAACTCTAAAGCAAAAAAAAGTATCAGATATTCATAATAGAGTAAAAATTGGAAATGAGTCATCAGCAGATTTATTCATTTCCATTCATTTAAATAAAATTCCACAAGGACAATATTGGGGTTGGCAATGTTTTTATAAAGAAACAGATGAAAAAAGTATAAAACTTGCAAAAAGCTTACAAGAAAATTTGAATGATGCAATTCAAAAAGACAATAAAAGAGTAGCGATGAAATTAGATAATGTGTATATTATTAAACATGTAGAAATACCAATTTCAATTGTGGAATGTGGATTTTTATCCAATCCAGAAGAAGAACAATTATTATTAACAGATGAATATCAAGATAAACTAGCATGGGGAATTTATAATGGAATTATAGATTATTTTTATGAAAATAAATAGGAAAGACAAAAAATTTATGAAAAAAGAATTGACAATTCACATAATATATCATATAATGAATATACTAAAGTTAAGGTGATTCCATACCGATTTAAGTTGGAAACTATAATAGGGGCATAATTCAATTTAGAATTATGCCCCTTGTCTTAATTTTTAATCTTTAAATTTTCTTTTTTTAAATAGCCTTGACGATAGAATGCTTGAAAATACATTACTAAAGAAAAAATAGTAGAAGCCAAAGCTAAATAATAAATATAAGTATCAAAATGTGGAAGCATTGGTGCAGAGTATTCTGGGTGGTCTATTAATGGTGCATTCCACGTGCAAATGAAGAAAGAAGAAACAATTGCAACATAGAATAATACTGTAGTAAGTTTTCCATACCATTTGCTAGAAACAACTAATTCTTTTCCATAAAGGAAAGAAGCACCAGCTACCATTAAAAATTCTTTTAAAAATACAATAATTAAAATCCAAAATGGAATAATATCTTTAAAAGCCAAGGTTACCAAAACGGAAATTTGTGTTGTTTTATCAGCAAGAGGATCAATTAACTTGCCAAAGTTAGTAATAAAATTAAATTTTCTTGCAATAAAACCATCCAAAACATCCGTAATTCCAGATATAGTAAGAACAACAAAAGCAGCAATATAATTATTAAAAGCGATAAATACTACAATAAATGGAATTAATATAAATCTCAAAATAGTTAGTATATTTGGTATATGTTTTGCCATATAAGTCCTCCTATAGTACATCAATTAGTACATTTTTTTTTACTAGGCTATAAATTTGCCTAAAGAGATATATTTTCACTTGCTATTCTTCCACAGAAAATAGCAATTTTTCAGCATCACTAGATACTACAACTTTTTGCCCATTTTTTAATTCTTGCCTTAAAATTCTATCTGATAGTTCATCTTCTAAATAACGTTGAATAGCTCGTCTTAAAGGTCTTGCACCATATTTTAAATCAGTTCCTTTTTCAAGTAAGTATTCTTTTGCATCTTGAGTTATTTCTAATACAATATTTTTGTCATCTAAAGCTTTTTTAGTATCCTCTAACATTAAATCTACAATTTGTAATAATTGTTCTTTATTTAATGGCTCAAATACTACGATTTCATCGACTCTGTTTAAAAATTCAGGACGAAAACTTTGCTTTAAGGCATCTAATATTTTTCCTTTATTAGAAATAGCGTTTGCACCAAAACCAATAGAATTAGTATTTAAATTAGAACCTGCATTAGAAGTCATTATAATAATAGTATTTTCAAAAGAAACAGTATTTCCTTGGTTATCCGTTAATCTTCCATCATCTAATACTTGAAGCAAAATATTAAATACATCAGGGTGAGCCTTCTCAATTTCATCAAGTAAAACAATAGAATATGGTTTTCTTTTTACTTTTTCAGTTAATTGTCCTGCATCATCATAGCCAACATAGCCTGGAGGAGAACCAATTAACTTAGAGGTAGAATGACTTTCCATATATTCAGACATATCTACACGAATAATAGAATTTTCATCTCCAAACATTTCATAAGCTAAACTCTTTGCAAGTTCAGTTTTTCCAACACCAGTAGGTCCAACAAAAATGAAAGATGGTGGACGTTTGGTACTTTTTAAACCTGCACGACTTCTACGAATAGCACGAGAAACAGCTTCAATTGCTTCATTTTGACCAATAACTTTCTTGTGTAAATTTTGCTCTAAGTTTAGCAGTTTTAAAGTTTCTTCCTCTGTAATCTTCTTAACAGGGATTTTAGTCCAACTTTCTACTACTTCTGCAATATCTTGAATAGTAAGCTCAGTTAATTTTAAAGTTGAGTTAATTTTATCAATTTGCTCAATTAAACTACATTCTTTAGCTTTTAGTTCTGCTGCTTTTTGATAGTCTTCAGTAGAATCTGCTTGAGCTGCTTCTTCTTTTTCTTCTTGAACTGCTTTTAATTCATTTTTTAACACTTCTAACTGATACAATGCTTTGTTATTTAAGTTAATACGAGAGCAAGCTTCGTCTAAAATATCAATAGCTTTGTCTGGTAAGAAGCGGTCGTGAATATATTTTTCAGACATAATAACAGTTTGCTTAATAACATCAGTTGAAATTTTTACTTTGTGGAAATCTTCATAATATTTTTTAATGCCTTCTAGAATATCAATAGAGTCAGAAACAGAAGGTTCCTCTACAATAATTGGTTGAAATCTACGTTCTAACGCAGTATCTTTTTCTATGTATTTACGATATTCTTTTAAAGTAGTAGTTCCAATTAATTGAATTTCACCATTTGCAAGGGCAGGTTTTAAAATGTTTGCAGCATTCATAGAATGTTCTGCATCACCAGCGCCAATAATATTGTGAATTTCATCAATAACTAAAATAATATTTCCAAGACTTTTACACTCATCCATAATAGATTTCATTCTTGCTTCAAATTGACCTCTAAATTGAGTTCCTGCAATAATAGCAGTCATATCTAAAAGATAAACTTCTTTATTTAATAATTTAGCAGGGACTCTACCAGCTGCAATTTTTAAAGCTAGTCCTTGTGCAATAGCCGTTTTACCAACACCAGGTTCACCAATTAAACAAGGATTATTTTTAGAACGTCTATTTAAAATTTGAATCATTCTTTGAATTTCTTTATTTCTACCAACTACCATATCAATTTCGTTGTTTTTTGCCTTATTTGTTAAGTTTGTTCCAAAAGTATCTAAAGCCTTTTTCTTTTTATCTTTTGGCTTTTTCTCTACTTTTACTTTTTTCTTTTCACTACTAGAAGATGTATCTGAATTTCCATCTTGAGATTTTCCAAAAATATTAGAAAAAATAGCTCCAAGTGGAATAGCATTTGGTGACTGCATATCGTCTTCATCTTCGCTATTTAGTGGTTCTATAGAAAAGTCAGCATCCATATTAGAAGACATATCTTGAAGCATGTTTTCTAATTGGTCTGTCATATTTTTTATATCTTCATCTGAAATATTTGCCTGTTTTGCTAAAGCGTCTAATGGGTTTACGCCTTTTTTCTTTGCACATTCATAGCATAAACCTTCGGTTGCAATGGAATTATCAGGCATTTGCTTATTAATAAAAATAACTGCTGTATTTTTATTACAAATTGAACATAACATAAATTGTCTTTCCTCCTTAATTTTTTACCTTTTTATCATACTACAAAAAACGCAAATAGTCAATGGAAAAAATGAACAAGAGGGACGCCCCTTTTCGTTCCATTTTGGAACGCTAGGGACACCCCTCTTTTTAAATTCTTAATTTTTTATTCTTTATTCTTTATTTGTCATTTCTTCTAGTTTTAATAATTCTTCCCAACGTTTATCAACTTCTTGTTGGAAGGTTTCTAACATCCATTCATTACCTGGTTTAAACATATGTTTAAATCTTCTTTGTGGACGTAAGAATTCTTCAACAGGTAA
>CANRLO010000114.1 GCA_947631495.1 uncultured Clostridia bacterium
AAAAGAAAAACAAAAAAAGTTATTTTTTCTTGTTTTCTTTTTTCTTCTATTTTGATATCTTGAAACAAACCTAAGCTTTCAAAACCCGCTTCTCTTACAAATTGCTCTATTTTTTCTTGATTTAGCAATTTTTCATCATATTCGATTAACGCATTTGCCATCACTAAGTTTACACTTGCGTTTTTGATGCCTTCTTGCTTGTTTAAATATTTTTCTAATCCATTAGAACAAGCACTACATGTCATGCCCCCAATGGATAAAATGATTTTCTTCATAACCTCACCTTTTTTATAAATTTTAAATTTTAGGGACGGGGCTAAAAATTTAATTGATATATAATATATTTTTCAACTATATTATTAAATTTTTAGACCCGTCCCTAAAATTTAAACAACAGTAAATCCAATTGCTTCTATTTTTTCTTTTATTTCTTCTAAATTAACATCTTCTGCTACTATTTTAACAGTTCCTTCTTTGTGGTTTGCTACTACTTCTTTAATTCCTTCTTTTGTTTTAAGTGCATTTTGGATTCTATTTTCGCATCCTGTACATGCCATTCCCTCTACTTTTAAAGTAATTTCTTTCATTTTTATCATCCTTTCTTTTTATACTTTTTCTCGTTTTTACGAGAATTATAAACTATTTTTCTTTGCTTTCTACTAAACTTTCAAATTTTCTACTAAACTCTGGTGCATATTTCTTTAAATTAATTGGCTTTAAATCTCTATTTGTAAAGCAATGCTTCGTTTCTGCTTCAATAACTGTTTTTCCTGTTTTTTTATCGGTTACTTCATAAGAAACTGTCATTCTTACTCCTGTATATTCTGTTACAAATACTCTAATAAGTATAGTATCTGCAAAAGTTACATGATTTTTATAAGTACAATTAACTCCTAATACAGGAATTGTAATTCCATTTTCCTCTAATAATTCAAATGGCATATCTAGTTTTTCTAGCCAATCGCATCTTGCTTCCTCTAAATAACGAATATAATTTGAATGGTGTACTACGCCCATTCTATCTGTTTCGTAATAATTGATTTTTCTTTCAAAAATAATATCCATTTTATATTTTCTTCCTTTCCTTATTATTCTTTCGCTTGTTTGTTTTTATGCTTTGTTAAATTTTTTGAATAAACTAATTAGTTCATCAATTACTTCTAAATTGCCTTTTTCTAAATCATTGCTTACACAACTGTATAAATGATTTTCCAAAATATGATTTGACAAACTTTTAATTGAATTTTCAATGGCAGATAATTGAAGTAAAATATCATGGCAGTATTTATCTTCTTCTACCATCTTTTTAATTCCTTTTACTTGTCCTTCAATTCGACTTAATCGATTGGTAATTAATCGTTTTTCTTCATCTGCTCTATATGTTTTTTTATCTTTTTCCATTTACATCACCAAGATTATTATATACCCCTTTGGGTATTTTGTAAATATAGGGGTATATACTTTTTTTGCTTGCTATTTCAAGCATTAAAAAATGTGATAAAATGAACTGACCTTTTGACCTCATTTTTATCACATTTTTTATCCTAACTTATCTCCATTTTCTACTTTTCTATCTGGTGAAATTAGAACTACACCATCTTTGCTATATGTTCCTAATACCAATACTTCTGACATAAAATTTGCTATCTGCCTTGGCGCAAAATTAACTACTGCTAGAATTTGCTTTCCTATTAAATCTTCTTTTTTATATATTTGCGTAATTTGTGCAGAAGATTTTTTTATTCCAATTTCTTCTCCAAAATCAATTTCTAATTGATAGGCAGGCTTTTTAGCTTTTTCAAAATTTTCTACTTTTGTAATGGTTCCTACACGAATATCTAATTTCATAAAATCTTCTATGTTTGCCATGTTTCCTTTGTATGATAAATATATCATACTCTCCTTTCCTTATTTTTTACTACTTTCGTATTTTTCCATTGCCTCTTTAATAAATATATTACTTCTTGCACAATTTGGTTGATTTAAAGGACATTTACAATAGCATCCTCTACAATTAAATTTTTTCAAATATTCTTCTATTTCTTTATTTTGCATTTTTCATTTCCTTTCTTTATTTATTGTGTGCATATATAATAGTATCTTATCATAAAGAAAAAGAATTAGCAAATAAAATATTTTTTTACATATTTTCTAAATTTTGGTACATACTACTTAAAAAGATTTTATAGGAGGTTTTTAAAAATGGATAACCAAAATTTAAATATTTTAGATGAAGTAAACAAAGGAGCTACTATGGGAATGGACGCAATTTCTTATGTTTCACAAAAGGTAAAAGATGATGATTTTAAGAAAGTTCTTGACGTAGAGTATAACAAATATGAAGATATTTCTAGAAGGGTAAATAATATTTACCAAAACTATAGCACAGAAGAACCACATGAAACAAATACGATGAATAAAATGATGACATGGTATGGAATTCAAATGAAAACAATGATGGACGATACTACTTCAAAATTATCTGAGTTACTAATGCAAGGAACTAATATGGGAATTATTGAAGGAAGAAGACTTCTTAATCAAAACCCTAACGCTGCCCAAGATGTTAAATCAGTTTTAAATGACTTCGTTGTAATGCAAGAAGATAGCGTAGAAACTTTGAAAAAATATTTATAATACAATACTTTTTTACTTGCACTTTTTTTCATTTTTGCTTATAATGAAATAGCAAGAATGAATAAAGGGGTTTTAAAATGGAGCATTGGAGTGTAGAAGATTATAAAAATTATGCAGATGGTGCAAAAAGAAAAAGTAAATATAGAGCAAATAAAGTATCTGTTGATGGTCATACTTTCGATAGTCAAAAAGAAGCTGATTATTACTGCGAACTAAAACTAAAATTGCAAGCCAAAGAAATTGATGGTTTCTGTTTGCAACCTACTTTTATGCTAGCACCTGGATTGAAATATAAAGCAGATTTTATTGTTTTTCATAAAAATAAAGAGGCAGAAGTCATTGATGTAAAAGGCTTTAAAACAAAAGAATATATTGCAAAAAAGAAAGTATTTGAAGATAAGTTTAATTTAAAAATTACAGAAATTGAATAAAAATAAGAGAATTTCAATAAATAACGCATTGAAATTCTCTTATTTTTATTCGTATACAATTTTAACTTTCTCTTTTTATTTTTGCTACAAAGAAGCCTTCATATAGCTCTGTTGGCATAATGCAAAGCGTGCCTTCAAGCATAGTTGGAAGTAATGGTAAATTTTCTTTTCCTGTTAATTCTATATGAACGATGCTTGCTTTTTCTGTTTTTAGCACTTTTTGCACAACTTCTTCATTTTCACAAGATAAAATGGAACAAGTAGAATATACCATTTCTTGCCCTTTTTTTAAGATGTGAAGTGCTTTTTTAAGCAAACTAAATTGTGTTTGCGTTGATTTTTCTATTAATTTTTTTGTAAATTTTTCTTCTAAATGTTTATCTTCTAAATTTAAAGTTCCACTACCGCGAGCAAGGTGCATCTAGCAAAATTTTATCAAATGAGAAAAAGTCGCTTAAATTTCTACTATCTTCTTGCATGATATAGACTGAACTTGCTCCTTGTTTTTCTATATTGTATTTTAGCCTTTCTAATCGAATTTTATTTTTTTCACAAGCGGTAATATGAGCATTATTATTGGTTAGGGCTGCCATTTGCGTCGTTTTTCCACCAGGTGCTGCTGCCATATCTAAAATATCTGTATTTTCTTGTGGATTTAAAATAATAGGTGGCAACATAGAAGATAAACTTTGCAAATAAATTTGTCCTTCTTCATATAAACTTAAACTTTGTATTTTATCTTCTCTTGCTTCTTTTATAATAAGAGCTTCTTTGCTAAAAGGTACTTCTTCCCATTCAATTTTGTTTTGAGTTAATTGCTTTTTTACTTCTTCTACATTTGTTTTTAGCGTATTAACTCTAAGTGTTACTTTTCTTTGTTTGCTATAGCCTTCTATTATTTTTTCTGTTAATTCTTCTCCATATTGTTTTTGCAACATTTGTAT
>CANRLO010000115.1 GCA_947631495.1 uncultured Clostridia bacterium
CTCATAACCCGAAGATCCCAAGTTCAAGTCTTACGTCTTACCCCCGCAACTAACAAATTAAAAACATTTTATTGATTTTACAAAATATTACGGGTACTATAAAATATCATAAATGTTTAAAATAGTATCTTTTTAGGTGCATTTATTTTTTTATCTTTATAAAAGTTTAATAAAAACTAGAATGACAAAATTAATTTATACTTTTTTATTAAGGCTCATTGTATAATTGAAGAGTATGTAAAGATTATGACGGAGTACCAGAAATTCTTGAAGAAGAGAAAAAATTAAGAGATATTAAAATTTTTGCATATTTTTTATTGAGAAAAAAGTCTTTTTATGATATAAAAAATAGTAGGATTATCATAAATAATAGAGAATTTAAAAGAATTTTAAAACTGAAGAAAAAAGACATATTTATAATTTAAATATCTTTTAATAGGAGGAATTAATAAATGTCAAAATTAAATGTAGATCAAAAAAATATTTGTTCTTTACTGGGAGATAAAAAATCAGATTTTATTATTCCAGATTACCAAAGACCATATGCCTGGACAGAAGAAGAGTGTCAAACATTATGGGAAGATATATTTGAGTTCTCTTTTCCGGAAGGAAAATACAATCAATTTAATAACGATGAAGAATACTATTTAGGACCAATAGTAACATTTAAAAATAATGAAGGAAAATTAGAAGTAATAGATGGACAACAAAGATTAACCACAATAATGCTTTTGCTAAGAGCATTCTATGTAAGATTTGGCTCAATGAAAACAGAAGAATCAATGAAAACAAAAGAACTAATTGCAAAGTGCTTATGGAAAACAGATGAATTTGGCACTGCTAATTTAAATGAATTAAAAATTGATTCAGAAGTTGCAACAGATAATGATAAGGAAGAATTTTTAGAAATTCTAAAAACAGGAGAAGTTAAAGATAATCAAAAAAGTAAATATGCAAATAATTATAGATTTTTTCAAAAGAAAATAGAAGAATTTTTAAATGAATATTTAGATGTATTTTCATATTTACCTATTAGAATTTTAAACAATTGTATTTTGTTACCAATAGAAGCAGATAACCAAAATACAGCTTTAAGAATATTTTCAACATTAAATGATAGAGGGTTACCATTATCAGATGCAGATATATTTAAGGCTCAATTTTATAAATATTATTCTACTAGGGGAGAAAAAGATTTATTTATTAAAAAATGGAAGGAACTTGAAGAAACTTGTGAAAAAATATTTAAACCACAACAAGGAACTCCAATGGATGAGTTGTTTACAAGATATATGTATTTTGAAAGAGCAAAACAAGGAAATAAATCTTCAACAACAGAGGCTTTAAGAAAATTTTATGAAAAAGATGATTATGCAATATTAAAAAAAGAACAAACTTTAGAAAATTTATCAGCTTTAGCCGATTTCTGGAACGATATAGCTAATCAAGATGAAGAAAGGTTTTCAAAGAAAATATTAAGAAAACTATTTATTTTAAATTATGCTCCAAATGGTATGTGGAACTATTTTGTTTCAGTCTACTTTATGCAAAATAAAGACTCTGAAAATCAATTAGATGAAGAAAAATTTTATAACTTCTTAGATATTATAATTCCATTTATTTGGGCTTATGCAGTATATAATCCTGGAGTAAATGCTTTGAGAACTCCAGTATATGCTGAAATGATTAATATAGTTAATAATAAAGAAGTAACTTTTGAAGAGTTCAAATTTGAATTATCTGCAATTAAGAATTCTATTGAAAACTATAGATATTTGAATCAAAGACCAATAACAAAATCTATGTTAACATGGTGGGCTTTTCAAAATGAAAATCAAGAATTACTTGAATTATCAAGTGCATTTGAAATAGAGCATATATTTGCAAAAAACAGACAAGAAAATGAAAAAAGCTTAATGAATCCAGAAAATCTTGAAACTTTAGGAAACAAATCTATATTAGAAAAGAGAATAAATATAAGAGCTTCGGACTATAGATTTGAAGATAAAATAAAATATTATAAAGGATTTACAAATGCAAGAGGAGTACATAAGGAAGGAACAAAAATTAAGGAATTATTATTTATGGCAAACAACAGAAATGATTATACAGAACAAGATATAAAAGATAGAAATAATAATATAATTGAATCTTTCTTAAACTATATGAAAAATAAAAATTTGATTAAATAACATAGAAATTATAAGATAACTAAAACTAATTTTAAAGTGCAATTTTAGCATCTTAAAGTGCAACAATTGCACTTTAAATATTGATATTGTATTTAATAATTGGTATAATATATACATACGAAGAATTCTAATGGAAAAAAGAAATACAAAAACCATTAAATAGAACTAAAGAAATGCATAAATCAATTAGAAATTATTTAACTTGCACATCAGAACAATTTACAATAAATCCTATAAAATATGTTGAATTTGAAATAGAAGATAATAATATTTTTTTAATGAGGTAAAAGTAGATGAATAAACCAGAATTTAAACCAGGAACAAAACCATATTTATTTGTTAAATTAGCAAATCCAAACGAAAATGGTGAAAGTAGATGGGTGTCAAAAGATGAATTTATTGGAGAGTATGCAAGTTTAATGTTCCAAAACGGAGCAGATTGGTGTAGAAAAGAATCTAGCATAGCAAAGTACTATTATATTGAATTTGATAAGTCAATTACTCCAGGAAATGGTGTAGATAGAATAAGATTGAATGGGTATAAGAAAGAAGAAGACAGAATTGGAAACCAAACAATAAGAAGCGATATTAAAAATTATTACAAGAAACAAAGATGTGTAATTTTATACACTTCTAATCCAGAGGTTGATCACAAAAATGGATGGAAAAATGATAGTGCAATGGATATAAAAACTCAGAAATTAGAAGATTTTCAGCCACTAAGTAAAGCAGCCAATGATGCAAAACGACAGTTTTGTAAAGAGTGCAGAAGAACCAATAAGAGATTTGATGCTAAAAAAATAGGATATCCAATGTCATTTTATTATGGAGATGAAAATCATATAGGAAATGAAGAAGGATGTATAGGTTGTTTTTGGTATGATCCAATAGAATTTAGAAAGCATTTAATAAAAAGTAACTAAGTTAATTAGTTACTTTTTTAAATATAAGTATATATTCGTGTTTAAAAACATAGAAACCACCAGCCAAAGCCCTATATTTCCAAATTGCTTGTTGATTTTGCTTTCCTTGTGTCTCGCCAACATTTTTTACAACAATTGATTTTAGTTTATATCCTTTTTTTATCATCAACAAATTTATATAAGTATTTAAAGGAATCCACTCACTATTTTTGTAAATATCTCCAATAACAACACCAATATATCTATTTTTTTCTAAATATTGGGCTGTATTATCTACAACTTTTTCAAACATGTTGATAAATTCATCTAATGTTTTTGCATTGCATAGATTTTCTTCCTTTTCATTGAATTTTATGATATCCCAATAAGGTGGATGATATATTATTAACTGAACTTTATCTATATTGTGTTTTTCTAAAACATTAAAAAAGTTATAATTAGCACTATCTCCACTTATAAATTCAAAAGCTGATGATCCTTTTTCTGTTAATGTACGTTCTTTGGCAATAGCTAATATTTCAGGATCAATATCAATACCTATTCCATTTCTTCCAAGTTTCTGACATTCAATTAACGTTGTTCCACTACCTAAAAAAGCATCTAAAACCCAATCTCCTTTTTTTGTATATCTTTTTAACAATTGATTTGGAATTTGTGGAATAAAATTCCCATGATAATCACCTTTATGATTACCAGAAGAATCTCTTTTATTAATTATCCATAAACTATCTGTGTAAATATCAGAATAATCTTTCCAATTATTTAAATCAATATCATTAATTTTCCCCATAAAAACCCCTACATTATTATAAATAAAAAGTACAAAAAAAGCTAGGTAAAAGTTGAGAAAAAATATATAAAATGTTATAATACATTTAATTTGAAAGGAGT
>CANRLO010000116.1 GCA_947631495.1 uncultured Clostridia bacterium
GTTGTTCCTACAATAACCGCTTCTGCAATTAACACTTGATTTGTAATTGTTTGTTCTACTGTGTTAATTGGCGTTAAAACTACAACTTCACATTCTACTTGCAAATATATTCGATGAAGCGTTTGGTTAATTCCTGTAGAGGAAAATTCTGACCTTAAATCAGTTTCTATATTTCCAATAGTTGACATTCGAACATTAAGTTTTGGCCCTCTTCCTGAAAGTAGTCTGCTACCTGTAAGACTTCCCATTCTTATGGTGAAGTTGCTATTTTCTTGTTTATTTAGTTCGTCTTGAATTTTTACTGCGACATCAGAAATAATGGCATTTACTGCTGCTACATTAGCATTGAGCATACTAATATTACCGAGAAGTATCTTTTGTAATGGTGCATAAATCCTCGTATTGATATTTTGACATTACAATAGTTGCTTGCTCATTTGAAACCTTAGTTGCAATACTTTTAGCAATATTTATACATTGTTTGTCAATAATTGGAGAAATAGATTTTGCAATTAGGCTTGCAGTAATTATTGCAATAAGAATTACACAGGTAATTTTCCACCTTTTGCCCATTTCTCTATTTTCTGGTCTTTTTCCTTGGTGATACACAAATGCAAATTTTGGCAATATAATTCGCCTTCGTGAATAAATTTTATCCATGCTTTTCCCTTTTTTCTTAATTCAAACACTGTCCCAAATTGTCCCATTCTTCCCAATTGGGGACTGTCCCCAATTGTTCCATTTTCTCTATATCGCGCTTGGAATGAATAGTTGCTGTCCTATGCTAATTTTATTTTCATCTTCTATTCCATTCATTTTGGCAATATTAGCTACTGTGCTTCTAAATTTTTTGGCAATTTTCCATAAAGTATCTCCTGGTTTTACAAAGTAAATAATTAGACTACATCTTTCGTTATTTCTTGTTTCGTCTATGTCAATTTCTTCAATTACTTGAATATTTTGATTGTTTGATAGACTAACCACAAATTCTAAATCTACTTTGATATCAATATTTTCATCTGATAATACAGTGAAATCCTGCAAATTAATTCCAATTTTAGTTTCTATTTGAGAAGTTGGCATTGCTCCTTTGCAATCCATTGCATAATTAAATGGTACTACTACATTTTTCGTTCCTATTCTGCTACTATTATCTGCATCAAATAAGAAGTTTAATTCCATTTGTCCTTCATACATTATTTTGTCTTTTAAAATTGTTTGATTTAAAATTGTTGGTCTTACTTCTACATCATAAATTTTATGATTTCCTATTTCTGATATGAATTGCTTTTCACGTATAGAATATACATCTTTGATTATTTCTTTTTGCGAAATAGCTTGAATTTGTTTTTGTTTATAGGCTAAGTTTACACTTGGACTATATAAATCTTGTAGAATGGTTAGTTCTTTGCTTTGAGATACATAGCATACAATTTCTAATTCTGCTTCTACATAAATAGAATGTTCTTCTACGTTATTTGGTTTTATGGTTAAATTTTTTAACTGATAACGCACGTCACATAAGTTTTCATCTGCCACATCTGGCATATCAATAAAGCCCATTACTGGAATGATTTGTGATGTAGTGCAAATTCGATTATCTTCTGTTAAATACACAATTTTGACACAACTATCAGCTTTGACCAATACCTTATTGTAACTAATTTTTGTTTCTTGATTTGTAATAGTAAAATCAACTTTCATAATTTCTGCTAAATTATCCACATTATCAATTACAATCGTATCTTTTGCATACACTTTTGTAGTTCCAGAACCTAATAAAGAATTTAATGTTACATTACTATCTAATACTTGAACATCTTTAATGTCTTCTACTTGCTTTACAAATTCTACTTCTTCATTGGATGTTATTTTAATGTCGAAGTCTAATAAAGCCTTTACACTTACTTTTCTTCCGTTTAATACCCTACATTCCACTGATTTTAAAATGATTTTATCTTCTAGTGTCATTCCTTCCTTTACAATGTCAAAATCAATGGTTTTAGAAAAATCAAGCGTTACATTTAAGCTTCTAATACAGGATGTCTCATCGTCTGCTAAATACATAATATACACTTGAATTGCACCATCTATCTTAACTTTTCCTTCCATGATTTCTTTTTTATAGATGCAAACATTTCCATTGGTACGAATTGTATTTAAGATATCTGGCTTGATATCTGGAACGACAAAATCCTCCTCTACTATGGCTGTATCTGTTTTTTGTCCTATAACTTGGTTAATACATAGTGTCTCTTTGCTGGTTGCTACTGCCATTACAATATACCTCCTTCATTTTTTATTATTAAATGTATATTGCTTGGGCACAAAAAAAATTCCTAAAAATATAGGAATTTTTCATTTTCTTATTTTTTTACTTTTGTTTTTCTTTGCCTATGCTTTTACATTTACAGCTGGTGGAATTAATGGAGAATAATTTTGTCCATCAAAAACATCCACTTCTACTGTTCTTGTTAGAACATCGGTGTAACTATAGGTAACATTTCTTTCGTTTTCTTCGTATTTTACAACAAAGATATTTGGATAAGCTTTTTCAATAGTTGCTTCTTTTTCGAAAGTTTTACTTCTTCCTAAAGAACCTTTCACAATAATTTTCTGTCCTACCATGTCTCCAATATCTGTTTTTAGATTTGCGATATCACTCTTACAAATCATGTACATCACCTACTTTTTTAAGATGAACTCATTCTATCATGAAAGGCAGAAAATGTCAAAAAGAAAAGTTTTATGTCATAACTTGTATTTAGCTTGTGCCAAGGATTTTAAAGTTTTATTACATTTATATTACAATATGATTACTATTTTGTTACAAAAGTTACCATTGGCGACGTTTCCTTTTGGTAACCCAAATGTAACTAAGGATGCTTTTTACCCATGGAACCTATGCCGGCTTACCCCTTCTTCTCCATCTCTTAGTTCGTCTTTGATGTCACGTATAGTTAGGTATTTTGTATTTTCTGTTGTTGCAATTCTTTCTGCTACAATTAAAGGGTCAATGAAATCTATCATTATTCTACCGTGGAGAGGAGGCAAAGTTTGCACCTGCTGACATAATCGCTTCATAATAGCTTTGACATGCTCCTGCAAAAATAGCCAAGTCTTTTCCATGAGAGTTCCATTTTCTTGCTTCGTTTACAGTATTGATAAAATGTCTAGAATTTCGATAATTGTAGATATCGTTAAAGCCTGTTCCTTTTTTTATCATTCCATCGTGTCCTGTTAATACTAAAATGTCTGGCTCATACCTATCTAGCAAACTTCTTACTACTTGTGCTTGTTTATATTCTGGAACATTTTTTACGATGGCATCTAGTCCTAAACTTCTATAATATTTCATAGATTTTTCACTATATCTCTTATCTCCGTCTAAGTGCAAAATTCTACCTGTGTTTGCTATGCTACTACTTCTTTCTTGTCTAAATCCAAATAATTTTTTTGCCTCGCAAATACAATATTTAGGGTCTTTCACACATTCTTCTATACGATGCAACATTTGTGCTTCTAATTTTTGCATCCTTTCTTGTACAATTCTTTTATCCACGATTTCTAAATCTTCTTCTGGACTATCTGCCTCTATTCTTTCGGTAATTCCTTTTAATATCATAATTTGTTTATGCTTGCTTGTCTTTATAATTTTTGTAATTTCAAATAATACATCTTTATTATAAGAAATTCTTCCTACTATATCGCCTTTCTTAAACTTACTCATCTTGCCACCTCATCTATTTTTCTACTATATGATATGTCGTATTTTGTAGAATGGTGACAAAAAAATAAATTTAAGGGACGGGTCTAAAAATTTAACAAAATTAAATTTTTAGACCCGTCCCTTAAATTTATTTTAGCCTACTTTATTTTCTTTTTGTTGGCTATATTTCATTTTTGTTGCCATCCCTCCTCTTATGTGTCTTTCTGCTTTATTTTCATCTAAAATTAATCTTACTTCTGCTGCAAGTGCAGGATTTATCTT
>CANRLO010000117.1 GCA_947631495.1 uncultured Clostridia bacterium
TAATTTTATTTATAATTATTAACATTTACATAGGCATATCTTCCAGTTTTAACTACTTGGATATAATCTACTGTACTAGAAATATGATTTAATATTTTTACTTGTGTGCCTGAAAGATAACTGTACCTTGTTCCAGTTAAATTTGATTTTGAATATAAGGTTGTTTTATTTTTTAATCTTTTATAAGTTCCACTTGTTGTTTTAACCCCTGTTATAGTATATGCTGATTTGCTTATATATCCTTTTCTACCAGTTTTTACAACTTGGACGTAATCTATGTTGTCTGATACATTATAAAGCACTTTAATTTGAGTTTGAGCTAAATAAGTGTACTTTGTTCCAGTAAGATTAGATTTTGAATAAATATAAGATTTCGTTTTTAGTCTATAATAAGTTCCTGACGTACTTACTTGATTAGTATAAATTGGACTTGTTCCTAAATAAGTAGAACTTACCCAACCATTTGTTGGGTTTAGTATATGGCTCCAATTTCCATTATTCTCTAAAACCGTTACTTGTGTTCCTTTTTTTAGACTGCCTATAATGGATCCATTAGGTGTACTTCTTACATTTAAGTTTTTAGAACTAGTATTTACGTACCTTGTATATGTTCCAGTAGACACTGGTTGACTGTTTTCTTGAACGTTTCCATCATGAGCATAACAAAACGCTCCTTTAAAGTTAGCGTATCTTTTAAAGTTGTCTACACTTACATATACTGTATTGCCATTTACAGTAGCTTTTCCCCTTCTTGTAGAAGTGTCAAATTTACCACTATAAAGGTAAGGATCATATACTTTTATTGTATTCCCTTCAATTCCAACCAATACAATGAAATGTCCTCCTGTTGTAAACAATCCATTACCCACAGAAGCTACAACATAGTTGTTATTTCTTAATAAATTAACAGCTGTATCAATATTTGTTGTCTCCTGGTATCCTATGTTAAACTCGTCAGCAACTGCCCTAAATGCTGACCAATATGTACCACTATTTGCAGAACGATATCCATATTTTACGAATAAATCTGCCATTGTATCTGGTGTTATAGTTCCTTTGCAAGCCGTTACTACCATTGCTGCGGAAGTTGGTCCACAGCCACTTGAACCAATTGTTTGACTTCTATCTCCTATACTTGAATACATCTTATTGGACCAACGACTATCAATTTGTGAATAATAAGTCAATCCTTTATAATCTCCTAATTCAACATTCCATGTATTTGCTCTATCGCCTTCATAAGCTATATTTCCTTGTAATTCAAATCCTTCATCTTCTACTTCTTGTTCTTTTGATACTTCTTCTTCATCTTCCACAGTTTGTCCTACAATTTGAGTAGATGGAAGTTGTTTAATATCTTCTTCTGACATCTCATAAGTGACCATATCTACTATTGTATCTGTGGCTTTCTCTACTACTTCTCTTTGAAGGTCTTTATCATCTGAAAACAGATATACTGCGAATACTGTTACTACCATAGCTATTATTGCTACAATACTGGTTATTTTTGCATTTTTCGATTTTTTCATTTCTTATTTTCCTCCTTTTAAATCTCTAATATCATGTTCTGCTTCTGTCATTCTTCCTTCTAATTTATAAGTTCTTTCAATTACGGTGTTATGCTTGTCTACTTTTTCTTCTAGCTTCTGTATTCTGTAATTAGTAAGTTTATTTGCTGTTAAAACTCCAAATAAGGAGCCTATTATTGTTCCAGCAAAACTAATTAGAGCTACTATAACAACATCACTCACTTTCAACACCTCCTCCTTCTTCTGTGCTCTCTATTTCTGGACTTTCTATTTGTGGATCTTCCATTTGAGGCTCATCTGTTAAAGGTGTGTCTTGTGCTTGTACTGGTGTTGGATTTAACAATTTACTTATATCAGCAAATGCTTCTGCTTTTATAATTGGTTTTATCTCATTATCTGAAAAAATATGTGTTACTTCTCCATAGCTTTTTAATTCATTAATCTTTTTACGAGCTTCTTTTTGTTCTTCTGAAAATGGTTCGATTATTGGCTCTGCTAATTTATACTGAACTAATACTGGTGTTCCTTTTGCTTTTTGGTCTCTTAAAAATGCTTGCATTTCTTCAACTGTAGTTATATCGCTGTGTTTGATAAGTATATTTCCTACAGTAGCATTAGCTTTTTTATCTGAAATTGCCATTAAATAAGGTCTACCTTCATTGTCTTTGCGTTCTCCCCATATATTTCCTTCCCCACTATCATAACTTGTACTAACAAAATGAGTATTCATACATAAAATATCATTAGTAGGCAGAGTGTGTTTTTCACTATCCAATTGCGTATATATCATAAATATGTGAGTACAATCATCAGTATTGTTCCATATTTTTTCAATATGCTCTTCTCCAGTAAGCTCTATCGTTTTCCAATAGTGATAAGAATTTTCATCTCCTATCACATCATCTTTATGGAATACTTGTCCTTCTTTTGTTGGGAAGGTTTTAGAAATTGATTTGTGGGGTTGATAGGTTTCATCTGTTCCTGTTTTTATAATCATTAAATCAGTAAATTCATAATATACTCCATCTTCTTCTTGGGTATCTATATAAAATCTAATACCTATAACATTCTTTTCAAGTAGCAAATCTTCTGTATTTATATATACAAGGTTGTAAGTTTTTTGACTACCATCTTCATAACGAAATTGTAATCCACTTCTTGTAGTAGCTTGATTTGTGTCAACTTTAGCGATAACTTTGCAACTTCCTTTTGGGATATTTATACTATATTCTGGCGTAAATTTGTCAGCAGATTCTTTAGTCATTTTAAATCCTGTATCTAATTTTTCTACAATTCCTTCTGTTTTTACAAGTTCGTCATTCCAATAGTTCTTATTCTGTATTTTAAAATTAACACTTCCACAACCATATGGACTCCAATGTGTTGCTTTTGTGCCTTTTTTTAATTTTATTTTATCAAAGATAGTTGTTGTATCTCCTTCTCCTGAAGAATTGCTTCCACTAAAAGAAATCCATACAGAATTGTTTTCTTTAGTATTAAATTTAAATTCAAAGTTGTATGGCTTAACAACAGTTGATAATATTCTAAAAATTTCTATTTGAGCATTTGAAACAGGATTTAATATTTCTATAATAGCATTAGAATTATGTGTTCCATTTGCAGATATTAATATTCCACTTAATGTATAATCTGTGTTTTTTTGTAAATTCTCTATTAAAATACCAGAACTTCTATTGTCATATAAATTTGCAGTAGATAGTAATGTTCCATCTTCTTGTAAAGATGTTTTATGATTGTTATTCCCATAATTAAAGTCGCCATTTTTATTAAACAACTGCACATCATCCCCACAGTTTCTTATCGGACTTATAAACTCTGGACTTGGCATTGCACCGTATTTTTCATATACAAAATCTTTTTCTGTTGGTTGTTTTTCTAGTATGGAAATTCTAAATGTTATTGAGCCACTTTCTCCTGCACCAAACATTACATATGTTCTTAACATATTATAGGAGTTTTCAAAGCTATCTAATGTAGTAAATTTATTTATTTTTACATCATTAGTTTTCAAATTTGAAAAAATATACGATACCCCACTTAGAGCTTGACTAGCTGTTGTATTTGAAGCAGTAGAAATGCAAGCAACTGTACCTGCTCCACTAATTGATTTAATTTCTGTTACGATATAATACTCTGTACTTGTTTTTAACTTGTTTGATACTTTAGTCCATAAATTTACAAACTTTGAGCTTTCTTCTTCTGTATTATCAGCAGTAACTGTAATCCAATCATCATCATCTGTTGTTGTCTCTGGAAGTGGAAAATTAGAGTTTTTATTATTTATGTCGTAAAGGTTTCTACCCTCTCTACTCTCTTGCCAACTATTCCCCCCAACTTGCAACTTCTTAAAAGTAGCTTCTGCTGTCCCTTCTAATGTGATATCCTCTCC
>CANRLO010000118.1 GCA_947631495.1 uncultured Clostridia bacterium
ATTTTAGTAAAAGGTAGTGTACCAGGAGTAAAAGGTGCTATCTTAAAAATAAAAACAAGTGTAAAAGCATAAGGAAGGAGGAAAAGTAAATGCCTAAAATAGACGTATATAGTATAGAAGGAAAGAAAGTAAAAGAAGTAGAGTTAAACGAAGCTATTTTTGGAATTGAACCAAACGAAGCTGTCGTACATAGCGTACTTGTAAACTTCTTAGCAAATCAAAGACAAGGTACACAAAGTACTAAGACAAGATCAGAAGTTAGCGGTGGTGGAAGAAAACCATGGAGACAAAAAGGAACAGGTAGAGCAAGACAAGGTTCTATTAGAGCTCCACAATGGATTAAAGGTGGTATCGCTTTAGGACCAAAACCACGTTCATACAGCTACACTGTAAATAAAAAAGAAAAGAGACTTGCTATTAAATCAATGCTAAGCTCAAAAGTATTAGAAAATGAATTAGTAGTAGTTGACAAATTAGATATGAAAGAAATCAAAACTAAAGAAATGGTTAAGATTTTAAATAACTTAAAAGTAGAAGGTAAAACATTAATGTTATTACCAGAAAAGAACGAAAACGTTCAAAAATCTGCAAGAAACATTGAAGGAGTAAAAACTACATTAGTAAATACTATCAACGTATATGACCTATTAAAATACAAAAACTTAGTAATTACTCTAGATACTGTTAAGAAATTAGAGGAGGTGTATGCATAATGAAACCAGAAGATATTATCATTGCACCTGTTATAACAGAAAAAAGTAATATGGATATGCAAACAGGAAAATATACTTTTGAAGTAAATAAAAAAGCAACAAAAGTTGATATTGCAAATGCAGTAGAAAAATTATTTGAAGTAAAAGTATTAAAAGTAAATACTATTACTGTAAAAGGAAAAATGAAAAGAATGGGAAGATATGAAGGAAAAACTTCAGATTGGAAAAAAGCAATTGTAACAATTGATACCAACCCAGCTGAAAAAACATATCTTGCTAAAGGCGGAAAAGCTACAAAAATGACAAAGAAATACAAAGATAGTATTGATGAATTCATGGGAGCATAAAAACACTAAAATATTATCGAGAAATAACTCGGAAAAGAAAGAATAGCCGGAAGTGGACCGGGAAAAAAACTACAATAAAAATAAAAGTAAGAAAGGAGAGAAACTTTCAAAAACGAGTATTGCTAGGAAGATGAGAAAATATTTTTGAGACTATACATCTGTATGTCGAAAAAATAGTTTTGAAATCTGACAACGCAAGACGAAGTTTTTCAAAGTTTCGAAAAGAACAATGGGAATGAAACACTTCAGACCAACAACCCCATCATTAAGAAACACAACAGTTTCTACATTTGACGAAATTACCAAAAAAACTCCTGAAAAATCTTTATTAACAGTAAAGAAAGAAAAAGCAGGAAGAAACTCTTATGGTAGAGTAACAGTTCGTCATCAAGGTGGAGGAAATAGACAAAAATATAGAGTAATTGATTTTAAAAGAAACAAAGATGACATGGTAGCAACTGTAGTAGGTATCGAATACGATCCAAACAGAAGTGCTAACATAGCTTTAATTAAATACGAAGATGGAACATTAAGTTACATCTTAGCACCAGTAGGATTAACTGATGGTGACAAAGTAGTATCTGGAGAAAAAGCAGATATTAAACCAGGAAACTGTATGCCAATAGAAGCAATTCCAGTAGGTACTATGATTCACAACATCGAGTTAAATCCAGGACAAGGTGGAAAAATGGTAAGAGCAGCTGGTCAAGAAGCACAATTAATGGCTAAAGAAGGAAAATATGCTCACGTAAGACTTCCATCTGGAGAAATGAGATTAGTTATGACAAGATGTAGAGCAACTATCGGAACTGTAGGAAATACAGACCATGAAAACGTAAAACTTGGTAAAGCCGGAAAAACAAGACATTTAGGAATTCGTCCAACAGTTAGAGGTTCTGTTATGAACCCAGTAGATCACCCTCATGGTGGTGGTGAAGGTAGAGCTCCAGTAGGACACGCAGGACCAATGACACCTTGGGGTAAACCAGCTCTAGGATACAAGACTAGAAAGAAAAATAAACAATCTAACAAAATGATTGTTAAGAGAAGAAAATAAGGAGGGAAAATAAGATATGTCAAGATCAAGTAAAAAGACTCCATTTGTTGCTCCAGAACTATTAAAAAGAATTGAAGCAATGAACGAAACAGGAGCAAAAGAAGTATTAAAAACATGGTCAAGAGCTTCTACTATATACCCTCAAATGGTAGGACACACAATCGCTGTTCATGATGGTAGAAAACATGTGCCAGTTTATATTACAGAAGAAATGATAGGTCATAAATTAGGAGAATTCGCTCCAACAAGAACTTTTAAAGGTCATGCAGGAGAGAAAACAACCACAACTAAACAATAAAAAATAAAAATAAATTAGGAGGAAAATAACGTGGAAAAAGAAGAAATGCAAGAAGTTATTATTCCAGAAGCCGCAGCAACTCTTAAATATGCTAGAATTTCAAGTAGAAAAGTAAAAATCGTAATAGATTTAATTAGAGGAAAAAGTGTAGACGAAGCATTAGCAATCGTAAAATTCACACCAAAGGCTGCATCTGAAATAGTAGAAAAATTATTAAAATCAGCTATTGCAAACGCTGAAAACAATCATCATATGGCACATGAAAAACTATACGTTGCAGAAGTATATGCAAACCAAGGTCCAACTTTAAAAAGAATTAGACCAGCTGCAAAAGGTTCTGCTGTTAGAATTCGTAAAAGAACAAGCCATATTACAATCGTATTAAGAGAAAGAGATTAATAGAAAGGAGCTTATATACAATGGGACAAAAAATGGATCCTCATGGATTAAGAGTTGGTGTTATTAAAGACTGGGATTCAAAATGGTATGCAAACAAAAAAGAATTTGCAAACTATCTAGTAGAAGACCACAAAATTCGTGAGTATGTAAAGAAAAAATTATATATTAGCGGAATTTCAAGAATTGAAATTGAAAGAACTGCTAAATTTGTAAAAGTTAATGTTTACACAGCAAAACCAGGATTAGTAATTGGTAAAGGTGGAAACTTAGCTGAAACATTAAAAAATGAATTGCAAAAAATGATAGGAAAAGAAGTAAACTTAAATATTGTTGAAGTAAAAGATGTAGATGTTAATGCACAATTAGTTGCAGAAAACATTGCAGGACAACTAGAAAGAAGAATTTCCTTCCGTAGAGCTATGAAACAATGTATGCAAAAAACAATGAAAGCAGGTGCTTTAGGAATTAAAACTGCAGTATCTGGAAGATTAGGTGGAGCAGACATGGCAAGAACTGAGTTCTACAAAGAAGGAACCATACCACTTCAAACTTTAAGAGCTGATATTGACTATGGATTTGCAGAAGCAGATACCACATATGGAAAAATCGGTGTAAAAGTTTGGATTTATAAAGGAGAAGTTCTTCCAACTAAAAAGAAAGTGGAAGGAGGAGACAAATAATGCCATTAATGCCAAAAAGAACAAAATATAGAAAACAACAAAAAGGTAGAAATAGAGGAAAAGCAACAAGAGGAAATTATGTATCAGACGGTGAATATGGACTTCAAGCAATAGAAGCAGCTTTAATTACAACAAACCAAATTGAATCTGCCCGTGTTGCAATGACTCGTTATATTAAAAGAGGTGGAAAGGTTTGGATAAAAATCTTCCCAGATAAACCAATAACAAAGAAACCAGCAGAAACTCGTATGGGTAAAGGTAAAGGAGCAGTAGAATATTGGGTAGCAGCCGTAAAACCAGGAAGAGTAATGTTTGAAATAGCAGGAGTACCTGAAGAAACAGCAAGAGAAGCACTAAGACTTGCTGGAA
>CANRLO010000119.1 GCA_947631495.1 uncultured Clostridia bacterium
CCAAATTCAAGACCATCATTTAGAGTTTCTTTTAATATAGCAGTAAAATATTTATCTACAAATGGTAATGCTAAATCTCTAATTGCTTTTGGTATTACCAAATATACAGATAATTTGTTTACTTCAATATTTAAAGAGTCAAATGAAGCACTTAATTCACTAGTAATAGCATCTGTTAAAGCACCCCAAGAATAAGTTCCACTTTTTTCTGCTGTAATCCATCTTTTTACGTTTGCTGGAGCAAAATTAACATCATTTAAGATTCCACTTTCTTTTTTAATATTTTCTAATGTTACATCAACAATTGAATTTGGTAGAATATCAATTTGTTCTGCTGTAATAGCTTGTTTTACATCCTTTAATGCTTCATAAAATTTAGTTTCTTCTTTTGATAAAGTTCTTAGTCCTAAAGATTTTGCATAAGCAGTATCACTTTCTGCTTTTACTGCTTGTTCTTGAATTTCTGCAATTAAATCTTCATATTGTACTGATGCAATTTTTTCTACTGCATCTACAATTGCTTGTGATTTGTCTTCTGATTCTTGAAGAATTTTTAAAGCCTCTTCTTGAGCTTGTTTCATTTTTGTTTCATTGATTTTCATTTTTTTTACCTTCCTTTTCTTATTTTTTTGTATTAAAAAAAGACGCCCATGCGTCTTCTTTAACCTGATTGTTATTTTGTAAATTGTTTTGTGTATCAGTTTTTGCTTTAATTATTTGATTACTTATTTTTTCTACTAATTCATCAATAATTTCTTCATTAAGTTCTATTTTTTCTTCTTTTTTGTCTTTTTCTTTTAACTTATTTACAAGTTTTAAAATACTCATACTTGCATACTGATTAACTCCTGTATTTTCTTTTTGCTCAATTATTTCATCTGCAAATCCTTTTTCTATACATTCATCTGCTGTTAAATAAGTTTCTTCATCTAACAACTTATTCAATTCTTCTTCCGTAATTTTTATTTTAGATAAATAAGCAGCCCTGTATGCTTCTGCTATTTTATCCATATCTTCTGCTGTTTTTCGTAGCTCTTTTGCATTTCCTATTGCATAAGTCCAACAGTTATGAATCATAATTAACGAAGTCTTTGGAATGTAAATTTTGTCGCCTGCCATTGCTATTATAGAGGCTGATGATGCTGCAATTCCATCTATATATGTGTTAATAGTGGCTTTGTGTTGTTTCAATAAGTTATATATTGCTAAACCTTGAAAAGTTGAACCACCAAGTGAATTAATATGAACGTTGATTTCTGATACATCTCCTAAATTGTCTAAATCTTGTTTAAATCCAAAAGCAGATACATCTGATTCATCCCATTCATACGATGTTATATCTCCATATATATACAAATCTGCACTTGTTTCTGTGGTTTTTTCAAAACTATAAAAATTATTCTTCATTCTCTGCACCTCCTTCCATTTTTCCGTAATTCTTGGTCAAATTATGCTCATCTGCCCAAGCTTCATCTATTTTCGGTAATCTTAAAAACTTATTTATTTCATTTCTGCTAAAGCCGTCTCCGATTAACTTGTCGATTCCATTTGCATTGTCAAAAATATCTTTGTGTTGAATTGAAAATCTATTAAACATTACATATTCGCCTTTTAAAAAACTTGGTTTTCCAACTAATGTCATATTAAAGCCATCTTCTAAAAATTCAAAGTAGAAATCTACCGCAAATGTTATAAAATCATTTGTTCCTGTTGATTTTTCTGTCTTACTTCCATAAAAAACATCTAACGGGATATTCCATTTTTGTGCTACAGTATCTCCTATTTCTTTTACTGCACTTGAAAAATCCGTTAGATTTTTATTAGAATCTTTGTTTAAATATATTAAATCAAACATTTCTGATAATAATACTATTGCTTCTTCTTCACTAAGCAATCCTTCTGTTACTTTCTTTTTGTATTCATCATACTTCATAGGTTGATTTGTTTGTGGGTCTATCATCGTTGGTTGATTTCCTGGAAATTTTAATCTCCATTTTGGTATATTAGCTCGTTCAAAAGCTTTTTGTGCTGCTTTTAATATTTTTGTTGTATTTTTTTTAAATGATTCACTTGCTGTTGTTAGTTCGTTATTATTAATTGAATAATAAATTGAATTTTCTATATTATAAAGCTTATCTAGTATTATAGAGTTTCCTTCATCATCAGAGATTTTAACATTGGTAAATGTTTTACCTACTAAAATCTTATTATTTGCATTAAAATCATCTGCTACATATAATAGATTTGTTGTTGGTGTTTTATTGATAATTACTAATGCTCTTTTTTCAATTAGCAATTTCGTAACTAATTTATATAAAAACCTCGTTCCATTTTCATTATAATTTGGTTGTATATTTAAACTCCAATATAAATCATTTTTTACTTCTTCTATTTTGTTGTTTTTATTTTCAAATGTTTGTATTTCACATTTAGCTATTGTTTTTGCTATTAAATCTATTGCATGAGCTTCTGCTAACGCATAAATATAATTATTAGAGTCGCTACTTCCAAATAAAATATCTATTATACTTACAAATTCTCCTTTTGAATTTTTAAAAAGTTTATCTAGTACCACTTAATTACCTCCTATTAAACATAAGCATAAATAATTTCTTCATCTAATAGTTCTTGTACGCTCATTGCAGCTACAAAAGCCATAAATGGGTCATTCTTTCTTAATTTTGGTTCTATTTTTTCATATTTTTTATTTCCATCTTTACCTTCTTTAACACAAGTATTATTGATAGCCCATCTCATAATTGCACTATTTCCTATATTTATTTTTCCTTCTGCAAATGCTACTTCAATTCTTGGAGCAACTATTGCTGCAATACTTGCTGGATAACGTATCATTCTTACTAGCCCATATGGATTATTTTTTTCTTCAATACTTATTCCTAGTTCTTTAAAGATTTGTTCTAATAGCTTGTATCTATATGTATCAAGTACAATTTTCTTAACATTGTATTTTGTCATTTCTTGTAAGACCCATAAAATCATATCTCGACCATCAATAGAATCTTTATTAACTATTTCAAAATCTTCAAATCCTGCTTGTCCAATATTATCAAATGGAAATTTAATATCTCCAAAAAATTTACTTTTTGCACAAATCCATGTCCTTTGTCGCCATATATATTCGCCATCTCTTTTAAATAAGAATCCTGCACTTGCAAAATCATTCAATGATGCAAAATCTATTCCTACTATTGCAGATTTTCCTAAAATGTCTCCTGTACTTCTTGGAATTTCTCTTTCTACATCTTCATAAGATGCTCTTAATATATTCTTCCATTCTGTGATTACTTCTTCTTCATCTTGTTGTGGTAAATTCATCCTTTTAGCATAAAATTCTACTCTATAGGATTTCTGCTTTTTCATTTTCATGTAATCTCTAATAAGCTCGTTTTTAAGTATTGGCATATATCTTAAACTAGGATT
The DNA here is from genome assembly GCA_947631495.1 of uncultured Clostridia bacterium. Lineage (GTDB taxonomy): Bacteria > Bacillota > Clostridia > TANB77 > CAG-508 > UMGS1663. Next base: position 3,442 of record CANRLO010000119.1, read on the forward strand.
TGCTTGAACCCAGACTGTTATGTCTATATCTTCTTTGTTTCCTGTTACCAAGAATTTCTTCATAGGTATATCTACTGTTTCTGCATCATTTATTTTGTATATAATTGGCAACAAGCCTAAAAAGTTATTTTCTCCGTTCAAAATTAATTTTGCCATAGCCAATTTTTCATCTAGAGGTCCTTCTCTAACAGTTCCATTTGTTGTTATTGTTACTGTTCTTGAATGTTTGATTTTGCCTAACCCAGAACTATATACATTTATTTGTTTATAATCTTCGTAGGCGTGTAATTCATTAAAAATTATCATTCCTGTTTGTTTTCCATCTTT
>CANRLO010000120.1 GCA_947631495.1 uncultured Clostridia bacterium
TTATTTTTTGTTTACTAAATCTTTTAAAGCTTTTCCTGCTTTGAAAACTGGAGCTTTAGAAGCTGGTATTTTGATTTCTTCTTTAGTTTGTGGATTTCTTCCTTTTCTAGCTGCTCTTTTTCTTACTTCGAAAGAACCAAATCCAACAAGTTGAACTTTGTCTCCTTTTACTAATGTTTCTGTTACAGTTTCAACGAAAGCGTTTAATGCTGCTTCAGCACCTTTCTTTGTATCTCCTGTTTTAGCTGCGATAGCTGCGATTAAATCAGATTTGTTCATTTAAATTACCTCCTATAAGAACATATGTAGATATGTATTTTTTATCTACTACTAACATTATTCGCCAATGTTTTTCAAAATCCTTCTTTTTTTTCATTTTTTTCTTTTTTCAAACCTTTACCGCTGTATGTTTTCGTGTTTTATTAGTCTCAAAACCCGCTATTTTACTGGTTTTAAGCTTCTTTATATAATCCAAATTTTTCTAATATTTTGTATAACTTTTGTCCGTAAGGAATCATAAATATTTCTTCCTTTGTAAATATTTTGAAGGCTATAATTGCTAATGCATATATTACAACAGCGAATAATATTGCAATTATTGTTGCCATTTTTTCTGCAATTATACCGCCAAGTAAGAAATATACAGCATAAGAACATATTCCCATAGCAATAGTTGCTAAAATAGGTTTTACAACAAATTTAGAAAAACTTAAGTCTAATTTCATATTAGCTCTTAATACATTAAATCCAATAAAGAATGCAACTGCATGGCAAACTACTGTTGCAAATGCTGCTCCTGCTGCTCCTATTTCTGGAATTGGTACTAAAATTAAGTTTAATATAAATTTTAACGATACTCCTATTAAAAGTGCAACTGCCGGAGTTTTTATTTTACCAAGTCCTTGCAAAGCTCCATTTACTGTTTGTTCTAGTACAGTAAAGATAATTGCTAAAGAACTTACTTGAAAAATAAAATCACCATCTGGTGCATTAGGGAATAATAAATTTAAAATTGGCTGTGCAAAAATAAGCATTCCCACCATACAAGGAAGTCCTATTAACATTGTTACCAACAAAGAAAATGAAACTCTTTTTGTAGCTGTTTTTTCATCTTTCTGCTCTCTTGCTTTGGTAATAGCTGGTACTAAAGCGGTAGCAAAGGCAATATTAAAAGATAATGGTAAAGATGTTAAAGTATCTACTTTTCCACTTAGAATACCATATCGTTTTAAAGCTTCTTCTTTTGTTAAAAATGTTTCTAATCCTCTTTTTACAGTCATTGAATCAATATTTCGATTTAGAGAAGTTAAAATAGCACTCAATGACATAGGAACTGATACAGATAAAATATTTTTTACTGTTTTCCAAATACTTTTGGTTTCATAATTTTTAGATGAAACAATTTCTTTTGATAAATCTTCTCTTCTCATTTTATAAAATAGATATAAATAGAAGAAACTTGCAACTGTAGCTAAAGTAGTAGCTAAGTTAGCCCCTGCTGCCATTAATTGTGTTTTTACTCCAGAACAAATAGCAACAATTTCTACTACCAAAATTGTTAATACTGTTTTAAATAATTGCTCAATTGTTTGTGAATTAGCCGTTGCTTTCATATTTTCTCTACCATTAAAATATCCACGAAATACACTTATAATGGCTACAAAGAAAATTGCAGGTGATAATGCTACTAAAGTTAATTCTGCTTCTGGTATGGCAAGCCAGTTATTAGCAATATAATGTGCTCCAAAAAATAGAAGCATGGTGCCAATTAAACCAATTACAGCAAAAGTTCCAAATGCAATTTTAAATACTCTATGTGCTCCCCTATAATCTTCCTTTGCTGCATGTTGTGATACAAGCCTTGCTACGGCATTTGGCACCCCTGTAGAAGAAATTGTTAAAAGTAATGCATAAATAGAAAAACCTGCACTGTAAATTGCATTTCCCTCATCTCCAAAACCTTCACGGTTAGTTAAATACCATTTATATACTAATCCAAGAAGTTTAATAAGCACTTGTGAAAACATAAGTGCCATAACTCCTTGCATAAAACTTTCCCCTTTTACTTTTTTTCTTTCTTTTTTCTTAATACCTAACATCGTCTCTTATCTTAATCTCCTATTTTATTTTTTGCTTATTTATAATCTTATTACAGATTATATTCATAAAACGAATATTATTCAAGTATTTTTTTATATCTTATTAAATTAGTTAAAAATTTTATTCAAAAGACTTGATTTTTTGCCCATTTTGTAGGATAATATAGTAGAATATTTTAATTTTTAGAAAGTGGTGAAAATTTTGAAGTATATAGATAAATTCTTGAAATTTTTAAAAACTGACAGAAATACTTTTGTAACCTATATATTAACCCTTCTATCTATTTACTTCATGGTAGATAGAATTGTTGAGATACTATTTATTATCTTTACTGGGGTTGGTTCTTCTTATTGGGGACCACTATTCTACACCTTTGCACTTGCTTGTCCAGTGTTTGCTTTCTTATTTGGTTTTGCATCCAAATTTGCAAGCTCTAATAAAATGAAGTCTACATTATTTAATTTATATGTTATTTGTTTATATACAATTACAATTTCTATGTTTGTGCAAGGAATTAACCGCATGATTTGGTATGGACTACTTTCTCTTCCTGGATATCCAATACTTGCTACAGAGTTTTCAGAGTTATTTAGACCTGCCTTATCTGCTATTGCTATTTACTTACCATTAACAACTGCACCTAAATTATTTAATTTCTTGTATAAAAAAGTTTATGATACACGTTTATTACAAGAATCTATTTGGGATTATGGTGGAATTAAATTAACTAATGTTACAGATGGTACAGGTGCTTATTCATGTGAAATGTTCATTTGTATGAATAAAGAAACAGGAAATAAAGAAATTATTCCAGAAGGCAGTCGTTTCAATCAATTCTTAGTAGTAGGTCCTTCAGGAACAGGAAAGACATCTCTTGTGTTCGAACCAATGGTAGCAAGAGACATTGAAAAAAAATCCTTCTTTTATTCTACTGCAAAAGAAATGGGATATACTGCTTTAAAAACAGGAATTGCAACATTAAATGCACCATTTAATAATGATTACTTAAATTCTCATTTTTCTTTAGATATGTTAGTACCTACACAAGGAAAAGAAGCTTTATATAAAACTTATATGAAAAAAATGATTTTAGGAGAATCTGGTGGCAAATATATTTATCGTACTTTAGGTCTTACTTCCATTTCTCCTGATTATGAATCAATTTCTCATATGCTCGAGGTGGCAGAAAACTTCCACGTTCCTTATCATATTGTGGACCCAAATGATAGAAACTCAATTGGTTTAAACCCATTTGTATATGATAATCCTTTAAAAGCCGCTGGTGTATTTGGTTATGTATTAAAGGCAATGTACCAAGGAACGTTAGATAATATAGATAAAGTTAATTTAGAAAATGATGCAATTGAAGCATTAGAAAATACTTGTACTATATTAAAAGCATCTTACCCAATTATTTATAAGGATAAAGATTATTTACCAACATTAGAAGATGTTTTAAAACTATTTAGAAATATTGATGCTGTAGAAGACTTATGTAAGAAATTAGAAGCTATGCCTGAAATTGCAGAAGAATATGCAATTCAATTACAATACTTTAAAAAATATTTTTACCATGATTCACCAAGAAGATTAGAAACAGAAAAAGCTTTGCAATATGC
>CANRLO010000121.1 GCA_947631495.1 uncultured Clostridia bacterium
TAAAGCCAACTTGCTTCATAGTTGCTTGGAAGTTTTTCTTTTGAAAGATTTCCTATTTTGATAAATACATTTTGCATAATATCTTCTGCATTTTCCTTGTTTTTTAAAATAGAAAATGCAATTTTGTACACTAAGGAAGAATATTTTTCGTACAATTCTTCATAAGCTGTTTTATCTTCTTCTTTTAGTTTTTCAAATAATATATGTAATTCTTGTTCATTTATTTTACTCATTTTCTACTCCATTCTTTCGATATGTTATCATCAGATTTTTCTATATTATAAGAAATATATCAATTTTTTCAAATACTATATACTGCTTTTTAAATCGTTAACTTATGGCTAATTGCTATTTGTTTTAAGTATTTATCAATTTCTTTATAAGTTGGAATGTATTTTTCCACTAATGTATAAAAATCTTTGCTGTGATTTGGATGAACAATGTGGCATAACTCATGCACAATAATAGCATCTACCGCTTCTTCTTTTAGCATAACCAAACGACTAGTAAAATGTAAAGCTTTTGTTTTAGGTGTGCAACTTCCGTATTTGGTTTTCGCATCTCTTACCTGCACACTATTATATGAAATATTGGTTTTTTTACTCCAATATGGTAGTTTTTCTTGTAACATAAACTCTGTATTTTCTTTAAAAAGTTTTCTTACTGCTTGTTCTATATAAGCATTTTCTTCTTCTTTTTGAATTTGCTCTGGAAGAAAAATTCGAAATATTTTACTTTCCTTTTCAAGTCTTACCCTTATAATATCTTTATTATGATAAGATTTATCAATTCTATATTCCTCTCCGTGATATAGAATGGTTTGACCAGTTTGCCATCTTCCCTCTTTTTGACGCTTTATCTCTTGCATATTTTTGTATTTTTCATAAATTTTTTCTTCATTTATTTGAAGAAAAGCATCAACTTCTCTTTTTGGCACATAAAATGGCTTTGTTACAACTATTCCATCTTCTTTAAATAATATTTTCATAGTTTTTGCTGTTTTATAATTTTTAATACAAAGTGGAACTTCTATTTCTTTTATTTTTAATATATATTGCATCTCTATTCTTCTCTTTTCTTTTTTCTTTATCCTAACATACCCTTTCTTATTTTTCAAGATTGCCATTTGGGACGCCCTTTTTTGGCAATTTATTGCCATTTGGGACAGGCCTATATAGTATTAGTTATACTTTATGTAAAATTTAAAGAAAAACTATTGCTTTTATAAATAAAAAGCGTTATAATGAATATACTAATATTGATAAAATATTTTATCAAAAACTAGGTTAACACTAACCTTTGATTTAATTCATAAACAAGTGTGTTTTAACATTAGGTTAGATATGAGCCTTTAGGATGAAATCCTATAAACGAATATCCTTTTGAACATTAGGTTAGAAACGAGCCTTTAGTTATACTATAAACGAGTTTCCAAAAAAATTATGGGGGTACTAAAAAAGTATCCCCTATTTTTGTGAAAGGACCTGTATATGAAAAATAGTAAAAAATTAAAAATAAGAAAATTAAATTTCTATATTATTGACAATGACTATATAAAATTTTTAAGTAAATTTGAGAATCACATTGCTTATAATAAAAATGAGAAAAGACCTTATATTGGAGTAGTTCTTATAGTAGAGGAACATTATTATTTTGCTCCTTTATTTTCTCCAAAGCAAAAACATAAAACCTATAAAAATAATTTAACTTTCTTTAAAATTATAAATGAAAAGACAAAAAACAATTTAGGAATTATAAGGTTTTCGGATATGATTCCAGTTCCAGAAGATTGTGTTTATTTATTAGATATGAAAAATAAAAGTTATGGATATAAAAGGCTTCTATCTGAGCAATATTCTTATATAAATAAGCCTAACAATAGACAAAAAATCATAGAAAAAGCAGAGAAAATCTATCATATAGTTACCAATAATAAAAATAGCAAAGTATCAAAATTCTATAAAGATTTAAGTTGTAATTTTAAACTACTAGAGGAAAAGTGTTTAGAATATAAAATTAAACAAACAAAGGCATAAACTTTTTAATCAGTTTATACCTTTTTCTATTATGCTGTTTCTTCTGTGCGATTTGTATTTTTTCTTTGTGGTTTTGATGTTTTATTTTTGATTAGTTCCTTTTTTTCATTGATAACTAATTTTGGTGCTTTCTTTTCTAGCACTGTTTCTTTTGTTACAATGCATTTTTCTATTCTTGGGTTAGATGGAACTTCAAACATGATGTCTCTCATTATTTCTTCTATAATAGAACGTAAACCTCTTGCTCCTGTTTTTCTTTCTAAGGCTTTATCTACAATAGCTTCTAATGCTTCTTGTTCAAATTCTAGTTCTACATTGTCTAACTCTAATAATTTTTTATATTGTTTTACTAATGCATTTTTTGGCTTTGTTACAATGTCTATTAAAGCATTTCTATCTAATTCTCTTAGTGTTGCTACTATTGGAAGTCTTCCTACGAACTCTGGAATTAAACCAAATTTTAATAAATCTTGTGGTAATAATTGTTCATAGATTTTGTATTTATCTATTTCCTTTTGACTTTGTACATTAGCACCAAATCCAATTGCTTTCTTTCCTGTACGTTCATTGATGATTTTGTCTAATCCTTCAAATGCACCACCGCATATAAATAAAATGTTTTCTGTGTTAATTTGTATTAGCTCTTGATGTGGATGTTTTCTTCCGCCTTGTGGTGGAACAGAGGCAATGGTTCCTTCTACAATTTTAAGTAATGCTTGTTGCACACCTTCGCCACTTACATCTCTTGTAATAGATGGATTTTCTGATTTTCTTGTGATTTTATCTATTTCATCTATATATACGATACCTTTTTCTGCCTTTTCAATGTCATAGTCTGCATTTTGAATTAGTTTTAATAAAATGTTTTCTACGTCTTCCCCTACATAGCCTGCTTCTGTTAGAGTTGTAGCATCTGCTATAGCAAATGGAACTTGCAAAATTCTAGCAAGAGTTTGTGCAAGCAAGGTTTTTCCGAGAACCTGTTGGTCCTAGTAGTAAAACATTACTTTTTTGAATTTCTACGTCTTCTTTGTTTTTCTGTGGGTTGTTAATTCTTTTATAGTGATTATATACGGCTACTGCTAATGTTTTTTTAGCATCTTCTTGCCCTATTACATAACTATCTAATACCTTTTTTATTTCTTGTGGACTTGGTAATTTAGTATTTTCTTTATTTAATGTATAACTAAAGTCTGCGTCTTCATAAGAATCATCTTCTAAAATATTCGTACATACTTTAATACATTCATCACAAATAAATACTCCTGGTCCTGCAATAATTCTTTCTACTGCATCTTGTGATTTTCCACAAAATGAGCATCTTATACTTTTATCTGTCTTGGCCATTTTCTTCTCCCTTTTTTCTATATTCTATTCTTTCGTTTTAGTATGGTTCTTATTTTGTTTTTTATTCTTGATTTTATTTCTATTTTATATAAATATTCTTTATATAAATCAGTATATTCAACGTGTATTTCTTATTTTTTATATAATATGCTATGGTCTTTTTTCCATAATACCATCTATTAAACCATATTTTAAAGCTTCTTCTGCTGTCATGTAATTATCTCTTTCTGTATCTTTTTCAATGGTTTCTAATGGTTGACCTGTTCTTGCACTTAATAATTTATTTAATTTTTCTCTTGTTTTTACCATGTGG
>CANRLO010000122.1 GCA_947631495.1 uncultured Clostridia bacterium
TTAAACCAGAGCCTTTATTTACTGTAGATAGTGAAGAAGCAAGAAAAAATGTAAAAGTTGATTTTAATAAATAAAAATTTATATTTCAGGGACGGTTCTTAAAATATAAAATCTGTGGATAACTTTTTAAATGATTAATAATTTTTTTATAGTTATCCACAGATTTTATATTTTTTGCTCCGTCCCTTTTTTATAAACTTTTTGGAAATTTTAACCCCCGTCCCTAAAATTTCCAATTAGGTCATAACCTTGTGCACCAGTAATTGTGCAAGTTACAAATTTTCCTAACAAGTCTTTTTCGGTCATTGTTGTCGTTATTGTTGGTATATAAATTAGACCGTCAATGTCTGGCACCTCTCTATAACTTCTTCCTACATAATATTTGTTATCAAAGGTTTTGGTTTCGACTAATACTTCTAATTTTGTTCCAATTAATTCTTTTTGTTTTTCTTCTGCTATTTCTTGTTGCAAACTCATAATTTTATTGTATCTACTTTTCTTTGTGCTCCAATGAATTTGGTTTGGTAATTTTTCTGCTGGTGTATTTTCTTCTTTTGAATAAGAAAATGCTCCTAGTCTATCAAATTTCGTTTTCTTTACAAATTCATATAATTCTTTAAAGTCTTCTTTGGTTTCTCCTGGAAAGCCTACCATTACTGTTGTTCGAATGACGACATCTGGAATTTCTTTTCTTAATTTTGTAATTAATTTTTCTATACTTTGCTTATCACTGTTTCGATTCATTCTTTTTAATACTGGATTGGCAATGTGTTGAATTGGAATATCAAAATAAGAGCAAATTTTTTCTTCCTTTTTTACTACTTCTATTAGTTCATCGGTAATAGTTTCTGGGTAAGCATATAAGAAACGTAACCATTTTATGCCTTGTATTTTACATAGTTTTTGTAATAGTTCTGCTAAGCGTGGTTTTCCATATAAATCGATTCCATATTTTGTAGTATCTTGTGCAATGACAATGATTTCTTTATATCCTTCTTTTGCTAGTTGCTTGGCTTCTTCTAAAATATCTTCTATTTTTCTACTGCTATATTTTCCTCTAATTTTAGGGATGGCACAATAGGTGCAGAAATTGCTACAACCTTCTGCAATTCTTAAGTAAGCAAAATTTTCTCCTGTGGTAATGGTTCTATTTAAAAAATCTAATGTTTTTGCTTTTGTTTTTTCAGGTTTAATTACCGCTTCTATTTGCTCCCAAATCGTATCGTAAGAGTCGTATTTAATCCATAAATCTACTTCTGGAATGGATTTTTGTAAATCTTCTTTATAGCGCTGAACTAAACATCCCATAACAATTAAATACTGGCATCTTCTCTTTTTTTCTTCTGCCATTTCTAAAATGGTGTTAATTGCTTCTTCTTTGGCAGGGGTAATAAAACCACAAGTGTTGATTACAATAATATCTGCTTCTTTTGCATTATTTACAATTTGGTAGCCATTTTCTTTAAACAATCCTATTGTCATTTCTGTATCTACTAAATTTTTGCTACATCCTAAATGAACGAACCCTACTTTCATTCTTATTTCTATCCTTTCTGCATTTTTTATATTATAAATTACTTCTTTACTTAGATAAAAGAATATCAAATTGATATTCTTTTGTTATCTTTCCATTTCTTCTAATTGGTTTTTATCTTTAAATGTTTTATTAACTTCTATTTCAGAATCAATATAGTTTTTAATTTTACTTACACATTCTTGTAAATCATAGTTTTGAAATCTTTGTTTTTTTGTAATTCCTGCTTGTCTTAATTTTTCTTCTGAAAAATCTATATTATCTGCTTGCAACCTTCTTTCTATTTCTTCCATATTTGGTTGTTTTTCTTTCGATTCTCTTTTAATATATCGATTTCTTCTTTCTTGTTCATCTATTTCAATGTATACTGGTATTAGATTTTTATCCTTTTCTTTTTTGAAATATTCTTGTAATTGTTCATATGATTCTAATGTTCCTACTGTTAGAAAATCTCCTTGACTTTTCCATTGTTCATCATCAACTGTTGCATAAGTCCATAATGCTGTTCCTTCTGGTACTTTTACTCTATAAACTCTTTTTTCCATTACTTTTCCTAATTGCTCTAAATGAGCAAATTGTTCTTGTGTTAAAAAATGATAATCTCGTCCGTCCTTTTCTCCTTCTCTAATTGGTCTTGTTGTATAAGGAACATACACTTTGCAAGATAATAATTTTTCTATTTCATTTTTTATTGTATCTTTTCCTGATGAACTTTTTCCCATAATATAAATTAGATTTGACATGAGATTTCCTCCTAACATCTTTTTTTATGTTTTTATTATATATTTTTTAGACGAAATAGTCAATTTTCTTGTAATTTTTTTTATTTTAGAATATAATGAAGGGGCGAAATTAGATTTTAATAAGTTGAAGAAAAATTTCAACAAAGATAGGAGTTTTAACATGAGCGATACTTTTAAGCCACAAAAAAATATGATTTATCCTGAAATGCATGTAGATACTTTTCGTGAGTTAATTGACACGGCAACTGCTAAATTTGCCAATAAAGTTGCCTTTACTTATAAAAAAGATTCTACAGCAAAGGTTCCAGAATATGTACATGTTACTTTTAAAGAACATTTTGAACATGTAAAAGCACTTTCTACCAAACTTTTAGATATGGGGTTAGAGGAGAAAAAAGTAGCTATTATTAGTCATAACCAATATCCATGGCCAGTATCTTATATGGCAATTAACAATGGAAATATGGTTTCTGTTCCACTTGACCATCTTTTACCACAAAATGAAATTGAAACTTCTTTAATCAGAAGTAAAGCAGAAGCTGTTGTGTTTGATGGAAAGTTTTTAGAAACTTTTAAGAACATTAAAGAAAAGAATATAACAAATTTAAAATATTATATCAATATGAATGCAGATAGACATGATGAAGAAAATGGTATTCTTTCTTTTTGGCAATTAATTGAAGAAGGTAAAATGCTTCTTGCTAATGGTAATACTGCTTATGATACTATTAAAATTGACCCAGACAAGTTATCTGTTTTAATTTTTACTTCTGGAACTACGGGTATGTCAAAAGCTGTTATGCTTTCCCAAAGAAATATTTGCTCTAATGTATCTGGTATGACTACTTTAATTAAAGCAAAAGATGATGATAACATTTTATCCTTCTTACCTTTGCACCACACGTTAGAGTGCACAGCCACTTACTTATTCTGCTTCTTTGTTGGTTTTGAAATTTGTTATTGTGATGGTTTAAAACATATTGCCAAAAACTTAGTAGAATATAAAATTAGTGGTATGGTATGTGTTCCTGCTGTTTTGGAAATTATGTATCGACAAATTTGGAAGACAATCAAACAAAAGAAACTAGAAATTCCTGTGAAAATGATGATGGCACTTTCTAACTTCTTACTATTCTTCCATATTGATATTAGAAGAAAGCTATTTAAAAGCATTTTAGACAACTTAGGTGGAAGACTAAGAACTATTATTTATGGTTCTGCCTCTGCGGATATAAAAGTAATTAAATTCTTCAATAGTATTGGTGTAGTTATGATTCAAGGATATGGTTTAACAGA
>CANRLO010000123.1 GCA_947631495.1 uncultured Clostridia bacterium
AAAATGGCTGCAAAAGGAGCAAGAGAACCAATTACATTAGAATGTACAGAATGTAAAAGAAGAAATTACATGACAGAAAAAAACAAAAAAAATAATACAGACAGATTAGAAGTTGTAAAATATTGCAAATACTGCAAAAAACGTACAACACACAAAGAAACAAAATAAAACTTCCTAAAGGAGGAATTAGGAATGCCAAAAGAAGCAAAAACTAAAAAAGAAAAAAAGCACTTTTTTAAAGATTTTAAAGCAGAATTAAAAAAGGTTATTTGGCCAACACCAAAGCAATTAGTAAATAATACAATTGCGGTTATTACAATTGTACTTATTACAGCAGTTATTGTGTTTGTATTAGATTTAGCATTTGAAAAAATGAATACATATGGTATTAACAAACTAAAACAAATGGTAGATTCAACAAACGAAATAACAAATGAGGTTGCTTCAGAATCAGAAAATGAAGAAATTCAAGATAATACAGAAAATGTAGAAAATACAGAAAATGAAGAAATGCAAACTTCGGAAAATGTAAGTGAATAATTAAAGGAGGCTTATCTTTATGTCTCAAGAAACAGAAAACTTAGAACCAAGATGGTATGTTGTACATACTTATTCTGGATATGAAAATAAAGTAAAAACAGACTTAGAGAAAACCGTAAAAAACAGAGAGTTAGAAGATTACTTTTTTGAAATTGTAGTTCCTATGGAGGAACAAATAGAAATCAAAAATGGTAAAAAGAAAACGAATTTAAAAAAAGTTTTTCCAGGTTATGTTTTAGTAAAAATGATTGTAACAGAAGCAACATGGTACATAGTTCGTAATACAAGAGGTGTAACTGGATTTGTAGGCTCTGGAACAGACCCTATTCCACTTACAGAACAAGAAATTAGACAAATGGGATTTGAACTTCCAAGTGTCAATATTGACTATGTAGAGGGAGATACTGTATCTATTACAGGAGGTTCTTTTGATGGACGTGTTGGAACAGTACAAGAAATTAATACAGACAAGCGTAAAGTAAAAGTATTAGTTTCTATGTTTGGAAGAGAAACTCCAATAGAAGTAGATTTCTCACAAGTTACTAAAATTGTTTAAAATGGAAACAAACTAATTGTGAAATTAGCATGTTACCAAATTAATAAATTATCTATAATTATATACGATGTAAATATACATCAAAACCAAAGGAGGTGCAAAGCACAATGGCAGAAAAAGAAATTAGTAATTTAATAAAATTACAAATTGAAGCAGGAAAAGCTACACCAGCTCCACCAGTAGGACCAGCATTAGGATCAAGTGGTGTTAATATTATGCAATTCGTAAAAGAATTTAATGATAGAACTGCAAACCAACCAGGAATGATAATTCCAGTTGTTATTACAGTATATAAAGATAAATCTTTCGATTTCATAACAAAAGTACCACCAGTAGCAGTGCTAATTAAAAAGGCAATTAAAATTCAAAAAGGTTCTGGAAAACCAAATAGGGATAAAGTAGGAACTATTACAAAGGCACAAGTAGAAGAAATTGCCAAAGAAAAAATGCCAGACTTAAATGCAGCATCATTAGAAGCAGCAATGAGCATGGTAGCAGGAACTGCAAGATCTATGGGTGTTGTAGTTGTTGACTAAAATTAAAAAATATGGGAGAAACTTTAAATAAAAGTTTCGTTTGTACCAAAGGAGGAAAAAATGAAAGCAGGAAAAAGAATAGCAGAGTGCCAAAAGTTAGTTGAAAAGAACAAACTTTATGAAGCAAAAGAAGCACTTGAAATTATCGAAAAAATGCCAAAAGCAAAATTCGATGAAACAGTTGAATTACACGTAAAACTAGGCGTAGATTCAAAACATGCAGACCAACAAGTAAGAGGTACAACAGTACTTCCACATGGTACAGGTAAAACACTAAGAGTATTAGTATTTGCTAAAGGACCAAAAGCAGAAGAAGCTGAAAAAGCAGGAGCTGACTTTGTTGGAGCAGAAGAATTAATACCAAAAATCGAAAAAGAAAATTGGTTTGACTATGATGTAATCGTAGCAACTCCAGATATGATGGGCGTTGTAGGAAGATTAGGTAAAGTATTAGGACCAAAAGGTTTAATGCCAAACCCTAAATCTGGAACAGTTACTATGGATGTAACAAAAGCTATCAATGAAATTAAATCTGGTAAAGTAGAATACAGATTAGACAAAACCAACATTATTCACCTAGGTTTTGGAAAGGTATCATTTGGAGCAGAAAAATTATTAGAAAACTATGATGCAATTATGGGAGCTATTATTAAAGCAAAACCAGCTGCAGCAAAGGGACAATATATTAAGAGTGTATCTATTTCTACTACAATGGGACCTGGATTGTATATTGATCAAAAATAATTATAGTAGCCAAAGAAAGTAGGCAATATCAATAAGTCCTACCGAGGCAAATAGAGAAAGAGATTTTAAATCCAATCTTTATATGCCTTGTTTATGGCTATAAGATTGGATTTTTATATGCTAGAAACTATTTTTAAAATTAGAATATATAAAATATGAAAAATATAAATTTAAAAATAGTGCTATAAAGAAAATTAATATAATTGGAGGTGAAATAAAAGTGGCAAGTGAAACAGTTTTAAAACAAAAGGAAGAAGAAGTAAGTAAATTAGCAGGAAAATTAAAAGATGCTAAATTAGTACTTTTAGCAGATTACAGAGGAATAACAGTAGATAGCGTAACATCTTTAAGAAACACATTAAGAGATGCAAAATCTGAATACAAAGTTATTAAAAATAATATTGTAAAAAGAGCATTAAATGCAAATGGAGAAACAGGACTTGATTCTGTATTAGAAGGACCTACAGCTGTTATTATAGCAGAAGAAGACTATGTAGAACCATTAAAAGCAATTTACAAATTTACAAAAGATAATGAGTTCTATAAAATTAAAGGTGGTATAGTAGAAGGCAAAGTAATGTCTGTAGAAGAATTAGTTACTTTAGCAAAATTACCATCAAGACAAGAATTACTTGGTATGCTTGCAGGTGCATTACTTGGAAATATTTCTAAACTTGCAGTTGGATTAGACCAAGTGCGTATTCAAAAAGAAGCAAACGCTTAAAACAAATTATAAACTTCGTCTAACGTCGTTAGTCATCGCATAAAAAATCCTCGACGTACTATATGTACGCCTCCGGTTTTTTAGCTCAACTGCCTTGTTATACTCGTTTCTAATTTGTTTTATAAAAAATTAATTTAGAGTAGTGAACTTAAATCACTAAATAATATAAAATAAAAAGGAGAATATTAAAATGATAGAAGAATTATTAGAAAAAATTGACAGCTTAAAAGTAGCTGAACTTGCTGAATTAGTAAAAGCAATTGAAGAAAAATATGGAGTATCTGCAGTAGCAGCAGCTGCACCAGCAGCTGGAGGAGCTGTAGCAGGAGCTGCAGCAGAAGAAAAAACATCTTTTGATGTTGTATTAAAAGATGCTGGAGCAAACAAAATCCAAGTAATCAAAGTAGTTAGAGATGCTACAGGATTAGGATTAAAAGAAGCAAAAGACTTAGT
>CANRLO010000124.1 GCA_947631495.1 uncultured Clostridia bacterium
TCAATTTATTTTTAAATTATTAATTTTTGGAATTTGTATTAATAGTTCTTATTTTATTTGTGAAAAAATATTATCAATAAATTATTTAATTTCATCTTCTATTTGTGAAATTGGAAAAAATATTTTTCATATGGATATTTCTTTTTCTAATTTATTATTAGAATTAAATTCTATTATTCATATTGAAGAAAATTCTTTTAATATTTTTTCAGTAGATGGTTTAATGAAAAGTTTTATTTCTTTAGGATTATTTAATTTAATATTTTCTTATTCGCTACGTTATATTTTATTAAAAGTTTTTATTTTAATTACACCTTTCTCTTTTTTAACTTTAATTAACCATTCTACTTCTTGGTTTTTTAAAACTTGGCTTAGAACTTTATTTGGACTTTTATTATTGCAGTCTTTCGTTAGTATTATATTACTTGTTATTTTTTCTCTGCAATTTAATAGTCAAGATTTATTTTCTAAATTTTTATATATTGGAGGCATTTATGCATTATCAAAAGCAAACTCTTATGTTAGAGAATTAATTGGTGGAATTTCAACTGATGTTTCTGCTAATTTTAGTGGTTTTACAAATAAAATGAAATTTTTAAATTAAATTTTTACTTTTTTTATTTTATTATTATTTTAATTATTATTATTTATTATTTTAAATTTATTATTTTAAATTTATTATTTTAATTATTTTTTATTTATTTTTGTTTTATATTTTTAATTTTTTATATTTAAAAAAAATACTTAATTTTAAATATTTTTTATTATTATATTTTTTTATAAGATAAGAAAGGATTGTTTTTTATGAAATTTATTTTTCCTCAAAATTATCGTTTTCAAACTAAACTTTTTGGTTTTATAGATTATCCAACTGCTATTTTAAATTTCATTTGGTGGTTTATCATTTTTATTATTACAAAAATATTAATGCTAGATTTATTTACTAAAATAATTGTTTTTATTATTACTTGTTTTCCTGTTTTGCTCATTTCTTTATTTGGTTTTAGGCAAGAAAACATTTTATATGTTTTTCGTTATTTATTTTCTTTTTGGAAAAGTCACAAAATTTATTTATACAAAAAAGATTAATAAATAATATATAATTCTTACTTATAATATTTTTACTATTAAATAACAACATAATTCCAATAATTTCCGCAAAATTCACCTTGTATTTTTATTTTTTGCGTGATATAATTTGAACAATCTATTTAGAAAGGAGAACTATTATGAAATTAGAACAAAATGATGTACCTATGTTATTTTCTAATACTGAATTACCAGATATCTTTTTTACTGAATATTTATCACAAACAAATGGTGATTATATTAAAGTATATTTATATATGATTTTCCTATCTAAATATGGAAAAGATATTAAAATTAACGATTTATCAAAAAAATTAGAATTAGACTTTAAAGTTATTCAAGATGCTGTTAAGTATTGGGAAGAACTTGGAGTTATTACTAAAAAAAATATGGGATACGTAATAAATAATCTTCAAGAAATTGAACTTCACAAATTATACAAGCCAAAAGTTTCTTTATCTGCTGAAACTTTAAAGCAAACTGCTCAAAATCAGTATCGTGCAAAGGCTATTGAAAACATTAACAATGAATTTTTTCAAGGTATCATGTCTCCTTCTTGGTATAGTGATATTGATTTATGGTTTAAAAAATATGGCTTTGATGAACAAGTTATGATTGCTTTATTTCGCTATTGCTTTAATCGTTCCGCACTTCATAGGAACTATATTCAAGCGGTAGCAGATGCTTGGTATAAGAACCATATTCAAACTTTTGACGATTTAGACCGCTATTATGAAAAACAAGAAAAATTAAATACTTTATATAAGGCAATTTGTAAAAAGCTTGGTTATACAAGGCAACTTACACAATATGAGCAGGCTTATGTAGAAAAATGGTCAATTGATTATAGTTTTCCTTTTGATGTTATTGAAATTGCATTAAAGAAAACTACTTCAAAAACAAATCCTAATTTTGACTATTTAGATAAATTATTAACTGATTGGCATGATAGAGGATTTAAAACACCAACTGAAATACAATCCTTCTTATTGCAATTAAAACAAAAGAAAAAAGATATTAAAGAATTAGAGAAAAAGACAGGCTACCAAAATTATGACCAAAGAAAATATGATAATTTAGATAGCTTATATGCAAATTTTAATTTATAAGGAGTTTTCATGAATTCTTCTAATTTAAAAACTTTATTAACTGAATATGAAAAAAAGAGACTTCAAGCTATTTATGAGGCTGAAGAAAGAAAAAATAATCTTTATAAAGTACACCCTCAATTACAAAAAATTGATGATGAAATTAGTAAAGAGGCTATTTCTATTTCTAGACAAATGATTTCTCATAAAGATAATTCTTTATTACAAGAGTTAAATGAAAAAATAAATAATTTAAAAAAGCAAAAACAAACAATTCTTTCTTCTATTGGAAAAGATGAAAATTACTTAAAACCTCATTATGAATGTGAAGATTGTAATGATACAGGTTATATTACGAATTTACATGAAACTAGCATGTGTCATTGTTTGAAACAAAAATTATTTAATTTAGAATACAACAAATCAAATTTATCAAATTTAGAAAAAGAAAATTTTGAACATTTTTCATTTGATTTTTATTCTAATGAAGTAAATGAAGAAAAATATCATTCAAAAATTTCTCCTAGAAAAAATATGGAGTTTATTTATAAACTTGCTCATACTTTTATTGAAGAATTTGATGATACTGATAAAAAGAATCTTTTATTTACTGGAAATACAGGACTTGGCAAATCTTTTTTATCTAGTTGTATTGCAAATGAATTATTAAAACAAGGAAAAACAGTTCTTTACCAAACTGCTCCTGTTATGTTAGATACAATTATGGATTATCGTTTTGGAAAAGAAAATTCTTCAAAAGATATTTATGATTCTTTATTAAATGTAGATTTATTAATTATTGATGACTTGGGAACTGAATGTATTAATAATATGAAATTTTCTGAATTATTTAATATTATTAATACCCGTTTATTAAATAGTAAGAAAGCTACAAAAACTATTATTTCTACTAATTTAAGTTTAGATAATTTATTTGCTACTTATGATGAAAGAATTGTATCTCGTTTGGTTGGACATTATCATATTTGTCATTTTTTTGGAGATGATATTCGTTTTTCAAAAAAAGGATAAAAAATTAAATATAATTTTTTGATTTAGATTTTTTATAAAAAGAACACTTTCTATATTTAGAAAGTGCTCTTTTATTTCTATTCTTCTTCTTGCATTTCTTCTTCTGGGTTTATTAATTCTATACTTACTACTTTTCCACCGTCGTTTGTTCTCATTAGAGTAACACCTTGTGTTGATCTTCCAAGTACGCTAATTTCGTCTACTTTTAATCTAATGATAGTTCCAGTGTCTGTAATTAGCATTACATCTTCTACTCCTGTTGCAATACGAATTCCTACAATATTTCCGGTTTTTGGTGTTATTTTATAAGTAATAAC
>CANRLO010000125.1 GCA_947631495.1 uncultured Clostridia bacterium
AAAACCAGGAAGAGTAATGTTTGAAATAGCAGGAGTACCTGAAGAAACAGCAAGAGAAGCACTAAGACTTGCTGGAAATAAACTATCTGTTAAGTGTAAATTTGTTAAAAAAGAAACTGAAATAGGTGGTGAGAGTGATGAAGATTAATGAAATAAGAAAAATGTCTTCACCAGATCTAGAAAAAGAATTAGGAGAATTAAAATCTGAACTATTCAAACTAAGATTTAGCTTAGCAACAAATGGATTAGATAATCCTATGAAAATAAAAGAAGTGAAAAAAGACATTGCAAAAATTAATACTGTATTAACAGAAAGAAAATTACAAGAAGCAAAATAATCGAAGAAAGGAGATTTGAATATGGAAGAAAGAAATCTTCGTAAAACTTTTACAGGAATTGTAAAATCTAATAAGATGGACAAAACTGTAGTAGTAGCCGTAGAGACAAACGAGAAAAATAAAACTTATGGAAAAATTCAAAAAAGAACTTATACATTAAAAGCTCATGATGAAAACAATGAATGTGGAATCGGCGATAAAGTACAAGTCATGGAAACAAGACCTTTATCAAAAGATAAAAGATTCAGAGTTGTAAAAATAGTAGAAAAGGCTATTATTAAATAGAAAAATAGGGAATATTCAAACCATTTGAACACTTAATCACAAGGGGAGGGGACATACCTTAGCCCATGTAGAAGTGACCAAAAGGTAAGATATGTCCCCTGACAAATTAAAAAGGAGGAAAAGCGAAAATGGTACAACAACAATCCATATTAAAAGTAGCTGATAACACTGGTGCAAAAGAAATTATGTGCATTAGATGTTTAGGTGGATCTTATCGTAAATATGCTGGTGTTGGTGATGTAATCGTTGCTTCTGTTAAAACAGCAACACCTGGTGGAGTTGTTAAAAAAGGTGATGTTGTAAAAGCAGTAGTAGTAAGAACAAAGAAACCAATTAGAAGAGCAGATGGATCCTATGTAAGATTTGATGAAAATGCAGCAGTTATTATAAGAGAAGATAAAAACCCAAGAGGAACTCGTATTTTTGGACCTGTTGCTAGAGAATTAAGAGATAAAGATTATATGAAAATATTATCTTTAGCTCCAGAAGTTCTTTAATAGAAGTAAAGATTCTAAAAAAAGAGGTGAAAAAGAAAAATGAAAATAAAAAAAGGCGACAATGTTAAAGTTTTATCTGGAAATGATAAAGGTAAAACAGGAGAAGTTTTAGAAGTAATACCAAAAACAGAAAAAATTATAGTAAAAGGTATTAATATTAGAAAGAAACATGTAAAGCCAAGAAAACAAGGTGAAGAAGGTGGCATTATACCAGTAGAATGCGCTATTCATGCAAGTAAAGTAAATGTAGTTTGCCCTAAATGTGGAAAGGCTACAAAAATTGGTTATGAAATAGAAAAAGACGAAAAAGTACGTGTTTGTAGAAAATGCAACGCTAAACTAAAATAAGAAGGACATTAAAACTACTTGAACACTTAATCACGAGGGTAGGGGACATACCTTAGCCTAAGTGGAAGTGACCAAGAGGTAAGATATGTCCCCTGTCAAATGAAAGGAGGAAATACATAAATTATGGAAATATTAAAAGAACAATATCAAAAAGAAGTAGTTCCAGCATTAATGAAAAAATTCAATTATAAATCAGTTATGGAAGTTCCAAAATTAGAAAAAATAGTAATTAATGTAGGATTAGGAGATATCAAAGACAATCCAAAATCATTAGAAAACGCTATTAATGATATTAAAATGATAACTGGTCAAACACCAATTATCACAAAAGCAAAGAAAGCAATCGCTGCTTTCAAAATTAGAGAAGGCGTTAATATGGGATGTAAAGTTACATTAAGACAAGGAAAAATGTATGATTTTGCATACAAACTATTTAATGTAGCACTTCCAAGAGTAAGAGATTTTAGAGGAGTATCAAAAAATTCTTTTGATGGTAGAGGAAACTACTCTATGGGTGTAAAAGAACAATTAATCTTCCCTGAAATCGAATATGATAAAGTAGACAAAATTAGAGGTATGGATATTATATTTGTTACTACCGCTAAGACAGACGAAGAAGCAAGAGAATTATTAACATTATTAGGAATGCCATTTAGAAGTTAAAAGAAAGGAGAAAGCCAATGGCTAAGAAATCTTTAAAAGTTAAGCAAGCAAGAGAGCAAAAATACAAAACAAGAGAATATAATAGATGCAAACTTTGTGGAAGACCACATGCTTATATTAGAAAATATGGAATTTGCCGTGTATGTTTTAGAGAATTAGCACATAAAGGTGAAATTCCTGGAGTAAAAAAAGCAAGTTGGTAGAATAAAAGAAAAGTAAGGGAAAAAGGAGGGAAATATTTAATATGAATACAACAGACCCAATAGCAGATATGCTAACAAGAATCAGAAATGCTAATAGTTCAAAGCATAAAACTGTTGATGTTCCAGCTTCTAATATGAAAAAAGCAATTGCTAAAATTCTATTTGAAGAAGGATATATCAAAGCATTTGAAGAAATAAAAGATGATGCACAAGGAATCATAAGAATTACATTAAAATATGATGAAAAAGGTGCTAGAGTCATCGATGGAATAAAAAGAATTAGCAAACCAGGATTAAGAGTATATGCGTCAAAAGACGAATTACCACAAGTATTAAATGGACTAGGAATAGCCTTAATTTCTACTTCAAAAGGAATTAAAACAGATAAAGAAGCAAGAAATGAAGGTTTAGGAGGAGAAGTACTAGCTTACGTATGGTAGTAAAAATAAATAGGGAGCATACCTTAACCTAAAGTGAAAGTGACTAAGAGGTAAGATGTGTCCCTGTCATTAGAAGTAAAGGAGGAAAACCAGTCATGTCAAGAATAGGAAATAAACCTATTACCGTACCAGAAGGTGTAGAAGTAAAATTAGACGGAAATCATATAACGGTAAAAGGACCTAAAGGAACATTAGAAAGAGAAATCCACAAAAACATGAGTGTTGCCATTGAAGGAAATGTAATTCATATTGCAAGACCAGATGATGAAGCAGCAAATAAAAGTTTACATGGACTAACAAGAACTTTAATTGCCAACATGATAGAAGGTGTTCGTAATGAATATCAAAAAGAATTACAAATTGTTGGTGTTGGATACAGAGCACAAAAACAAGGAAAGAAATTAGTAATGAATTTAGGTTACTCTCATCCAGTAGAAATGGAAGAACCTGCAGGAATTACATTTGATGTTCCAAATCCAAATACAATTATTGTAAGAGGAATAGATAAAGAAGCAGTTGGTCAAACAGCAGCAGTAGTAAGAACAAAGAGACCACCAGAAGTATATCATGGTAAAGGTATTAAATATGCAGATGAGCATATTAGACGTAAAGAAGGTAAAGCAGGTAAGAAGTAGAAACAAATTATCTAAATTACTAATGCTGTTACATTAGTAGAAAGGAGAAAAATATGATTACTAAAGTAAATCGTAAATTAGAAAGAACTAGAAGACATAT
>CANRLO010000126.1 GCA_947631495.1 uncultured Clostridia bacterium
TAAACAAGATTATACAAAAAAAGAGTTGCGTTAGCAACTCTCAGAAAGAAAAATCAACGATTTTTCTTATTTTTTATGCTTTAGAAATTTTAGTAAATTTTAGGGACGGGGGTTAAAATTTACAAAATGTGGATAACTTTAGACAAGAAACATATTTTACAGAAATTTTTGTTGCTAAAAAAATAGTTTAGCAACATTTTTGTAACGAAATAAGAAAAAAACTTTTGTTATACAAAAATCCGTGGTATAATACAAAAAGAGGAAAAAAGAAATGTTTGATATTGAACAAGAACTAAAGAAATTGCCACATAAACCAGGCGTTTATATAATGCACGATAAAGACGATAACATCATTTATGTAGGAAAAGCAGTTTCATTAAGAAATCGTGTAAGGCAGTATTTTCGAAAAAATAAAAAAACAAAGCGAATTGAAAATATGGTTTCTCTAATTGACCACTTTGAGTATATTGTGGTAGATAATGAAGCAGAAGCCCTTATTTTAGAGTGTAATTTAATTAAGAAAAATCGTCCAAAATTTAATGTATTATTAAAAGATGATAAAACTTATCCTTATATAAAAATTACTTTACAAGAAGATTATCCTAATATTTATATTACAAGAAGAATTTTAAATGATGGTGCTAAATATTTTGGACCATATGCCTCAGCAGGCGCTGCCAAAGAAATGGTAGACTTCATAAAAGAAAAGTTTAAAATTAGGCAATGCCGTACTTTCAAATATAAAGATAGACCCTGTTTAAATTACCATATCAAAAAATGTTTAGCTCCTTGCCAAGGCTATGTTTCAAAAGAAGAATACCGCAAACAAATTGATGAAATTATGCTTTTGCTTGAAGGAAAAACAGAAAAAATTGTAAAGCAATTAGAACAAGAAATGCAAGAATTATCAAGCAAAATGGAATTTGAAAAAGCAGCTTATGTAAGAGATAAAATCATTGCTATTGAACGTATTTCAGAAAAACAAAAAGTATCCAATATTACAGAAAACGATATAGATGTTATTGGCTTTGCAAGAGGCGATTTTGAAGTTTGCATAGAAGTTTTCTTTGTACGAAAAAGCAAAATGATAGGAAGGGAGCATTTCTTCTTAAAAAATATGGAAGATGAAGCAGAAGAAAGAATTGTTTCTGAGTTTGTAAAACAATATTACATTGGAAGAACCATTTTACCTAACAAAATAATGATGAAGGAAGAAATTGAAGATAAAGCACTAATAGAAGAATCGTTAAGCAAAGTAGCAGGAAGAAAAGTAGAAATAAAAACACCACAAAAGGGTGAAAAACTAAGGTTAGTAGAAATGGCAGAAAGAAATGCTTTAATTACCTTAGAAAATAAAAATAAAGAGCAATACAATGTTTTAGCAGAATTAAAAGAAGTTTTAAAATTAGAAAAAATGCCAAGAAAAATTGAATGTTACGATATTTCAAACTTATCTGGAACAAATATGGTAGCAGGAATGAGCGTTATGCAAGATGGCAATATTAAGAAAAATTTAGCAAGAAGATTTAAAATTAAAACAATCTATTCACAAGATGACCCAGCTTGCATGAAAGAAGTTATTCAAAGAAGATTAAAACATTCTATTGATGAGGAAAATGGAAGCTTTGGAAGATTGCCAGATGTAATTTTTGTAGATGGTGGTATTACACAAATAAGAGCAGGCATTGAAGCAGTAAAAAGTTACAACTTATCTATTCCTGTTTTTGGAATGGTTAAAAACGATAAGCACCAAACAAGAGCGTTAATGGATGAAAATAGAAAAGAACTTACTATATCGCAAGAATTGTTAAACTTAATTACACGTTTTCAAGACAGTGTTCACGATATTGCCATTGGCTATCATAAAAAACTAAGAGAAAAAGAGTTAACCCATTCTGCTTTAGATGATATTGTAGGAATTGGAGAAACAAAGAAAAAATTGTTAATGCAAACATTTGGCAGTGTAGAAAAAATTAAAAATGCAAGTATAGAAGAATTAACAAAAGTAAAAGGAATCACAGAAAGTTTAGCAAAAAAAATAAAAGAGCAATAATCAAAATTTTTTAATCTACCATATATATCTATTTTATTTTTTGCGTTCGTCCCAACTGCATAATAGTCTATAAATCAATTTTTCCTAATACAAAAATTGATTAACAGACTATAATTTGTCGGTCCCCACACAAGCTCACTTAAAAATATAATAGATATATATGGTAGATGTAAAATTAGTAAAAGAAAGTAGGAGAAAAAATGCCAGAGCCAATTGAAGTAACAAATATGAAGCAAAATTCTAGCAATCGAGATTATGTATTAAAAACAGTAAAAGAAAATGGAAAATTGTTAGAATTTGCAGATGAAGAATTAAAAAATGACAGAGAAATTGTATTAGAAGCAGTAAAAAACAATGCAGAAGCTTTAGAATTTGCATCAGACATTTTAAAAGAAGATAGAGAAATTGTGTATGAATCAGTTAGTAAATTAGGTTGGACTTATTGCTATGCAAAAGGAAAGCTATTAGAAGATAGAGATTTATTAATAAGTGGACTAAAGGTAAGTGGGCAAATTTTATATTATGCAACACAAGAAATGCGTGATGATAAAGAAGTTGTAAAATTGGCGGTAGAAAATAAGCCAATTATTCTAAAATATGCTAGTAGTAGACTAAAAAACGATAAAGAAATAGGACTTCTTGCTATGCAAAAAGATAATAGTGTATTTAAATTTCTAGGAGAAGAATTAAAACAAGACGAAGAAATAGTAGCATTAAAATAAGGAGGAAAATCATATGCCGGGAATGTTGTATCATCTTAGCTTCGCACAGCAAGTCTATTCAAAATTAAGTCCTATTTTGCAATTAGATAAAATCAATTTTATGGCTGGAAATCTAATTCCAGACTTAGCAAAAGCAGACAAGCAAAAAACGCATTATCGAAAAAAAGCATCTAATGGTATATTGTGTGTGCCAGATTTAGAACAAGCAAAAAAAGAATTATATATTCCAAACGATTCTATCAAATTTGGTATGTATGCCCATTTATATTTAGATTATTATTTTTTTGGAAAATTTCTAATAGATTCTTTTATATGGAATAAAGAAAATGAAAAAGTAATAAATCCAAGAAATAACAAAGAGTGGAGTTTTAATTATTTCTTTTCTGAAAATGGTCTGTACAAAAGTTATGGAGAAATCAACTATCTTATGCTTAAAGATAAGCGTGTTTCTATGAAAACATTACAAGAAATTCCAGAAATTCTACCAAATACAGGAATTGCTCTTTTTGATGAAAGGATAAAGACAACATGGAAAAAAGAACTAGAAGAATATTTGTCTAGAAAAATAGAATATACTGGAGAAATTCTAGAGTATCCTAGTTTTTGGAACTTTATAGAAGAAACAGCAGAGCAGTTTGCAAAAGATACATTTCTGATAAAAAATAAGAAAAATCGTTGATTTTTCTTTCTGAGAGTTGCTAACGCAACTCTTTTTTTGTATAATCTTGTTTA
>CANRLO010000127.1 GCA_947631495.1 uncultured Clostridia bacterium
CCTATAATAGCAGCCATCCAAGAAATTGTATATCCTGCTACGAAATATTGTGTTACGTATAAAACAACAGCAGAAAGTACAAATCCTACAAAACCTTTACCAAAAGGGCTAGCATGAAGACCAGTAAATTTTACAATTAAGTAATCTATAACAGTAAGAACAATAGCAGCAGCTGCTAATGCCCAAATATTACTAATTTGAAATCCTGGTGTGAAAAATGCAGTAATGGCAAGAACGATAGCAGCAGTAATTAATCTACCAACAATTTGCCATACGGTGCTAGCACCACTTTGAGATTGACTTTGAGTTTGATTCTCTGACATAACTAAAACCTCCTTATTTGAAAATTTACAAATATATTGCAATTTACATGGTTTTATAATGTTATTATTCACATCTTTTTTTAAAATATACAAAAAATGAATAAATAAGCAAAAAAGTGTGAAAAATAAAATAAACTTGCATTTAGAAATTGAAGAAAAAAACAAACAATGCATTTTGAAATAAAAAATAAAAAAGGAGAATTCTATGTTATTAATATTTGTAAGAACTATAATTTTATACATACTTGTTTTGGTGGTTATGCGTTTTATGGGAAAACGTGAAATAGGGCAGTTGCAACCATTTGAACTTGCTATTTCTATTATGATTGCAGACTTAGCAACAATTCCTATGACAGAACCTCGGTATTCCAATTAGCAATGGAATTATACCAATTTTAGGTTTACTTGTTATGCATTTAACAATTTCTGTTATAAATTTAAGAAGTGTTCGCATGAGAGAAATTTTATGTGGAAAACCATCTATTTTAATATATAGAGGTAAAATTGTAGAAAAGAATATGAAAAAAGAACGTTTTACCATTAACGAATTACAAGAAAGGTTAAGAGGTAACAATATATTTGATATAGGAGATGTCGAGTATGCTATTTTAGAAACCAGTGGACAAGTAACCGTCATTCCAAAGCCAAATAAAAGAAATACCACACCAGAAGATTTCAATATTATGCCAGAATATGAAGGAATTTCTTACGATTTAGTAGTAGACGGAAAAATTATGAAGGATAATTTAGAAAAATTAGGAAAAGATTATAATTGGCTTTTAAAACAGGTAGATCAATTTGGAATAAAACCAGAAGAAGCGTTAATTGCAACCATTGATGGAAAAGGAAATTTCTTCTGCCAAGCAAAAGAAGGGAGAAAGAAAAATGCGTAAAGAATTTATTATTTGTGCTATTGTTATTGCCTTGGTAGTAAGTTTTAATATAATCACACAAAATTACACTACCAAATCGGTAGAAACAATCAATCAAAAATTAGAAGAATTAAAAGGAAGGTTAGAGCAAGATGAAATAGAAAAAGAAGAAGTAGAAGGAAGAATGGAAGAAATTCAAAATACATGGAAGGAAAAATATGATAGACTTGCTTTTTTCATTGAACATGACGAGTTAGAAAAGGTAGAAACAGAACTTACCTCTTTAAATGCTCATATTGAGATAGAAGAATATCAAGAAGCAATTCCAGAACTAGAAAAAGGCGTTTTTATTTTGCACCACATTGATGACAAGTTTAAATTAGATATAAAAAATATATTTTAAAAAGAAGAAAGATTTGGAACTTAGTCCAAATCTTTCTATCTTTGAATTAAGAAAATACCTAACACAACTAAGAATATTCCCAATATTTGTTTTATCGTAGGTTTTTTCTCTTTCTCTTTAAAGAACATAGATATAATAACGACTGCTATAATAGAAGTTGGTCTTACATAAGAACTTAAAGTAACTGAATTACTTGCCAAATAATTACATAAATATACATAACAGAAGCCAAATGCCTGTTGAACAAATACCCATTTAATCATTTTTCTATGCTCTTTATGATAAGAAATATGATATCCTTTTGAAAATATAATGGTCAAAAATAAATTTAAAACAAAAAGGAAAACAGCATTAGACCAATATTGCAATATAAAGTGTGTAGCATAACTCATTAGCAAAGATGTAGAAATACGTACTAATAAATCTTTTTGAAGATTTTTTATTCTAATTTTAGAATTTGCTATAGTAAATACGCCAACTATAGTAAGGAAAATAGATAAAATGGAAATGATACCTAAATTTTCTATTCCTAGTATAACATCAATAATAAAGGCAATCACAATACTTAATGATAGATAAGCAGAATCTTCATAAGGATTTAAATAGGTAAGACAACCTACTATTGTATGTTGCTTTTTGTATCTTAAAAACATAGCAACTAACAACAGTAAAATAGGAATCCATCCTAATTCAAATTTTAATTGATTTGTAAAATATTCTATTATAATCATAATAATAGAAAATGGAATCATACTAAGACACATATAATAAAAATAGTCATTTCTGCTAATTCCTATATTCACTAAATGTTTATCCAAGTATTGTCCAATTGCTCCAAATATTCCTGCTAAAATTACGACATATATTAGTACCAATTTATTTTTCCTCCAATTTGTATTCTTTTATTCGTTCCATATTTTGATTGTAAATCCATATATAATCTCTCTAAATCTCTTTATAACAAATCTTCCATTGTATAAAAACCATTTGGTTTGCCTATTAAAAACTGGGCAGCTTTAATAGCACCATCTGCAAAAATAGAACGAGAATAAGCCTTATGAGTAATTTCAAACGTTTCATTTTCACCAATAAATTCTACGGTATGTTCACCTACAATATTACCGCCACGAATTGAAGAAAAACCAATTTCATTTTTTGAGCGTTTTTCATGTTTATTGTGCCTATCAAATTCATAATGCATGCTATTATCTAAGGCTTTGTTAATACTATCAGCAAGTAAAAGAGCAGTACCACTAGGACTATCAATTTTTCTATTGTGATGTGCTTCGATAATTTCAATATCTGTATTAGGAAGTGCTTTTGCAACTTCTTGCAATATTCTAGTCATTAAGTTAATATCAAAAGACATATTGGCAGATTTAAAAATAGGTAAATCTTTAGAATATTCCATAATTTGCTCATTTTCCTCTTTACTAAAACCAGTGGTTGCAATAACAACAGGAATATGTTCTTTTTTGGCATAAGCAAGCATTGAAAGAGTAGCCTTTGGAATTGAAAAGTCAATGATAACATCTGGTTTTTCTGCAATATCTTCATAATTAGTATAAACAGGGAAAGCAAATTTTCCTGTATTTTCTTTGTCAAAACCTCCAAGTAAAACACAATCTTCGTAAGCATCTAATTGCTTTTGCACTTCTTGTCCCATTTTTCCATTAACACCATGAATTAAAACTTTCATATAAAAAACCTCCTATTTAAATTTTAGGGACGGGTCTAAAAATTTAATTTCATTTTTATATTAAATTTTTAGACCCGTCCCTAAAATTTATTAAACTAAAATTAACAAGCAAAGAAATATATAAGCATATTTATATAATTTTTTCTTTTGCAAGAAAGAGTTGTAGAATACAAA
>CANRLO010000128.1 GCA_947631495.1 uncultured Clostridia bacterium
ACTAGAACATTTAAACCAAATGTTAGATCTGTAAAAGCTATCGTTGATGGACAAGTAAAAAGAATTTCTGTATGCTCAAAATGTT
Source organism: uncultured Clostridia bacterium (assembly GCA_947631495.1). Classification (GTDB taxonomy): domain Bacteria; phylum Bacillota; class Clostridia; order TANB77; family CAG-508; genus UMGS1663. The sequence goes on from CANRLO010000128.1 coordinate 86, forward strand.
TACGTTCTGGAAAAGTAACTAGAGCTAACTAAAATAGATAAAGTAGGATGCATACTACTTTAAATACTAGTATTTCTTAAGAAATAGTAAAAAATTACGTGGTTTGATTAAAGTTATCTTGTAAAAAGTTAATTTTAATCAGTCCACGTAATTTTTTTATTTTTTCTTATGTACATACTTATTTTTCTTTAATACCAAATATTAATTTGACAAATCCCCTTAAAAATTTGGGAACTTTCTTTACTACTATTGTCATGTTTTCCACGCTCCTTTATTTTTCTTTAACAAAATAGCCACATAAATCCTATGATTAGCACAGCTGCGCCTATTAAGAACAACCAACCTGTAATAGGAAGTAATAATACTAATAATACACCAAGACCAATTCCAATTAAGCAAACTCCTATTGTCCTTTTTAGTGCACCAAACATAATCTCTTACCTCCTTTATTATATTATATTTTTCGTTTTAGATTTTGTTACCATTTCTTGAAAATCTACTATTTTTATGGTTTAATAAAAGTAGTTTAACAATAATAAAATTAAAATAAAAGGAATGATAAATGATGAAAGAAAATGAATATATACAATTAATCGAAACTTTAAAGAAAATGTATCCAGATGCAAAATGTAGCTTAGATTTTACTACTCCCTTTGAAATGTTAATAGCAGTTATTTTATCTGCACAGTGTACAGATGAAAGAGTAAATAAAACAACTCCTGCCATTTTTGCTAAATACAATACTCCAGAAGATTTTGCAAATATGGATTTATCTTTATTAGAAAGCTTAATTCACTCTTGTGGTTTTTATAAAAATAAAGCTAAAAATATTAAGGCTACTTCTCAAATTTTAGTAGAAAAATATCACTCGCAAGTTCCAAATACTATGGAGGAGCTTATGTCGCTTCCCGGTGTTGGTAGAAAAAGTGCTAATGTGGTTATGCTAGAAGCTTTTAATTCTCCTCAAGGAGTTGCTGTTGATACTCATTGCAAAAGAATTGCTAATCGTATTGGTATTTCTTCTCAAAAAGAACCTGAAAAAATTGAACAAGACATTTTAAAGAAATTTCCGAAAAAATATTATTATGATTTAAATCATATTTTAATTTGGCATGGTAGAAAAATTTGCACTGCTAGAAATCCAAAATGTGAAGATTGCCCTATTTCAATTTATTGCAAGGAATTCAAAAATAAAAATTCTTAATATCTATTTTTATTTTTTATATTAATTTTCTAACAGAATTAATTTTTTAGAATATAAGCAGTATATTTTTAGGCATTCAAAATCATACTACTTTAATAGAGGTGATAAGCTTGACAAATATTAATTGTTCTTCTAATTGTGTTTATCAAAAGGAAGGAAAATGCTGTTTTGAAAATATTTCAAAGCAAAAAGTTACTCCAAATAGCAACTGTGCTTATTACTTATCAAATGAAACAGTAACAACAAAAAAATAGTTGTTACTGCTTTTTATTTTCCTTGACAATTGTACTGGAAAGCGATATATTTAAGGCATAAATATTGAAAGGAGAAAAGATATGTTAAAGACAAAATCAAAAATTTTACTTATTTTATTGTCTGTTGTTCTTCTTGTTAGTTCTTGTTGTTTTGCTACAACAGAACCAGAAACAACAGCTGATAATAATGAGACTGCACCTGTAGAAGATGAAGCAGGAGATGAAGTACAAACTGATGATGTAATTTCAGATGATTTATTTATTGCAGAAGACATTGTTAATATCTCTGGTGTTGTAGACGGAAATGCATTTGTTATTGGTAATGAGGTAACCATTTCAGGAGAAATTCTTGGAAACCTTTTTGTTGTTGCTAACAAACTAGTAATGGATGATGGTTATGTTTATAATAGTCTTTTTGCTTGTGCAAAAGAAATTATTATTAATGGAGTTTATACATATGATATGTATGCTGTATGTGATAATTTTCAGTTTATGAGCAGTGCAATTACGTACCGTGACCTTAGAGTATTAGCTTCTAATGTAAGTATTGAAGGACAAATAGGAAGAAATGCTTATATTTCAGCAAATACACTTTCATTTGCTAATAGTGTGTCTACTAACGTTTATGGAGAATTATATTATTCTGCTCCAAATGAAATAGTAATTTCTGAAAATGCTGTAGCTGGTGAAATTCATTATACTGCAACTAATACTAACGAAGATAGTAAGCCTTCTGATATTGTTTTAGAATATGTAACAGATTTACTACAAACTTTAGTATTTACTTTCATTGCTGTTTTAGTATTATTATGGCTAACTCCTAAATTTGTTAATAGAATTGGTAATAGTAGTGTTGCTAAATCTTTTGCATGTTTAGGTATTGGCGTTGTAGCACCAATTGCATTAATTTTTGTAGCAATTTTATTAGCACTTTCTACAATTGGTTCTTCTATTCTTGTATTTGGAATTTTTGCAGTAATTGCATTATTCTATATTAGTTTTTCTATTGTAAGTATTTTCTTTGGTAAAATATTTGCAAAACTATGTAAGACTGAAGGAAACTTTAAATTTGTTTTACTTACTCTAGCTTCTAGTATTGTATTATGGGTAATTTGTCAAATTCCTGTAATAGGAAGATTCTTCTCAGTATTAATTTCTCTATTTGGTGTTGGAATTACTCTTGTTAATATGGTTTGGAAAAAAGAGAAAGTAGAAAAAGTAGAAGAAGTAAAAACTGAAGAAAATTAAAAAGATATTTTCATAAAAATATTTTAAAAAGTCCAACTCTTGATTCGAGTTGGACTTTTATTGTGTATTTTGAGCTACATTTTGTTTTATTGCTATTATGTTAAAAATAAAATTATGAATTATCTTAGTTTTTGCATTGTTTCTTTATAATCTTTTGAATTAATAATATAACTTCCCACTACTAAAATATTAGCTCCTGCATCTATTACTTCTTTTGCTGTAACATCATTTATTCCGCCATCTACTTCAATATCAATATCGTACCCATTTTCATAAATAAATCGACTTAGCCTTTTAATTCTTTCTACTGATTTTTCTATAAATTTTTGTCCTCCTTCACCTGGCTCTACACTCATAATTAATACACGATGTATATATGGTAAATAAGGCTCTAACTTTTCTATTTCTGTATTCGGACTTAAGCTAAGTCCTACTTTTAAATTATTTTGCTTAATATAAGAAAGAAGTTTCATGATTTCTTTTTCACTTTTAATACTTTCTATATGAAAGATAATGGTATTTACCTGCATATCAATATACGCTTTGCTGTAAGCTTCTACATCTTTTACCATTAAATGTACTTCTATAGGAATAGAACTGATTTGCTTAATCGTTTCTGTATATTGTCTCATAATTTCTGTAGTATCATTTTTTACAAATTTTCCATCCAT
>CANRLO010000129.1 GCA_947631495.1 uncultured Clostridia bacterium
ATATTATTATTTATATAATCAATTACCATATTTAAAATATATTTAGAGAATTCGTAATAATCTCCTTCATTATATTTCGAAAACATAAAAGATAATATATCATAAATATATTTTATATTATTAATTCCTATTTTTGATAAGGAATTAATATACGTGCATGATGAATATTCAAAATTACCATTTTCTTCTATATTAATTAAACTTCCTTCAAAAACAAAATTTTGCTTAATATAATTGATTCTATTTTTTATTTCACTTTCATATCCAAGTTCAATTAATATATCTTGCCCCAGTTTATATTTTCTAAACTTTTTTAGTTTTTTAATTTCATTATTACTTAATAAATTGGTATTGTCTATTAAGAATGTTAGAATATTATTTATTTGATATTCATCGAAAGTCATATTATCTAACCATTTAAATATTGTTTTAAATAAAATATTAGAATTATAATTTTTTAATTTTTCAATTACATCATAAAGATAAAATTTTACATAAGCATAAGAATCCTTTTTATCAACAAAATCTAATAATATCTTATAATTATTCTCATTATATATTGGTTCAATTTTATCTATATTACTATTTAATAAAATAATATTAAGATTATTATAATTGTTTATGTCATATCCCATTTTTGATAATATAAACATTGCTTTAGAATATAATAAAGAATCATAGCTAATAGTATACTTTTTATTTTTGTCAACTTTAAAAATCAATTTATCAACATTTATATTTTTTATGTGTAACTCTATTTCTTTCACAATTGATTTTAAAGTATTTTTCATTATTGCATTATATTTAATTATATTAAAATATGCTTCATTTTTAATTAATTCATATAAATTATCAATTTTATAATAGACATTTTTTGCAGAGCCAATGTGATTCAAAATTTCTTCTACTTTAGCGTAATTTTTATTTTCATGATTTAATAATGCCATTTTATTTTTTAAAGCATCATCAGGAAATAAGGAATTTATTTGAGGTTCAAGTTTATTCTTTTCTTCATTATTTAACTCTAAACGCCAAGCATTAAATATAACATTTTTTTCATTTAATACTTCATATAAACTCTTTATATTTTCTGCATCCATTAATATTATTATTTTTATTATTAATTCTCTAATATATTGTGTAATATAATTAGAATTAAATATGTTATCATTTAAGTTTTCTTTGGTTATATACTGAAGTTTAATACATAGTTTTAAAATTTTCTCTAATGCATCTCCATTCCTGCGATCAAATAAAATTTCTTCTCTTATAGAACTATTATATTTATCTGTTTCATTTATTAACTTTTTTATAATTTTGTTATATAGGATAGAAACTATACTTTTTTTAGAAAGTTGTTTCCATATTTTTTTTGAATTATTAGAATTTAAAAAATGAATAAAACTTGCTATATTAGTATCATTTTCAATACTATTAATTAATTTTTTTAATCTATTTGAATCATAATTGTCATTAATAAATTTAATAATTAAATTGTCATTAAGTATAAAATGATCATCAAATTTACTTTTATAATTCAATATATAGTCATTTAAATACTTATCTAACTTTTTTAAATTATTTAAATGTACATCATCATATAAAAATATAGATAATAACCTATTATTAATATCATTATTTTCTATTAATTTATCTATTTCATCATCATTAAACAAATGTAAATATATATATAAATATCTAACTTTAAAATTATCACTTTGCATATAATACTTTTCGTTTTTAATTAAATATTTTTTTAATCTATTAGTTTCACTTTTATTATATGAAAAATTTTCTAACAAATAATTTATGCATGATAATAGATTATTAATAAAAATAATGTTAAAATCTGTCATAATTGGTTCTATTTTTTGCTTAATTAAAACATCAACTAATTTTTTATAATTTGCTTTAGTATTAGTATCTAAAATTTTAGTAATTTTACTTGAATCATTATAAAATGACATATATTGATAAAGTTTAGTATATTGAAAAATAAATTTATCAATGTTTTTAGAAACTATATTTTCATTATGAAAAGTAATGTCAAGATTTAGTAATAAATCTAACAAATTATCTTGTTCATTTAAGTTGTTGAATAAATAATTTAATATTAAATCACTATATATTGGAGATTTACACATCAAATAAGACAATGTATTAAACCATAATGTATTTATTTCAGAATCATTAATTGTAACTATATTAAATAAATCTTTATTAGAGAAATTATTTTCATATATTTCTTTAGCCGCTAAAAACTCCATTATTTCTTTATTTTCAAACGAAATTAAATCTCCAAAATTTAATAAAATTTGATTATTTAAAAAACTTTCAATTATATCTTTATTTAAAATATAGGATTTAATATCAAGATGTCCAACCTCACTAAGAAAAGTAGTAAATTCTTCCATAGTTAAATTGCTTTTTCCAGTCATCATCATAATTAATGCTAAAGTTTGCAAAATTTTTTTATGAATATTTTTTTCTATTTTTACAAAAGCTCTTTCATTTAATACATCAAAATGTTTATTAATAATCATTTCTAATAAATCATATTTACTTAAATTATCTGATTCTTTTATTATTTCTTTAACATCTATCAGATGGATTAAAAATCTTGGAGTTTTTAATAAATTATACATATTTTTAAAATTTTCTTTATTTAAATTATTTTCTTTTAAAATATTATCAATTTTATAATCTTCTAATTGACTTATTTCATATATATTATATTTTATATCTAATAAATTCTTCTTTTGAGCAAAATCACGTCTACTAGAAATAATAACTTTTTTATTTTTTATAGATAATATATATTCAAGAACATAATTCATTATGTTTACATTTATTTCATCTAATCCATCAAATATAATTATCTCTGAATCTATTAATAATAGTTCTTTAATAGTCTTAAAATCATTATAATTTTTAGCTTTAATAAAGTTTACTTTTATTTTTTCTTCTTCAAAAGAATCTTTTAATTTTTCTAACAAATATGTTTTACCTATTCCATTATTTCCAATAATTAACGAAATACCATTTATTTTTTTTAATCTTTCAAAAAATTCTATTAAATTATTAATTATACTATTTCTTGAATCATTACTTTTTTTATCTATTTGTTGATAATTTATTTTATTTTCAAATAAAACATTAATTTTTTGTTCAATATATTCCATATTTTTACCTCTTTTACAAAATAATTATACCATATAAAAAGCACCATCAAAAATGATAGTACTAAAATTTTAACAACATTTTTCTAGTTTTAATGGGCTTTTATTTATAATTTT
>CANRLO010000130.1 GCA_947631495.1 uncultured Clostridia bacterium
TTCTTTTAATTCTTCTATGTCATTTTGTAATAATTTACTTCCTGTTGAACTTGCTGTTAGTCCCATAATAAGCTTCAGTCCTTTCTTTCTTGATTTTAAGGTATTTATAGTAATGAAAATTGTTTTTTCAAACTATTTCTCTCCTTATTGCTTCTACTTTATTTGTATGCAAAAAATGCAAAAAAGAGCACGCCTATTACAAAATTATTGTAATAAGCGTATTCTTTTATATAATATAAATTTTCTTTGCTTCTTCCTCCCTTAACGAAATTAAGCTTCCTCTTACCTCATAAGCAGTTGGGTCTCCAAGTGGGCTTCTTAATACTGGTTTTATTTTCGTTCCTTCTATCATACCTAAATCTAGTATTCTTCTTTTTATATTTCCGAGAAGCATCTATTTTTTTTATTTTGACTTCTTGATTTAACTTCACTTTATTTAATGTATTTTCTTCCATTGTATGTTTGCTTCAAGCCTCCTTTTGTAGTATGCTATAAAATGCTCTAATTTTACATCTTACTACATTATATGGCTTGTTTGTGTATTTGGTTCTTAAATTTATAGAAAAGGGACGGGGCAAATTCTATAAAAAACTGTGGATAACTTTAAAAAATATTGTAAATAAAAGGTTATCTATAAGTTTATATAAAAATTATTATCATTTCTTGCATTCTAATCTAATTTTTTATATAATGCTATTATAAATATTTTCTTAATGAAGAAAGAAAGGAATTTAAACTTTATATGAAACTTAAAAAATATATTTTTTCTATCTTATTTTTTAGTTCTTTATTTATCCTATGGCACACGCATGTATATGCAGGAGATTTAGAACTAAAAAATTTATCTTACAATGTTATATTAAATTCAGATGGTAGTGCTAATGTAACAGAAAATTGGGATATTTCTATTGAAAATACAAATACCTTATTTAAGACATTTGAAATTGATTCTACTAAATATTCCGGTATTGAAAATGTTTCCTTAGTAGAAACAACTGGTGGCATACGAAAGTCTTTTTCTCGAATTTACCAAGAAAAATATCATGTTGATAAAGATTGCTTCTACGCTTTAATAAATTCAAGTAGGGATTTTGAAATTGCATGGGGTGTTCATGAAGATGATAGTTATGCAAGAAGAACATTTGAAATGAGCTATACCATTGTTGATGCTGTTAAAAATTATTCCGATTGTAGTGAATTTTACTGGCAATTTATTGGCACAGATTCTGCTATTCCTGCTAAGAAAGTAACGGGAACCATTACATTACCTACTAGTGTATCAAATCTTGATGATTTTCGTGTTTGGGCTCATGGACCTTTAAATGGAAATATTAGCAAAGTTTCTAGTCAAAAGGCTTCTTTTGAAGTAGAAAATTTATCTAGTAATACTATGTTAGAAGTAAGAATTGTAACTCCAACCAATGTATTTACTCTTAACAGTAATTCTTCTTCTCAAAATAAACTAAGTCAAATTTTAGCACAAGAGCAAAGTTGGGCAGACGAAGCTAATAGAAAAAGAGAAGCAATTGCTGCAAGACAAAAAGTAATGAAGATTCTCACAATATGCTTCTTTACTATTACCAATGTTGTAGGAATTATTCTTGCTATTGTTCTTATTAAAAAAGTAAAAAAATATAAAATAGAATTACAGAAGGCTCCAAACTTTAACCCTACCATGCCTTCAAAATATTTCCGTGATATTCCAAATGAAAATTCAACACCTGCACAAGCAGCCTTTTTATATTATTTCAAAACTTCTAGTTTTTCTTTGAATGCATCTAATGTGTTTTCTGCTACCATGCTAGATTTATGTTTGAAAAAATATTTAAGTTTTGAAGTTTTAGGGGAAAAGAAAAATGAAATTAAAATTACTTTAACTCCAAATATGGACACTTCATTATTATCTAAATCTGAATTAGAAATATATGAAATATTAGAAAAAGTAAGTTCTAGCAAAGAATTTACTATGAAGGACTTTGAGTCTTACTGTAAAAAGCATTCTTCTTCCTTCTTATCTAAATATAATAGTATAGAAATTTATGCAAAAAATGAAGCAGAATCGCAAGGAAACTATGATAAAAATTTATATAAAAAATATAATAATTGGTTATCAAACGGAATTGGTTATTTATTTCTTTCAATAGTAAGTATTCCTTTTATGATTGTGAATGTGATTCCTTCTATTATTTGCACTGTATATTGCTTTAAAATTTCTGGAAAATACAATACACTAACACAAAAAGGAGTCGATGAAAAAGAAGCATGGATAGGTCTTAAAAATTATATGCAAGACTTTTCTATGATGAAGGAAAAAGAAGTTCCAGAATTAATATTATGGGAAAAATATTTGGTATTTGCAACTGCCTTTGGCATTGCAGATACAGTATTAAAACAATTAAAGGTTATTTATCCACAATTTAATGATGTAGATTATATGACCTCACATGGATATGCTTATTTATATTGGATGAGCTACGGTAATTTTTCTCATAGTTTTATTCATACCATAAACAATTCCATTACCAGTACTTATAGTTCTGTTAATTATTCTTCTGGTAGTGGTTCTGGCGGAGGATTTTCTTCCGGCGGAGGTTTCGGTGGCGGAGGCGGCCGGAATGGGCGGAAGATAAAATTTAGACTTGTTATTTAATTATATATATGTTATGATAGTATTAATTTAAAAGGAGGATTTAATTATGACTATATTTTTAATTATTTTAGCTATTGTTGTTGTCATTGCTCTATTTATCATTGGTGTTTATAATGGTTTGGTAAAAGCAAGACAAAAACTAAGAAATGCATGGAGTCAAATTGAAGTTCAATTACAAAGAAGATTCGATTTAATTCCAAATTTAGTAGAAACCGTAAAAGGTTACATGACTCATGAGAAAGAAGTATTAGAAAAAGTAACAGCTCTTCGTTCTTCTTGGGCTAATGCAAAAAGTGTTGAAGAAAAAGCTGAATTAGATAATGCTTTGTCTAGCGCTTTAAAAACTATTATGGCAGTTTCTGAAAACTACCCTGATTTAAAAGCAAATCAAAATTTTAGTGAACTACAAAATAGTTTAACAGAAACTGAAAATAAAATTTCTTTTGCAAGACAATTTTATAATGATACTGCTATGATGTACAATACGAAAGTAGAAGTATTTCCAGATAATATTGTTGCTTCTATGTTTAACTTTAAACCAGAGCCTTTATTTACTGTAGATAGTGAAGAAGCAAGAAAAAATGTAAAAGTTGATTTTAATAAATAAAAA
>CANRLO010000131.1 GCA_947631495.1 uncultured Clostridia bacterium
GTTTCTTCAAAAATTATTTTTTCGAAAGTTTTATTTCTATATTTCATGAATCGTTTACTTCTTAAATTACTTTTTTTATTTTAGTTCTATCTTTTCAATATTTATTTCTGTAAAGTTATTATTAAATTTTTTTGCCCATTCTTCTGTATTATAAAATAGTATGCAATTTTGCCAACCATCGCTTGAAGTATATAAAAATTTTTGAGATTTGTTTTCTTGTAAAATTTTATTTATATAACCTATTATTTTTATATCGAACCAGTCATTTTTCATGTTTGCTACATATTTATATTCTTTGTTATTCATTTTAAAACTAATTATCTTTTCTCCAGTTCCTTGTTCGTGATCAATGTTGTTATCTTCTATTATATCGGTGATCTTTAGTTCATTGTTTGAAAGTTTATTTATGAAGTTTAAAAATATTGTATACATCGTATCTATATCCATTATTTCAGTATCAAAGGAGTAAACATTTTTGGAAAGTAATTTGTATTCTTTATTTTCGATATTGTATTCTGCTCTACCTATATTATCTAGTACTAGGCCTAATATTTGATCTTTTTCCATATCACTAAGCATATCACTTGGCATTTTTAATATATTATTTATAATATTCTGTTTTTCTTGTTCAGTAATTGTTATATCAAGTAATTTCATTTTTTTGAAAATAGTTTCTATATATTTTTGTATTTTCATATTTCCTCCAACATTTTTTCATTATATTATTTAAATTTTTTATTCATTGCTATAAATTTGACCTTTGGTTTCAAGTCCTAATAATCTTCCGTATTCAAATATATATGATAAACTGAATAGGAACAATATTTCTACCAAGTCATAGGTTTCAAATTTAATATTTAGATTTGTGCTTAATAGTAATTCGAACATTCCACTGCCAATATTGTTCATTATGATTATTATAATCATTTTCCAAGCAATCTTTTTTATTAAAATAACATTTTGTAATGTAAATGGTGTTTCTCCTTTATTGATATTGTCAAATAAAGTTTCTAAATGTTTAAATATTATAGATGTTAAAATAATTATTACTAAGAGAACTGCAAAACCTGTTTCAATATAACCAATTATTTTTTGTTTTTTATTATTTTCAAATATGGATACTGCTTTAGTATTTAGAAATTCTTTATCGGCGTCTGCTAAAATGATTCCTCCAACTTTTAGGGCTACTTTGTCATTTTTTTCTAAAAGATTGATATTATGATTTGTTAACTTTAAAGTTAGTTTATTGTCTTTTATCGTAATGTTTTGGATTAGATAAGGTGAAACAATTAAAATCAGGGAAATAAATGGAATAGCAATATAACAGAATATTCTTCCTATTTTAGATATTATAGTAATGATTTTACTTAAAATTTTCATTTTCTTTTGTTCTTTTTTTTTTAAGCTTACAATTTTTGTTTTAACTTCTTCTCCTAGTGAATTGATATCAATGATGTTATCATTTACCAAATCATTGATTTTGCAGTGAAAAATTTTACATAGTTCTAGTAGATTGTTCATTGTTGGATAGGCATCTCCTGTTTCCCATTTACTTACAGATTGCCTAGATACATTTACTTTTTCGGCTAATTCTTCTTGTGATAGTTTTTTTAGATTTCTTATTTTTTTTAAATTATCTCCAAATTTCATAGAGTACCTCCTTTTTACAATAAATTATATATAGGAAAGTATTTTTTACTATCAACTTTTAGTTGCATTTTGATTTTTATATCAATTTTACTTGATAATTTTATTTTTAAGTAGAGAAGAACACATACTTTTAAGTGTATTGCAATGAAGAATAGCGAGGTATGTTTTTCAATGGGTAGTGTATCATAGTTACAGTTTATATTTCAAGATTCTTCTAAAAGAATTATGTGTATTTTGTTTAGGAGATTATTAGATTTTTTATTTTAAAATATTAAAAAATCTAATAAAATATCATTTGATTTTTATCAGATTTTTTCAAAATTTGCGTCTCGCTTCCGCGAGAGGGTGCTGTCTCTAGAGACATAATTTCATTATGATTCCGTAGACAAATTAGACAATCTACTTCTGACAAACCTCTGCTCCTTGCGGTGCAGGGGTTTACTTTGCTTCTTCGTTTTCATTTTTTGATTTTTCTTGTGTGTTTTTCTTTATTTATTAGTTTCATTATTAAGGAAGAATTTTAGATTTTGAGACGGTTATAACTGGGCGGACGCCGCGGTTGGTGTTATTCACATAATAATCGTCCAAGTAGCCAGTGTAGTTCACAATCCACGCATCAGACGAAACACCGTCGCGGGCCGTACTTGTCCAATATGCATATGCATTATTAGTAGCTGTTTTTTTACTACAACCATAAGTTTCACAATCTGTTAGATTATTATACAACCAGGCATAATTACTTAGAGTGGTTGCATTAGCTACTTGCGATTGCCAACTTCCATTACTGCTATAAGCTCCGTCTAGATAAAACCAAGCCCCTGATGTTGTCCAATCAGACTTTCTTACTATGGCTGCTACTTCTTCAGCACTTATTAATTTTGCTTTATAGGAACTATAATCGATTGTATATCCATTACCTGAAGTCGTTTCTGCTGTGTATGTATCTGTTCTATTTTCTAATTTCCAATCTTTTGTATCTTCTTTTAGTTTTACCAAAGCAGTTAATGGACCTTTGTTATTATTTCCATGTTCTCCATATTCTCCATTTGATGTGTTTTCAAAATATTCTATTCCTAAGTTTGTTGAGCCTGTACCAGTATTTTGATTAGTATAGTCTTCTGATGTTGCCCAAGCTATTCCTGTTTCAGTTGTACTATGATCTAATATCATTGTGTATCCATTGTCCGATACATCATATACATACCATTTCATACAACCTTCTTTTGTATTTGAATTTTTACTATAATCTTCCTTTGTACAACTTGTATTACTATCAGTTGCGGTTGGATCTAAGTATACTTCTATTCCATTACATTTTCCTTTTTCGGTTGAGTATACTTCTCCTCCTATCATTGTTACTTTATAGTCGCCTATGGTTAAACATGCTGCTTCTACTGAGCCTTCATCTAAAACTACACTTCCTCCTTCTGGGGCTTTTCCTGTAAATGGAATGGTTGTTGGTGTAGGATTAGAACCATTTAATAGTTCTCCACTACTATTTAGATTAAAGAATCCATCCAAATCTTTCTCTCCTATTTTTGTTAGTTCTGATATATAGTATTGGTTTACTGCATCTCTATAACCATA
>CANRLO010000132.1 GCA_947631495.1 uncultured Clostridia bacterium
TCTGGTGCTTTTTATAATGGAGGCAAATATGGACTATAATGTAAAACCTAAAAATTTAGCAAGACAAGAAAAAGGATTTCCGGCGACCATACAACAACTAATACAAAAATATAAACTAGATGCCTTATGGGAAAACATTCAAAAAATAGTGGAAGAAGTAATAGAACAAAATAGCGGATATGTAGTTAAAAAAGATGGAGTAATGTATATAGCTGATACTAATGTATTGGAAGAAGCAACAGTAGTGTTGAGAATTGGAAAAAATTTTTTAGATATATCAAACAATGGATTTGAAGGCGATTATCAAACTATAATAGCTTTAGATGGTACCATCAATGCAGATTTTATAAAAACAGGAGCAATAAATGCTAATTTAATAACAACTGGAACTTTAGATGCAAGTAAAGCAGAAATAACTAATATAAATGCAGAAAATATTAATTCAGGAAAAATTAAAACTGAATTAATAGAAAGCGGTTCAATAACATCTGAAAAAATCAGTAGCAATGCTATAACTTCTGATAAAATAGCTACAGACGCAATTGAAGCAAAACATATAAAAGCAGGAGCAATAACAGCAGATGATATTACTTCTGGAACAATGAAAGCTGATAGAATCAGAGGTGGAACATTAAAGCTAGGAGGAGAAAGCAATCAAAGTGGAGAATTAGACATCGTTAATGAAAAAGGAAATACTATCTTTAAAGCAAGTAAAGAAGGATTGGTTTTACCAAACGGCACTGAAATTATTGGAAAAGACGGGCTGTTATCAAACTTGCAATTCGGACAATATAAATGGAACAAAGTTGGATATTCGACAGATTATGCTCCAACTGGTGTTGGAGAATGGTTATACATAGATATTCCTTTATTTATACCTGAAAATTTTATTATTACACATGCATATATCACAATAGAACATTCTCCTATTGCTTTTATATATTACGAAAGTTATCCTGAAGAAAAGCAAGAACTTATTTGGGGATACTGCAGAAATCTTAGAGCATATAAACAAGATGAAAAACAAGATTTTTTTGAAGAAGTACAACTAAGAAGTGAAATGTTTCCAGAAAACAATTTGGCTACAATTGAAATTGTGAATGCATTTGGATCTAACGGATTTAATCCTATGTCAGCCAATGAAAATAATCACATCGTTGAAAAAATAACCAGTATAGACATTAAAGATTATTTAACATCTGGAAAAGCTGAAACAATACAAATACGAAGCGGAAATGAAATACCAGAACTCAATCCGGATTTAGACATATATCAAACTAATTATTTTCAACAGACAGGAAATGTTAAGGCGATAATCAATGTATTTGGATTCATTAAATAGAAGGGAGATAAAAATGGATATAGAATTTACTAGAGGAGATACTCAATTTTTAAGGTTTCAACTTAAAGATGGAGAAGGAAATCCAATAGAATTAACAGAAAGTGATAATTTATATTTTACTGTAAAACAAAATCAAAACAGTACAAATGTTTTAATACAAAAAAAATACCCTGAAAGTATACAATACGAAGATGGGTATTTTTATTTTACTTTAAGCTCAGAAGATACTTCTAGTTTAGCATATGGAACTTATCAGTATGACATAGAACTAAAATCTGGAGATTATGTGAAAACACTTGGATTTGGAACAATAACACTAACAGATGAAATAACTCATAGGAGGGATGAATAATGGCTATTGAGATAACGAATTTAAATAGTATTAATATAGAAGACATAGAGAATATTCCTTTAATAAAAGGACCAAAAGGAGACCCAGGCGAAAAGGGAGAAAAAGGTGATGTCGGACCTAGAGGTCCAGCAGGAGAAACTTATGATGACACAAAAATAAGACAAGACATAGAGAGTATTAAAGACAACCAAGCTACTCAAGATAAAAACATAGAAAATTTAAAAGAAAAAAATGCAGAATTAGATGCCAAAATAGATTCTACAAAGGAAGAATTAGAACGACATATATCAAATATTCCACAATATGATGATAGTGAAATAAAAGCAGAAATTACCAACTTAAAATTTAAAGATTCAGAACTAGAGAATAAAAATATCGAACAAGACACATCAATTAGTCAAAATGCAACTGACATAACGAATATAAAAGCAGAACAAAAAACTCAAAATAGTTCAATAGAAACTAACACAGAGAATATAGCAAATCTACAACAAGAAGATACAAAAATAAATGAAAAGTTAGTAGAATTAACTGATAAAATAGGAAACAAATTAAAACTCGATATAGATACAGTAAAATACATAATGACACTACAACTGTTAAATGAGAAAGAAGAAGTTTTAGACACTAAAACAATAGACTTCCCATTAGAAAGTGTTGTAGTAAATGGGAAATATCAAAATGGAAATATTATCTTGACTTTACAAAGTGGAACAGAAATAACAATACCAATAGGAGATATAGTAAACGGCTTAATAAGTCAAGAGACCTTTGATGAAGCAGTAAATACTATTAACAATAAAATACAAGAGATAAATACTAAATTAAATGAAATAGACGAAGAACAACAAACCCAAAATACAGACATAGAAAACCTAAAAAAAGAAAATATAGAGTTAAGAGAAGAAAATAAATCCTTAAGAAACGATTTAAACAATCTTATTCCAACCGTGAAAGGAGAAGGAGAGGATATCACATTAGAAGGGACAGCAGAAGCTACTTTTAAGAAGTTGGAGCTAGGTGGGAATAGCTGGCAAGAGACGAGAAGTGGTAAGAACTTGTATGACGGTGGAAATGTATCGGGTGATAGTACATATAACGGTCAGCTAGTTCCTGCTGAAAGCGCAAATTCTATGTGGTATAGAAATATTGATGTAGAAAAAATCAAACCATTATTGCCTTTAACAATTTCTTCTTATATTACTAGTAATGGTAATTACACAAATACAAATGTAAGAATTACTATTGTTAAGGATAGTGAAAATGTTATAAAAACAGGAACTAACGCAACAGCAAGCAACAAAAGGTCAGTAGCAACACTTTTAGCAGATGATATTGAAGGGGCAAGTGCAGTAAATCTTAATGTCAGAATACAAGACGGTGGATATACTGAAAAAACTCAAATAGAACAAGGAACAGCGGCAACAGAATACGAACCCTACGGCTCAATGCCAAGCCCAGAGTTTATAAGTCCGATAAGAAACTGTGGGGATGATGAGCAGTTGTTTAATAAAAATGGCGACTTTAATTATGG
>CANRLO010000133.1 GCA_947631495.1 uncultured Clostridia bacterium
TTTCATTATTTCTTTACATTTTTAGCAGCTTTCACTAAAGCTACAAATAGTGGTGCTGGTCTATCTGGTCTTGATTTAAATTCTGGATGGAATTGTCCTGCTATAAAGAATGGATGGTCTTTTAATTCTACCATTTCTACTAACATGCCATCTGGTGATGTTCCAGATGCTATTAATCCGGCTTCTTCCATTTGCTCACGATAAGTGTTATTGTACTCAAAACGATGGCGATGTCTTTCTTCTATATCGGTTGTTTTATATATTTTTTCTGCTAAGCTTCCTTTTTTAATCGTGCATGGATAACTGCCAAGTCGCATTGTTCCGCCTTTTTTCGTAATTACTTTTTGGTCCTTCATAATGTGAATAACGGGATTTTTGCATTCTGGGTTGAATTCTTCTGAGTTTGCATCTTCTAATTTTAATACATTTCTTGCAAATTCTACTACTGCCATTTGCATTCCTAAACAGATTCCTAAAAATGGAATGTTGTTTTCTCTTGCATAGCATATTGTTTCTATTTTTCCTTGTACGCCTCTATTTCCAAAGCCTCCTGGCACAATAATACCATCTAGCCCTGCTAGTTTTTCTTTTGCATTTTCTTTAGTGATTTCTTCTGAATCAATATATTTTATTTGTACTTTTACTCCATTTTCAAAACCTGCATGTCTTAAACTTTCTGCTACTGATAAATAAGAATCTTCTAGTCTTACATATTTTCCAACTATGGCAATGGTTACTCTTTTATCTGTTACATTGTTGATTTTTTCCACTAATTTTTCCCATTCTTGGTTATTTGGCTGTTCTTTTTCTAATCTTAAGTGTTTACATGCTTGAAGTGCTAGTCCTTCTTTTTCTAGCATTAAAGGTACTTCATATAAGCAAGAAGCCGTTCTATTTGCAATAATATTTTCTTTTCTTACATTACAAAATAGAGCCATTTTTTCTCTTAAGTTTTCTGGAATTTCATTTTCTGAACGACATACTAAAATATCTGGCTTAATTCCAAAAGACTGTAGTTCTTTTACAGAGTGTTGTGTTGGCTTCGATTTTAGTTCATTAGAACCATGTATATATGGAAGAAGTGTTACGTGAATATATAGTACATCTTCTGGTGCATTTTCAATTCCTACTTGGCGGATTGCTTCTATTAAAGATAAACCTTCAATATCTCCTACTGTTCCTCCTAATTCTGAAATAACGATATCAACATCGGTATCTTCAAAAGCATAGATTTTTTCTTTTATGGCATTGGTAATGTGTGGAATTACTTGCACTGTCTTTCCTAAATAGTCTCCCCTTCTTTCTCTATCTAATACTTCCTGATAGATTTTTCCCATGGTAATACTTGAATTTTTACTTAAATTTTCATCTGTGAATCTTTCATAATGTCCCAAATCTAAATCTGTTTCTGCTCCGTCATCTGTTACAAATACTTCCCCATGTTCGTAAGGACTCATAGTTCCTGGGTCTACATTTATATAAGGGTCAAATTTTTGATTGACTACCTTATAACCTCTGTTTTTTAAAAGCCTTCCTAAAGATGCTGCTGTAATACCTTTTCCAAGTCCTGATACAACTCCTCCTGTGACAAAAATGTACTTTGTTTTCATGTTTCTTCCTCCATTTATTATTTTTTTAATGTTTTTTTACTATAATACAAAGTGCATGCACTTTTTTATTGAAATTTAAATAACATTATTATTTACGTTTTCTATTGTAATTTAAGTATTCTTGCTTATAAAACAAAAAAAGATTAAAAAGTAAACTGAAAAATGCGGTTTTTTTTTAATCTATTCTTTATTTGTTCTATTGTATTTATCTTATCATTAATATTTTTTATGTGCAATATTTTTTTACAATTTTTTTAATTATTTTCATTTTATTTTACATATTATTTTGTTATTACGAATGGAAAAACAGTGCCTATTTAAAATAGACACTGTTTTCTTTGTTATAACAGATGTTTCAGTAATTCTTCTGTGTTTTTAGGAGATAAATAAATCGGCGGAACATCCCACACCGTTGTAGCACCTTCATACCATCCGTCTATATTCAGTTTATACGCTGCTCTTGCATAAGCAAGAAGTACCGATGAGGTAAATTCCGGATTTGACTCCAAGTTCAACGAAAATTCCATGAGCTGCTTCGTATTTTCGCCAGTTTTTCCACTACGAATCACGAATCCACCGTGAGGCATACCTGAATGTTTCTGTTTCAGTTCTTCTTCTGAAATGAAATATACAACGGTAATGTTGTCTGCAAAGTAATTGGGCATATTTACAATTGCCTGTCTAATTTCTTCTTGGTCTGCTCCTTCTTCGGCTACAACATAGCATTCCCTTATATGCTTCTGTCTAGTAGTAAGCTCCGGATTTTCTCCTTTTCTTACTTTTGCTACTGCATCCTCCATAGGTACCGTATACTGCACTGCATTTTTTACTCCCGGAATACGCCGAATAGCATTAGAATGACCTTGGCTCACACCCTTACCCCAAAAAGTATAGGTGTTTCCTTCCGGCAGGCAAGCTTCACCAAACAACCTTAAAATAGAAAATAAGCCCGGGTCCCAACCAACAGAAATAATTGAAATCCTTCCCGCCTCACATGCAACCTTATCTACTTTTTCATAATATTCCGGTATTTTAGCATGTGTATCAAAGCTATCTACGGTGTTAAAATATTTGGCAAACATGGGAACCTGTTCTTCCAAATCGTTGGCAGAACCGCCGCACATTACCACAACATCAATATCATTTTTATACTGTTCTATGTTTTCCATAGAAAGTACTTTTGATGTTGTGTTTAAGGCTTCTTTCGGCCGCCTAGAAAAAATGCCTACCAGCTCCATGTCAGGATTCTGCGCAATTGCTTTTTCTACGCCTTTGCCTAAATTGCCATAGCCACAAATTGCAATCCGAATTTTGCTACTTTCCATCCTTTTTTCCTCTCTTTCTTTGCATAAAATAATTATTTTTTTGCTACTACTTAGGAATAATCCTATGTTATGAAATTATATAATGTCTTTTTGTTTATGTCAATCTTTATTATGAAAGTTTTTATAAAAATTTGTAGTATTTTTTTTATTTGTTTGATATACTATAGAAAAACAAAGACTAACTATTAATTGTCAATAGTTTTTCTAAAAAAATTTATTTAATAATTTGTTAGATAAAAATTTGC
>CANRLO010000134.1 GCA_947631495.1 uncultured Clostridia bacterium
ACCATTTTATTTCTAATATTTCTTGTTTGTTTGTCATAGTTTCCTGCTCTTGCTGGCAACTCTAATAATTTTCCTTCAATGTTGTTAACTCCATAAATACGGCCAACTTCTTCAATTAAATCTTCTTTAATAGAAATATCAATTCTTCTTTTTGGAACTGATACAGTAATATTATCTCCATTTACTTCATAAGTAAAGCCTAATCTTCTAAATACATCTAATACCGCTTCTTTTGGAACAATCGTTCCAAGTACTAAATTAATTTTTTCAAAAGTAATATCAATTTTTGTGTCTTCTTTTGAAGTAGAATCTTCTTGTACTAATCCACCTACAATGGTTGCTCCTGCATATTTTTCTAGTAAATTGCAAGACCTTTCAATTGCCATGTATGTTCTATTTGGGTCTAAACCTTTTTCAAATCTTGTACTTGCTTCACTTCTTAAAATTGATTTTGAAGTTTTTCTAATCTTAACAGGTTCGAAAATAGCAGCTTCAATGATAATGTTTTTGGTGTTTTCTGTAATTTCAGTTTCTAATCCACCCATAACACCTGCAAGACCAATGGCTTTTTCACCATCTGAAATGACAATATCTTCTGTTGATAAGGTTCTTTCAATATTATCCAAAGTTGTTAATTTTTCATTTTCCTTTGCCATTCTTACTTCTAACATTCCTTTTAAGGTATCTGCATCGTAGTAATGAAGTGGTTGCCCTGTTTCTAGCATAACATAGTTACTAATATCAACGACATTGTTAATTGGTCTAATGCCAGAAGCAATAAGTCTATTTTTAATGAAAGTTGGACTTTCGTGAATTTCTACATTTTCTACCTTTTTTGCTAAGAAAATAGAACAATTTTCTGTATTTCTTACCACTTTAAAAGAATTGTTAATATCTTCCTTATTTTCGTTATGGCTTAAATCAATTTCTTTTACCTTTTTGTCGTAAATAGCTGCAATTTCATGTGCCATTCCTAAAATGCTTAACAAATCTCCACGATTTGCAGTTAATTCAAAGTCAATAACACCATCATCCATTTCCATGAACTTAAGTGGGTCTTCCCCTACTTTTGCCTCTTGTGGTAATTCATGAATTCCGTCTTTATCTTCTGGCTTTAAAAATTTGCTCTCTAAACCAAGCTCTGCAATAGAGCAAAGCATACCATTTGACTCTACCCCGCGGATATTTCCTTTTTTAATAGTAACATCACCTGGTAAAGTAGCACCTGCTAATGCTACAATAACTTTTAGCCCTTTTCTTACATTTGGTGCACCGCAAACAATTTGAAGAACTTCATTTCCTACATTTACTTTACAAACATGTAAATGGTCAGAATCTGGGTGCATCTCACATTCCAATACTTCACCTATTACTAAATTAGTAGCATTAATTAACTTCTCTGCAGAATCATATTCATTACCAACATTTGTCATATCTTCTGCTAAAGTTTTTAAATCTACATCAATATCTACATAATCTTTAACAAAATTTGTACTTAATTTCATATTATTTTTCCTTTCTCTGAGGCATTGGGGACGTTTTCATTTGTGTCATCTGTCCCTTTTGTCTCAATTTTATTTTATTTTTACTTTTTTATTAAACCTAAATGATACATTAGGGACAGATGATGCAAATGAAAACGTCCCCAATGTCGCACTAGTCCATACGGTCAAACTCGTTTAAAAATCTTACGTCGTTTTGATATAATAAACGAATGTCGGTAATACCATATTTGAACATTGCTAAACGGTCTAATCCTGTTCCAAAAGCAAAGCCTGTGTATTTTTCTGGGTCATAGCCATTCATTTTTAATACGTTTGGATGAACGATTCCAGAACCTAGTAGTTCTATCCATCCAGTTTGTTTACACAAATTACATCCTTTTCCTTGGCATTTGAAACAGGTAACATCTACTTCATAAGATGGTTCTGTAAATGGGAAGTAACTTGGTCTAAATCTTAATTCTGTATTTTCTCCTAACATTTTTTTCATGAAGATTTCTAATGTTCCTTTTAAATCTGCTAGTGAAATGTTTTTATCTATTACTAATCCTTCTACTTGTGCAAATTGATGTGAGTGTGTTGCATCGTCATCTCTTCTATATACTTTTCCTGGGCATATTACACGAATTGGTGATTTTTCTTCATTTGCCATCATAACTCTTGCTTGAACTGCAGAAGTTTGTGTACGAAGTAAATATTCTGGTGTTACATAGAAACTATCTTGCATGTCTCTTGCAGGATGTCCTTGTGGTAAGTTTAATCTTTCAAAGCAATATTCGTCTGTTTCTAATTCTGGTCCATCTACTACATCATAGCCCATAGATACGAATAAATCTTCTACTTCTTCTATTATTCTATTTAATGGATGTTTACTTCCTCTTTTTACTTTGTTTGATGGAAGTGTAATATCGATTTTCTCAGTTTCTAGTTTTCTTTTTAGTTCTTCTTTTTTGTAAGCTTCTTCTTTTTCTGAAATTTTAGTTTCTAGTTCATCACGAACTTCATTTACTAGGCTTCCTATAATTGGTCTTTCTTCTGCTGATAAAGCTCCCATACCTCTTAATAAAGCTGTTAATTCACCTTTTTTTCCTAAGTATTTTACTCTTATGTCATTTAGTTCTTTTTCATCTTGCACATTTTCCATTTCCTTCATAGCATTTTGTCTAATTTGTTCAATTTGTTCTTTCATGTTTTCCTTTCCTTTCCTTAAATATTTAATTTTCTACTGACCTTTTATAGTTGGTCTTTTTTTATAAATTTGTGTTATTAGAATGTAAAATAATCAACTAAAAAAGCAATTCACTCCTATTGTATAGGACGAATTGCTCTAATTTTCGTGGTACCACCTAACTTCACTAATACTTTTTGTACTAGCCTCATTACTCCTTAACGCAGAGATACGCTATTTCCTACTTTTCATTGTTTTGATAATTTCAAAAATAGTTCTCAAAAGTGAAATTTCAGTAACGAATATAGGATTGGCTTTCAGCAATATTTGCCTTTCTCTCTTTTACTATATTTTCTCATTACTTACTTTGCTTTTTCTTCGAATTTATTCTTTTCTATTTTATTTAAAATATTTTTATTTGGTGACCCCTACGGGAATCGAACCCATGATTCAGCCTTGAGAGGGCTGCGTCTTAACCGCTTGACCAAGGGGCC
>CANRLO010000135.1 GCA_947631495.1 uncultured Clostridia bacterium
AAATTTGAAATAAAATTACTATAGCAATCTTTTATATTTTCATTATATGTAATTTCATAATTATTTTTATTAATAACCTTAAAATCTAGTCCTTCAAAACCTTTAATATCCATATTATATATATCTTTTATTAATTTTAAATTCATATTACAAACCTTTCTAATAATTTTCACGCATTATATCATATATTTTTTATTTTGTCATTTTTAAAAAATGCCAATACTTATAAGTACTGGCATTCTTCTATTGCTTTTAATAAAATTTCTTCTACTTCTTCATAAGTTTCTTCTGCTTTTTCTAGTGGAAGTGATACTCCATCTTCCCCTTTTCCTATTTCTATTGTAAATGCTGGCTTTTTAAAATTTTCAATAAACCAATCTTTATATCCTGCAAAAGAAGAATAATAATCTGGTTCTGTTAATAAATATCCACTTACTTTTTCTAATTTTTTTCCTATTTGATATGCTTTTTCTATTTTATGGTTTAAATAACTCCAGTAAATTTCTTGTCCTTGAGAATGTAAAGATATTGTCATATCAAAATCAAAAACTTGTGTAAACTCTATCATATTTTTTGTTTCTATTTCCGAAACAGCATTTGGTCCTGCATAATCTCGAGGTCCTGGTTTTGTAATTCCTTTTTTTCTTTTATTTTTTACTGCTTGCTCCCACCCTGCTGGATAATTTAAATTTAAATCCACACCTCTAATATTTGCTTTCCAATTTTCTAATTTATTTTCGTATTCTTGCCAAATTTCTTTATATAAATTTTGAGAAATAATTTTTTTATTTTTTAAACATAAATTTACTCCATCTGGATTTACCATTGGAACAAAAAATACACTTACTTTATTCCATAATTCTTTTATATCATATCCTTTATATATTTCTTTATTTTTATATAAATTTAAATATTTTTCAATAAACATCATGGTTACTAAACTTGTAATCCACTCGTTTGCATGATGTGCACTATTTATAAATAATTTTTTATTTCCTTCTCCTAATTTAATAAAAAAAACTTTTTCTCCTAAAGTACTTTTTCCAATATTATTTATTTTAAAAAAAGGAAATTCATAATTTAAAAATAATAAATCATTTTTTAAAATATCATAAGTATAATTTTGATTTGTTTTTATAATTTTCTGATTCAAATAATTTTCTCCTTATTTTATTTTTTTATAAATTATTATATTTTATTTTTTTTTTTATTTTTTATTACTTTTTACAATAAATTTTAATTTTAAAAAATTAAAAAATTTTTATTTTATTATTTAAATTTTTATTTATTTAATTTCTAATTATTAACTTTTAATTTTTTGCATAATTATTTTATTTTTACAAATAATAAAAGCATAAGGTTAATATTAGCCTAACGAAGAGTCATACGAGGTTTTTTATAAAAAAGCTTTTTATGGTTCGAGCAAAGATATATAATAGCTTAAGTAAAACTTAGGTTATTCTATGTCGGCGATGAATAATATATTATTTGTTTGCAAGCTATATTTTTACATTATATTTTTTTCTTAAATTATATTTTGTATTTTATATATGGTTAAATAATAAATAATATATTTGAGTTAAGATTATATTTATATATAATCGTGGTCGTTATTAGTCCTACATGGACGAATATGGTTATGATGTGTGTATTTATAGTCGAGCAGGTGATTATTATTTTTGGCTCATTGCTTATTTATACAGTAATGTATATTAGGTGAAAAAGTTAGGAATTATAGTTTGAGCTGAAAGTTAATATTAGCTTTATACGATAAATGCACGTAATAGATTTATTCTATTACGTGCATTTAATTTTTAATTTATTTTTTATAAAATTTAAACATCCAAATTCTTAACATATTTTGCATTTTGCTCAATAAATTCTCTTCTTGGTTCAATGTCGTCACCCATTAAAATAGTAAATATTTCATCTGCTTTTATAGCATCTTCCATTGTTACTTTTACTAAAATACGATTAGCTGGGTCCATAGTTGTTTCCCATAGTTGTTCTGGGTTCATTTCTCCTAAACCTTTATATCTTTGAAGTCCTAATTGATCTCTTTCAATTCCTTTTTCTGCTAATTCCTTATATGCTTTATCTAAATCTTCGTCTGTATAGCAATAAACATCTTGCATTCCTTTTTTAGATAATTTATATAATGGTGGTTGTGCTAAATATACATTTCCATTTTCAATTAATGGTCTCATATAACGGAAGAAGAAAGTTAATAATAAAGTTCTAATATGGGCTCCATCGACATCGGCATCAGCCATAATAATTACTTTTCCATAACGAATTTTAGAAATATCAAAATCTGAACCAATTCCTGCTCCTACTGCTAATATAACTGGGTTTAATTTATCATTTCCATATATTTTATCTGCTCTTGATTTTTCTACATTAAGCATTTTACCCCAAAGAGGAAGGATAGCTTGAAATCTTCTATCTCTACCCTGTTTTGCACTTCCTCCTGCAGAATCTCCCTCGACAATATATACTTCACATTCATCTGGATTTTTGCTACTGCAATCAGCTAATTTTCCAGGTAAAGTAGTTGTTTCTAAAGCATTTTTTCTTCTTACTAATTCTCTTGCTTTTCTTGCTGCTTCTCTTGCACGAGCTGCACTAATACATTTTTCCAAAATTGCTTTTGCAACAGATGGATTTTCTTCTAAAAAGCTACCTAATGCTTCATTTACCATACTTTGAACAATACCAGTTACATTACTATTTCCTAATTTTGTTTTAGTTTGTCCTTCAAATTGAGGTTCTTTTACTTTTACTGAAACAACTGCTGTAATACCTTCTCTTATGTCTTCTCCTTGTAAATTAGCATCTTTATCTTTTAATAAATTATGAGATTTTGCATAATCATTAAAAGTTTTTGTTAAAGCTCTTTTAAATCCCTCTAAGTGAGTTCCACCTTCAATTGTATTAATATTATTTACGAAGGTATAAATATTCTCTGTATAAGAAGTGGTATATTGCATTGCTATTTCAACTGGCACTTCCCCATCTTTTTCTATATAAATAGGTGTTGGATGTAATTTTTCTTTATTTTTATTTAAAAATTCAACAAAAGAAATTAGTCCACCTTCAAAATGAAATTCTGCTTTTTTAGGTGTTTCTTCTCTTAAATCTTCAAT
>CANRLO010000136.1 GCA_947631495.1 uncultured Clostridia bacterium
TTTCATATAAAATAAGCTTACTTTATTAATACAATTGCTTATTTTCTTTTTTTAAAGTATAATATTTATATGATAGAAAATAAACAAAGATATAATCATTTAAATCAATATTTAAAAGAAAAATTTGGAGAGCGCACCCTTAAAATTTGTGTAGATGGTGGCTTTTCTTGTCCTAACCGCGATGGCAGTTTGTCCTATGGCGGTTGTATTTATTGTAGTGAAAAAGGTTCTGGCGAGTTAATTCATTCTGCTTCTAATATTACAGAACAAGTAAAACACTTTTTTACTACATATCGCGCACAAAGAGCCAATAAATTCATTGTGTATTTCCAAAATTTCACAAACACCTACGATACTGTAGAAAATTTAAAGAAAAAATATGATTCTGCTCTAATAGATAATCGAATTGTAGGCATTTCTATTGGTACAAGACCAGATTGTATTACAGAAGAAATTGCAAAACTTTTGCAAAGTTATACCAACAAATACTATGTTTGTGTAGAACTTGGTCTTCAAACTAGTAATGACGAAATCGGTAAAAAAATTAATCGTTGCTATACAAGTACTCAATTTACAAATGCAGTTTCCATTTTACATCAATATGGCATTGATGTAGTTGCTCATATTATGGTTGGTCTTCCTTATGAAACAAAAGAGGATATTAAAAATACCGTAGATTTTATTAACTTACATCCTTTGCAAGGTGTTAAAATTCATTCTACTTATGTAGTTGAAAATACTATTTTAGCAGAAATGTACAAAAAACAAGAATATGAACCTCTAGCTTTTGATGAATATATAGAAGATTTGATTTATATTTTAACACATCTTAAACCAAATTTAGTTATTCACCGCGTTTCTGGAGACGCTCCTAAGGACATTTTACTTGCACCTACTTGGAATATTCATAAAAAATGGGTTTTAAATGAACTAGATAGAAAACTAAAAGAAGAAGATTTATGGCAAGGTAAATTCTATGAAAATAAAATTATAAAATAAAATTAGCTATTTAAAAGTGTCAACAATTTATAAAAACAATTTATAAAACTACTAATTGACTATCATTAGTTGCTATTATATAATAAATAAAAAAATAGAGGAGGTATATGCAATGATTATTGATTTACCGCAAAACTCACAAAATGAAGTGGTTCTCATAAATAATTCTATGAAAATAGAAAATGGAATATTAAAACTTTATTTTCCTATAAATTTTCAAGAAAATATGTATGAGCTTACTTACTTCATGAAAGGCAAAGAGAAATGTTTTTATTGCTCACGGACCTTTCCAAAGGATAAAATTACATTAGACCATTTAGTTCCACAAGATTTTGGCGGTCCTACTATTCCAAACAATTTGCTTCCTGCTTGTAAAAGATGTAACTCTGAAAAAACAAATATGCTCAAACCCTTCTATGATAGATATTTATCATTATCTACAAACGGAGAAAAGAGCCAATTTCTTAGTGATTTTCAGCAGATATCTCGTTTTTTACATCGATGGTATGGACTTGTATTTATTCAAGATTGGTTGGAGGAAAAAGAAATTGAGAATATTATTGTAAATATTTCTTTGGATTCTAGCTATCGAGGAAAAAAATACAAAAAAATTAAAGAGTACTATAAGCAATACGGACATTTACAAAAGCCACTTATATTAGACCGCAGAAATTTTTTACTAGATGGTTTTACAGCTTTGATGTTTGCAAAGGACAATGGTATTAAAAAAGTTCCAGTAATTGTACTTGAAAATGTAGAAGTCATCTTTTAAAAAAATAACAAGCGAGCCTAAGATTTTCTTGAAATTTGCATTTAATAGAAAATCTTAGACTCGTCTTTTTATATTTTATTAAAATAATTTTTAGATTTTATTCTATAATCACTTAAGATATACATTTTTCATATTTAATTATCTTGTGCAATTGGATCTATAATTTGATATTTTCTTTCATAGTCTTTTGTATCTTCATAGGCTTTATAAACTTCTGACTTGTTTTTCTTTAGAAAATTAATAATTTGATATACATCAATCCAAATTTGGTTTACCCCATCTTTTTGTGATTCATCAAAAATAAGTTGCATTCCAAAATGTAAATGTGGTACATTGATATTATTTACATTTTCTTTAGTGCTATAACCAGTCATTCCTAAATAACCAATTACATCACCTGCTTGCACAATTTTTCCTTCTTCCATATCTTTAGCATAAGGGTGATTTTTTCTTAAATGTGCATAGTAGTAATATCTTTTTCCATCGAAACTACGAATACCAATACGCCAACCGCCATATTGATTCCAACCACAAGCCTCTACAACACCAGATTCTACTGCAATAATTGGAGTTCCTATCGAACCCATTAAGTCATTACCTAAATGCACTCTTTTATATCCATATGTTCTACTATTTCCAAAATCATCATAATGGCTAAATCCATAATTCTTTGCTATTGGTAAGAAGGCTTTTATTCCATACTTTTCTTTCCATGCTTTAGTTCCATCTTCTTGCAAAGTCTCAATTTGATAGTTGCCAATAAATTGGCATAAGATGGCGTTGTAAGCTTCTATATAATAAGAATATAACTTTATATCTTTTGTAATTTCTTCCATTGTCTCTCCTGCTTTTAATCTTTCTACTACATTATCTAAATCCTTTTGTTTAAAGGATTTAAAATTCCCACCATATTTGCTTGCTAAATAAGAAAGTAATTCAATCCAATTGAGTTCTACTTCTTGTTCTTTTGTATGAGAATCTATATCTAATTTTGCCGTTTTTTCCATTAGTTCTAACGGTACATTATAGTCAACCCATTTTATATATGTTTTCTTTTCTTCTTCTGATTCTTCTTTTGCTAATGCATTAGAAGTAATAAAAATTAAAAAAAGGCTACTAATTAAAAGCACACTGACAATTCCTATAATAATATATTGTTTTTTTATTTTTATTGCTTTTAAAACCAATGCTTTCACCTCGCAATATATTTATATTAAGTATTGCTAAAAAAAAGAACAAGACTTTTGTCTTGCTCTTTCTATGAATTCATATTTATATTGAAATCATTATTATTTTTTGTTTACTAAATCTTTTAAAGCTTTTCCTGCTTTGAAAACTGGAGCTTTAGAAGCTGGTATTTTGATTT
>CANRLO010000137.1 GCA_947631495.1 uncultured Clostridia bacterium
ATATCTTCTCTATTTTCATTTCCTGTTTTTAAATCAACTCCTACATTTCCAATATGATATGTTAAATCTTTTACTATTTGATATGGATTTTGTTTTTCATAGAAAATAGAAATATTCATATTAATATTAGAATCTAAAATTGTTTTTAATAATAAATCATTTTGTTCATGATAATAATTTGTAATTATTAAATTTGAATAAAATAAATTATCAATTTCTATATATTTCGGATTTGATAAATTTATATAACTTGGACTCAAAAAATCTTTTTGTGTAAAAATTCCATCTAATTTATTTTTATTTTTTTCTTTTTGCTTTCCTCTTTCTAATAAAAATTTTTTTATTTCCATCTTACCTCCTTTTCTCGTTTTGCTTTTTTGTCAAATTATTTTTTCTCTACTTTTTTCTTCTTTTTTTTGTTTTTTTGTCAAACTGCTAATTTTTTGCTACTTTCCTTTTTCTTACGTTTTTGCTTTCTTTTTTCCCTTTTATTTTACATTTTTTTATTAAATTTATCTCCTCTTTTGCTTCGGATAAAAGCGTTTTTAACATTTTACTTGTTTTCGTATTTCGTTTTACATAATATCGTGTTTTTCTATTACAATAAGTACATTCTTCTATCTAAAAATGATATGAGTAGTTCCTTTACTTTTTCTTTTTCGTTTACATCTTTAACAACATTTCCACACCTAGCGAGACACTCTTTTATTTTAAAATATCTTTCATTGAGTTCTTGAAAAATATTTTCTTCTATTTTTTCATTTTCGATTGGTTGTTTTATAATTATAAAAAAATTTTTATTAGAAGATTTTTTATTTTGATTTAATTGTTTTATATATTCAATATAATAATTTGCAATTTTTTTTATATTTTCTTTTTCATTCTTTTTTTGAATATTTATATTAGAAATATGTTTTTCCAAATTTTCTTTATTGCTTTGAATTAAAATTTGCAAATTAAAATTACATGTTTTTAAAAATATTTTATAAGAATTTAAAATTGCTTCTTTTTCTAATTCTGATTTTAAATTAAAATTTATTGGAATTATTTCTATTATTTTTATATAAGAATTATTTTTTAATTTTATAATTCCATTTTCTAAAATATTTTCAAATGGCAACCAATCTTGTACTGATTCAAATTGTTCTTTTTTCATTTTTATTTTTCTCCTTTCTAAAAAATTTTTTTGTTCATTTTTTAATTGTATTTTATTATTTTTAATTTTTAATTTTAAATTTTAACTTTTTATATTTTTTTATTTCGTTTTTTATAACATTTTTATTTTATATTTTTTCATAAGATTTTTTTCTCATTTATATTTTTGAGTTTTCTATTTTAAGTTTACATATTATATTTACATTTGTCAAGAATTTTCGTAAGACAAATTTCGACAAAGTGCCTATTTTCTTAGTGTTTTCATACATTGTACTATTTCATTTTTTGTAAATTATTTCCATTTTTCTTTGTTATTTTTTTATAATTCACCTTTTTATTTATTTTGAATATAAATAAATGAGGTGAAAAAAATGAATTATCAATATTATACTTCTAACCAAAATGGGCAGGATGATTATGGATTAAAATACATAAATGAACAAGGTTATGGTTTAATTTGCAAAGATTATAAGTTAGAATTTCCACCACAACATCAAGACACACAACCTGGAATGGAATATTTAATGACACCAAGACCTATTTTTAATAACCCATATTATAGAGCTTCTGGAAAATTAATGAATAAAGTTGCTATTATTACTGGTGGAGATTCCGGAATTGGTAGAGCCGTTTCAGTTGGTTTTGTAAAAGAAGGAGCAAGTGTTGTTATTGTTTATTATAATGAGCATAAAGATGCAGAAGAAACCAAAGAATTTATTGAAAGACTTGGAGGTTCTTGCATTCTTCTTGCAGTAGATATAAAAGATCCTAATTTTTGTGACAAAATTGTAGAAGAAACTATGAAAAAATTTGGTCAAATTGATATTTTAGTTAATAATGCTGGCGTTCAATATCAACAGAAAAGTTTATTAGATATTACTGATGAGCAGTTTGATTTAACAATGAAAACGAATATTTACTCTATGTTTTATTTAACAAAAAGAGCATTAAAACATATGCTTCCTGGTAGTAGTATTATTAATGTTACTTCTATTACTACTTTTAAGGGAGAGCCAGAACTCATTGACTATGTTACTAGTAAAGGTGCTATTGTAGGTTTTACAAGATCTCTTGCTACCAATTTAGCTTCTAAAAATATTAGAGTTAATGCAGTATCTCCACGGTGTTTTCTGGACACCGCTTCAACCTGCTTGTTGGGAAGCTGAAAAAATACCAACTCTTGGCTCAGATGCGCCAATGGGTAGAGCTGGTCATCCTTATGAAATTGCTCCTTTATTTATCTATTTAGCAAGCTCTGATTCTTCTTATGTAACAGGGCAAGTAATGCATATTAATGGTGGAGAATATAAAGGGTAGAATGTTATTTAAAAAAACTTAAAAAAAAAGACAATAATATACACAATATCATTGTCTTTTTTTATTTTTCTTATATATATTTTTCTACTTTATCTACTTTTACTACAATAGCCCCTTTTGGTTTAGTAGCTCCAAAAGTTGTAACTTCTCCATTTCCAAAGAATGTTTTTTTACATATATCATAATATTTTCCATCTTTATAAAATTTAGCAGTTCCAAATATTCTTAATCCTTCCCATTTTTCATTAAAAACATTTAAACAAAATTATAGTTGTATTGTATATTTTCTTGTGTATTTACCATTTCATTTACAGATATAATTATTTCATCATCTTCTATAATTTTTACATCTGATGCAACTGCTAAATTAGGATTATTATTCTTATTTACTGTAGCAATGTGCATTGGTTTTTCATCAATTAAATCTTTGTATTCAAATAAGTTCATTTTTTCTCCTTATATATTTATTCACACTTAATCTCCTTTTTTATTTTATCTTTTAAGTATTGTGCAAAATAATTATAATATTTATCTTGTAAGTCTTTTCGTTTCCAATCATATCCTGTTATAACTTTTCTACAATTTTCTGCCCCACAAG
>CANRLO010000138.1 GCA_947631495.1 uncultured Clostridia bacterium
GCAAATTTTTATCTAACAAATTATTAAATAAATTTTTTTAGAAAAACTATTGACAATTAATAGTTAGTCTTTGTTTTAGTAACTATCATATTGTCTTTTTTATACTATATTTTAAAAAGGAAATCAATAGTTTTACTCATTTTGTAAACAAAATGTCATATTGTAATATTTTTGTCATATTTATAATTCCATTTGTGACCCTAAAAAACTTGCTGCAGATTGTACAACTTTCTTCTCTATATCAGACATTTTGGTATTAGCATCTTTTGAAATTAAGATTACACTACCAATAGCATCGCCTTCTGAAATAATAGGATATACGACTTGTGCATTTGCTATTCTTTCTTTATTATCATTTTGAGTAATTGGAATTGACTTATCGTTATTTTCTTTACTAATATAGACTTCTTTTTCATCAATTATTTTTTCTAAATCTTTACTAATGCTTTGCTCTAGAAATTCTTTTTTTGAACCTCCTGAAACTGCTATTACCATATCTTTATCTGTAATGCAAGCAATATGTCCTGTTGTTTTTGCTAATGTTTCAGCATATTCTGTAGCAAATTCAGAAAGTTCTCCAATTGGTGAATATTTCTTTAAAATTACTTGTCCTTCTCTATCAGTAAATATTTCTAAAGGATCTCCTTCCTTTATTCTTAATGTTTTTCTAATTTCTTTTGGTATAACAATTCTACCTAAATCATCTATTCTACGTACAACTCCTGTTGCTTTCATAATTTTCCTCCTTTTGTTTTTTATTTTTATTGTTTCAAAAAAAGGAAAAATTATACGAAAAAAACGAATTTTTAAATTTTTTAAAAACTCGTTTTTAATATTTTAATTTTCTTCTTTTTTACTTAAAAACTTTGGTTTGTATAAATCTAAGATGTTAGCTAGCTCTTTTGAAAATTCTTCTAGCATAACAATCTTGATTGTTGGCTCTTTTCCGTCAATATAATCGTCCATAACTTGTTTTAACTTTCTAATGTTATTTATTTCTGGTTCTATCTCAGAAGTATATTTTTTTGCTCTAGAGGCTAGCATTTCTTTAATAGTTACAATATCTTCGTTGCTTGCACAAGAGATTCTTTGGAACATTTGGAAGACATCATAATATTTAAAAATTGGCACATCCATACATTCTTTAGCAAATTTATCATAAAATAGTTCCATTTTCATTGGAATATATTTGAACACTTCTTCTGCTTTTTCCATATACATTTTGTCTTTTAATTTTTCATTTACTTCATTAAAATATTTTACAACTTCGTCCATATCAGAACCAACTTCATCTACTGAAATACGCTCTAATTCTTCTTCCACATTATCGCAATAAGTAGCAGTAAGAGAGGCAATGTTTATTCCGTTTAAGAAAACGCTTTTCATAGCTTTAATGTCATAATTGATTAGATTTCTTTTTATGAAGTAACTAAAGTAAGCAAACATTTTTACTATTTCAATTGGGGTAATTCTTCCGTTTTTTACATCGTCTAATATTTCTTCAATAACACCATCAAATTGGTCATCTGTAATTTTCCAATATTCCTCTGTTAATAAACGTTTATAAGCTGGCAATTTGTCTGTATCAATGGTATTGATAATTACTTCCATATTTTCTTTGAATACTCTCATATCGAAAATACGAGTACGAATGTAAATTTCAATAAATTTAAAGAAACGATATTCTGCTTTGAAGTTGTAGTAATAGTTGTTATCGAATTCTTTAATATAGAATTGTCTATTATCCATAAATACTCTTGAAGATACTAAAATGGCCTTATATTCTTCGTTGCTATTGATGTTTACAAATTTATCTTTTGTAACTTTACCTGCTTTAATTTCAAAAGAAATAGCAATGGTAAAGATAAGCATTGTTTGCATAACTCTATGGTTCGTATTTGGATAAGATTTATTAACCATGTCAAAAATCTTTTTAAAATCATTTAAAGCATGCTTCAAAATTCTTAAGTTTCTTGTTCCACTTTTATTGAATGTCGAAATAATAAGATTTGTATTTTCTCGCAAGAATCTAATTAAATCCGGATAATTTTCGTAACGCATTAAAATACCATTAATGATATAATTAAATTCTGGTGCATATTCAAATGTTTCACCAATTAGTTTTTCTTTAATTCTCTCATAATCATTAGCTTTATCGAAAACGTATTCAATAGTATCTTGAATTCTTTCTACCATTGGTTTGTCTGTTTTCTTTACTAAATCTCCTTCTTTATCTAAAAGATAAGTTGCAATGAAGGTTTTCATTTCCAAATTGCTACTTTTTAATTTGGTAGATAATTCCTTTTCATTACAAATAATTATGGTTTTTATATGGTCGTGTTCTACGAAATTATTGATGTAACCTAGAATATCTATAACGTCTACATTTGCTCTTTCTAGGTCGTCAAAACATAGAACCTTATCATCTGTAGAGAAAAATTCAGAATAATCTAATTTATCTCCATTTTGTGTAACTCCAAAAAAGTTTGCCATGTCAAGCCCTGTTTTTGCATATTCTGGAATGGTAGTTTGGTCTTTACTATCCATGAATTTTTTAAGGTTTTTATCCATTAGTTGTGTAGTTTCAATAAAAATTTTCTTGCTAATTTCTTCAAGGTTAGAAATACCATATAAAGACATATAAATAGTACGATACCTTTTTCCATTTAACTCCATAGATTCTATTTTATTACGTATTTTATGGTTCCAAAAGTAAGTTTTTCCGCTTCCCCATTCTCCATTGAGCATAATGGCATAGTCAGTATAATCTGCTCTAATATAATCTAAAATACTTTCTACTAAATCTTCCATGTATTATTTTCACCTTTCATCTTTTAATCTTTTGCTATTGTTAATACAATAATTTCTTTTGCTCCGTTTTCTTTTAATAGTTTTGCACAAGCAGTTGCTGTACTTCCTGTGGTATAAATATCATCAAATAAAATAATTTTTTTATTTCTTATTTTTTCTTGATTTACCAATTTATATACATTTTGCACATTTTGTTTTCTTTGTTCTTTGCTTAAAGAACTTTGTGGAACTGTGTGTTTTATTTTTTG
>CANRLO010000139.1 GCA_947631495.1 uncultured Clostridia bacterium
TTTTCTGCTTTAATTTCAAAGTAAGCTTGTGGATGTTTGCAAACTGGGCAAATTTTTGGAGCTTCTGTTCCAACAACAATATGTCCACAATTTCTACATTTCCAAACAACAATGCTTCCTTTTTTGAATACTTCACCTTCTTGAACATTGTCTAATAGTTTTCTAAATCTTTCTTCATGCTCTTTTTCAATAGCAGCAATTCCTCTGAAAGTAGCGGCAATTTCTTTAAAACCTTCTTCTTCAGCTTCTTTTGCGAAAGTGTCATACATATCTGTCCATTCATAGTTTTCACCAGCAGCTGCTGCAGCTAAGTTAGCCATAGTATCTCCAATTCCGTTTAAATATTTAAAATGTAATTTTGCATGTTCTTTTTCATTTTCAGCTGTTTCTAAGAAAATAGCAGCAATTTGCTCATAACCTTCTTTTTTTGCTACACTTGCAAAATAAGTGTATTTATTTCTTGCTTCTGATTCTCCAGAAAATGCAGCTTTTAAATTTGCTTCTGTTTTAGATCCTTTTAATTCCATAATTTTAATCATTCCTTTCCTTGCCCTTTACAAGAACTATGACTGCAAAAGGCACAAATTTTATTTTCAAAATGGCAACGAGTTCACTCTCATTTTGCTTTAATAGTTATATTACAGAAAGTAGAAAAAGTCAAGATAAGGAAAATAAAAAAGTTAAGGAAAAACATTGACAAAAACACTGGAAAATGAAAAAATAAGAATGAAAAAATAAAAAAACACGGAAAAAGTGTATTAAAAATTTTATTAAAAAAGGAAGAAGTTTGAAAAATAATAACGTAAGCAAATATTTTTCAAATTGTATTCTTAAAAGAAAGGATAGTTGTAAAATGGAAAAAATAAGAGGATTCGAAGTAGCAAAAGGATTTGAAGACAAAGGAATTAATTTACCAGTAAGAAAAACAAAATATTCTGCAGGTTATGATGTAGAAGCAGCAGAAGACTGCATTATACCATCTTTTAAAAAAGGAATGAAACCAACTTTAATTAAAACTGGAATTAAAGCTTATATGCAAGACGACGAGGTGTTAATTTTAGCAAATAGAAGCTCAAACCCAGGAAAGAAAGGTCTAATTTTAGCAAATAGTATAGGAGTTATAGATAAAGATTATTATGGTAATCCAGATAATGATGGACATATCATGTTTGCGTTCTTTAATATCAAAGATGAAGATATTGAAATTAAAAAAGGAGATTGCATTGGACAAGCCATTTTCCAAAAATATTTTATAGCAGATAATGATATGGCTGAAGGAGAAAGAACAGGAGGATTTGGTTCTACTAATAAATAAAAATAGCATAAAAAAAGACTAACAAGTATTGAGTTAGCCTTAGTAGAGAGATAATACATCTTCAATTACATATGAAACAGGAAGAACATCTTCATTGTCAGATTGAATATGAAAAATGTGGGAACCTGAATTTTCTTCTTTATAAACTGAAACAGTAACGGTACCACATTTTTTACCTCTAATTTGTTTTATTCTTTTAGGAATGATATTTTCCAATAAATTACGCATATAACACCTCTTTTCAATTTGCACTAGGTTTCTAATATAACAAAAAGAAAATGCAAAGTATGTCGAAATTTGCAAATTCTATAAAAAAATTTTATAGAATCTTTGAAAGTGCCTATTTCATTATAGAAAGAGAAAAATAAAAAAAATAAATTTTTTTAATAAATGAAATAAAAAGTTAAGTGAAAAGAAGGTAAATGTCGAATGGTGTCGGAAAATATTTATTTAATTATTAAAAATTTAATGAAGAATTTACTTTGTTAATTATCAATTTAGATTTTTTAAGAAAAAATGTTTAAAGTGGTTGACAAGTGGGGTAAAATAAGTTAAAATAGTAAATACATGTGGAAACGGTGGATTTAGCGTAGTTGGTTAACGCGCCAGTTTGTGGCACTGGAGACCATGGGTTCGAGTCCCATATTCCACCCCATTATATATTGGGCTGTAGCCAAGCGGTAAGGCACCAGACTTTGACTCTGGCATGCGCTAGTTCGAATCTAGCCAGCCCAGCCAAAAATGAAAAACTGTAGCGAATGAAATGAGCTATAGTTTTTTATTTTTGAAAGAGATTACTAGTGAGCAGAAATAGAGTGCCGAAGGCATGCGCGGCGCCGTGAGTGCGAAGCACGAGGAAGTGCCCTTGGGGTATTCGAATCTAGCCAGCCCAGCCATCTAATGATAATACGAACAATATATATTACTTTATACGGAGGTTTTGCTGTAAATGTAAAATTGTAAAGTATTATCAAAACAGAAAAGAAGTAGATAAAAAAATTCTACTTCTTTTTATATGTTTTAATCTTCCATTTCTATATTATCAAATTCTGACTGCTTTTGATAAATCCACGTTAAAATCTCCTTTTTGATAGTATTTCCTATATAAAAAATTTTAACAAAAAACGTGTTCTGAGTTGTTAACAATTGCCAACTTATATAGTATGTTTTATCTTGTCGAAAGGTGTAATAAAAATGGAAGAAATAAACAAAGATTTTAATGTTCTATACTATATTTTTGAAGAAATTGTAGAATATGTAGAACAAACTGCACAAGGTCATTGCAAGTGTATGAAATTGGAAAACATTAAAGCTCTTTTAAGGCTAGCACAAGCAAACGATAGACTAACTGCAACACAAGTAAAATATATTATAGATACCTATTGCAGAGAATAAAATATTGCAAAAACATTACAAAAATTTAACAATTATATTAAAATTTGTCAAAAGGTATCAAAATTTTGTTAAAATATGTTATTATAAAAAATAGAAATAACTACATAAGAAATTAAGAAATAAACAAGATAGGAGAGAAAATTATGAAGAAAATTTTTAAATATGTATTATTAGTATTATTTAGTTTAGCAATTTTATTTTTTAATCAATCATTTGTAAAAGCAGCAGAACCTGCTTATACGGTATCTATCAATGGAGAAACATTAACTGATGAATACAAATATTTAGTTAATGGTGTAAAGGCAAAAAATGGAACGTTAGGTAGTGGTGGGTGTACAGCCCAATTT
>CANRLO010000140.1 GCA_947631495.1 uncultured Clostridia bacterium
CCTTGTCCTAAACCAAAAGTCAAAGAGAAACAAAAAAGCTCTAAAGAAATAAAAAAGAAAAGTAATAAATTAGCAAAACTAGAAAGACAAAGAGATAAAAAATTTGTTAAGTATGGAGAATGTGAATATTGCCATAGAAAATTTAAACATTTAGATCCACATGAAGTATATGGTGGTAGCAATAGAAAAAGAAGCATAGAAAACGGTTTTGTAAAAATGCTGTGCAGAGAATGCCACTCAAATGACAAAATACTTGAACAATTAAAAATAGATACTCAAAAAGAGTTTGAGAAAACTCACACAAGAGAAGAATTTATAAAAATAGTTGGAAAAAGTTCTTTATAACAACAGGGGATTAGACATAAGTTTAATTCCCTATATTTTACGAAAGGAGAAAGCAAATGGCAAGAAAAAGGATGTTTGACATAGAAATTGTTGATACAGATTTATTTCTAGAAATGCCACAAAGTACACAAAATTTATATTTCCATTTAGGTATGCGAGCGGATGATGATGGTTTTGTCAGCAATCCAAAAAAAATAATAAGAACAATTGGAGCTAATGAAGATGACTTAAAAATATTAGTAACAAAAAAATTTATTATTCCATTTGAAACAGGTGTAATAGTAATCAGACATTGGAAAATTAATAACTATCTTAGAAAAGATAGATATATAGAAACAATTTACAAAAAAGAAAAAAGCTTATTAAAAGAAGATGAAAATGGAATTTATAACCTTGGTATACCAAATGACAACCAATTAATAACCAATGGTCAACCCAGTAAAGAAGAGAATAGTAAAGAAGAGAATAGTAAAGAAGAGAATAATATACCAGCTTCCGAAGAAAAATCTTCTCCAGCTTCTGCAAAAGCCAACAAGCACAAATATGGGGAATATAAAAATGTGTTGTTGAAAGATGAAGAATTGCAGAAACTAAAAAAAGATTATTCTAATTGGGAAGAGCTTATTAAATATTTAGATGAGTATATTGAGATGAAGGGATATAAAGCAAAATCACATTATCTATGTATAAAAAAATGGGTAGTAGATGCAGTTAAAAAATCAAATTCAAAAGGTAATATAAACTCAGAAAAGGAGGCATTTTTAAATGGATAAACAAGCCTTTGTTAAGGCAATAGAAAAAATAGAAATAGTTTATAATAAAAAATTTTCACAAAAAGAATATGAGATATGGTTTAAGGAATTTATGACAACAGATGTGAAAGAATTTGAAAAAGCTATAGATAAAACCATAAAAGAAGTTAGGTTCATACCCAAAATAGCAGACGTAAGAGCAAGGATATCCATAAATCCTAATGATTATTACATAGACGATCCATATGCTTATTTATATAAAAACTTAGAATGGAGCAAAATAGTAAAGTAAGGAGAGCGATAACAAATGAAGATTACTCAAAAAGATAGAATTATAAATTACATACGACAATTTGGAAGTATAACAAGCTGGGAAGCATATCAAGATTTAGGAGTAATGCAACTAAGTGCAAGAATAGATCAATTAAAGAAAGACGGATATGAATTTAGAACAGAATGGGAAACAAAGAAAAATAGATTCAACGAAGAAGTAAGTTTTAAAAGATATTATTTAGCGGATATGGTAGCGGAGAATATGAACCATATACCAAGAATTTAAGGAGGAGATAGAGAAATGCTTAAAATAAAAGATGATGTAGATTTGAAAGAGTTAGCTAAAAAATACAATATGAAATATTGTGAAGACTGGAGTATTCCTTATGAAGATGATAATTATGGTAAGATAATAAATCCATTATATGGAGATTTAACAATTAACTGGCGAGATGATTTAGGAATTGAAAGAAAGATAGATAGTAAATTATTTGATGAGACACTAGATTTTTTATACGACCTAATAAAAGCAGACTTAGTAGAGAAAGTAGATGATTAGCCTATGGAATATAATTATCCGCCGTTAGAGCGGAATATGTGGAAGAGCAATACAGAATAATTTATGTTATGGCTGTTCTAAATTGGAAAATCCATATTTTACAGGAAAAGAAAAATGTAATTTAGCACAAGAACCAATACAAACAATAAAACAAATTTTAGGAATACAGGAGATGATAAAAAATGACAAATGAAACTATAATAAAAAAATGGAGAAGTGGATTAACAGCAATGCAAGTAGCTGAAGAGTATATGAAATCACATAATAAAGAGGCAAAAGTAAAAAAAGAACCGAAAATAAACAAAAAACAAGCAGCAGCTTTTGTTTATCCGATAATATATGAGTTTGAAACAAAAGATTGGAGGAAAAAATGAGAAAAACAAAATACTTTGATTATAGATTTTACGAAATAGAACGAAATATAAAAATAATTTTAATAGGTTTAATAATATTCGGATTAAGTTTTTGGTTAGGATATTGGTGTAAGAATACAGAATACGAAGATACAATAAACAGACAAGCTATTGAGATTGTTGATTTAAAAGAACAGATACATATAAAAGAAATTAAGGAGGAATAACAATGCAACTAAATAAGGAATTATTTGGGAAAAAGATTATATGTAATGGATATCTAAAAAAAATACCAACAAAGTATGTTTATGCTAATATAAGACATTATGACAAAATGAATGACTATCCAATAACTGGAGATGAAATATTTCTTTCAGAAGACGAAGAATATATAGAACAAAAAACTATGGAAGTTTGTAATTGTAAATTTAAAGGTATAATAGTTGGAATAAGAGAGGTATCTACAAAAAATTACTATGAGCAAGCAACTCGTTCAATTTATGACCCAGATACATTAGGTTATGATGATGAAGAATTTATAGATGGTGTTAGAGTAGAAAAACAGGATTTTGTAGATTGTTACATAGTTTATTACACAAATAATAAAAAGAGATTAGTTCCAATTGATATGATACAAAAAATTGAGGGGGACAAGCAATAATGGAAGATAAAATTGAAGCTGGAGAATATGTAAGAACTAAAAGTGGTATTATTTTTAAATTTGA
>CANRLO010000141.1 GCA_947631495.1 uncultured Clostridia bacterium
ATTTTTCAAAGCATAGTATAATTCTTTTCTTACTGCTGTACTCTCTTTAAATGCTCTTGCTGCACTAATCAATTTATTGCGATTATTAACATCACTTTCGCTATCAGAAGGATATTTTTCAAAAGCTTCTTCTTCAACTTTCTTTACATATGCTGCATCTGCTTTTAATGCTTTGTAGAATTTTTCAAAATATTCATTTACATTTATAACTTGAATATTTTTCAAATTATTTTTAACATCATCAAATCTCATCATTTTGTAGTCTTTAAATGAATCTTTACCTGTAATCTTTTTAAGTGCCATTAAATCAGTTTTATAATCATTTATAGTTTGTGTTTTTCCATCACTTGTTTGAACTGTCTTTTTCTCTGAATTGATATTGCTAAAGTATTCAATATAACCTTCATCATATCCGGCATATCCTAACATTTCATAAGCAAACCATTTAATGCTATAAGAATCTGGTCTTCCCTCGTCATTATGTGGTTGATACCAACGAACTTTGTAAATTCCTTCTCCTCCATAACGATTTTCTGTATAAGTAGAATAAATAACTCCAGGGAACATTACTAATTTATTTTTATATAAATCTTCTATTGTTTTTAATTGCATTTCTTCAACTTTATCTTGAGAAATTACTTGATATACAGTATGGTTACGTTTTTGATACCATTTGTCTGGTGCTAGTTCTTTTGACTCATTTGGATAAGATACTTGCACAACAAGTTTTGATTGTTCTTCTGCACTTAATTTTAAGAATGCTTCACCCTCCAAATAATCCATAATATAGATGGTGTCAAATACTTTTTGATAGAAGTCATGTATTTCTTCTTGGGTATCAATTCTTTCTGGTACTAAGTTTGAACCAATTAGTGTTCCTTTTTCATAACGTTCTGAAATATTCATTGTAATATCGCTCTCATAGAATCTTTGGCTTAAGTTATTGTCTGCATAATCTTCTCCACCAGCGTCAAATCTTCTTCCATTATTTTTTAGGAATAGTCTTGAATCTATGTTGTGAGCTGTTTCATGTGACCAAGTATCATAGGTCCATTCTCCTTGCAATGCTCCTTCTGCTCTCCAGAAGATAACAGTTCCATTAGCAGTAGCAGCGTTTCCGTCTTGATGTGCCCATTGTCCAAATACTTCGTTGAAGTTCTTGTGGAATGGTTCTTGTGTTTGATATGGACTTTGGAATACTAAATTTCCATTCAAATCATAAGTAAATCTTTTATCTATTTGAATAGTATGAATTTCATTGAAGTATTTTGCTTCTTTTAATATTCCTGCTGCTGTTGTATAATAATCTTTCATTCTAGGAGCATATTTATTTACATATCCTTGAAGTTCTTTTTGTCCTGCCTCACTATCTGGGTCTTTTGTATAAACCCTTTGTGCACCAATTAAGAATTGAGTTGGTGTAGAAATAATATATGCTGCATTCTTTGGTAGTGTTAAAATTGGTAATGCGTAGTTATGCCATACTGCACGATTATTGGTGTCTTTATATTGAATGTGATCCCATAAAGTGTACATGATGTCTTCTCTATTTGGTACATTTATTTCTAATAAATATCCTTGGAATTCATCTGCATACCATTTTGCTGGCTCTAAATTACTTAATGTTGTTACAAAATATGCAAGTAAATCTGGAATTGTATCAAGTCTGGTATATTTTGCAAGTGTATCTCTATAAGCATCATTAGTCCTACTTAAAGTAAAGTTATTATCATTTGATAAATATAGATTTGCAATATTTTGTGGATTCATGCTTGCATTAAATCCTTGTGAGTCAAATAGCATTAAATCATTTAGCATAATACCATCAATATCTACACTATAGAAACGTTTGAAGTAATTATATACATATAGTAATTTTTCTAATTTTTGGTCCTTCTTAATTTCTTTTTCTAAGTAATCATCAATTGTTTCGCTATTTGTTGTATTTGTATAATTGCTGTTTGCTAAATATTTTAATACAAATTCTTTCAAGTCATATTTTGTTACATCATTGTAGTAGTCACGATAAATTCTGCTATCAGCTGTAGGTGTTAATTTATCTAAATTATCTTCATAGTTTAGACCTGCTAAATAGTTAGTTAAATTATTTACAAGTTGTGAATTACTATCTATTACATAATGATTAAATGTATAATCTATTTTCAAACTACTTATTCTATAACTTGCTACCATATCATAAGTGTTATCGTAGCGAACGGTGTATTCAGCCTTTTCGTTGTTTTTAAATACTACTTTTATCTTTTTAATTTTTTGTGGATTTTCACTTGTTAAATAAGTTACTATATTTCCAGTTTCATCTACTGGTACAATGTGAGCAATTTCTTGTGTTGCTAGAATATCATCCTCTTTAATTTTTTCTGCCGTATTTACTATTTTATTGCTATCATAGAATGACATTAGTAACATTAAGTTATTATATAATGTTTCTTTGTTTTCGTCGTATTTTGCTCCTACTTGCTCTTTATTGATTTTGCTAACTTTTTCTACGTTGAATGTAGGTGTTGTATCATAAGATATATCTTTTAAATTCCAAATAGTTTCGTCAAAATGTGCTTTATCTTTAAATAGTGCTGTATCTATTTGGTCTTGTGTAATGTTTGTAATACTACTTACTGTGCTTTCTCCATTTGCTAAATTGTAGTTGTTTTCTGATTTACCATTTAAGTTATTAGCCATACCATTTCCATGACCTGTGCTTAAACATACACAATTTTTAAGGATAATATTACCTCTCCAAGAGCCTGCTAGACCAAAGCTTGATCCAGTATTTCCTGTTAAATTAACTTTTGCAAAGCAATTTTCAA
Source organism: uncultured Clostridia bacterium (assembly GCA_947631495.1). Classification (GTDB taxonomy): domain Bacteria; phylum Bacillota; class Clostridia; order TANB77; family CAG-508; genus UMGS1663. Next base: position 2,826 of record CANRLO010000141.1, read on the forward strand.
TGGTAGATGTTCCTCCTATATTTCCAACTAAACCACCTTTATAGTTAAAACCACCATCAATTTTTCCAGTTGCATAACTATTTTTAATTGTTGAACTATCAAGAGAACCTACTAAGCCACCAACTTGTTGTTGTGCCCAAGCTATACTTAAATCTAAGTTAGAAACTTTACAATTTTCAAT
>CANRLO010000142.1 GCA_947631495.1 uncultured Clostridia bacterium
TTTTTTGGTAGTACTTTTTACTACCGCTTGGTTTCTTCAAAGGTATTGTTTATTGTTTACTTTTCAATGTACTTTTGTTACTCGATTGACCGTGTAACGTTTTATATTGTACTACTTAAAAAAACATATGTCAATACTTTTTTTAAAAGTTTTTTACTTTTTTTATTTTTCCTTTTAAAGGGCAAAATAATAAACTAGTAATCTTTCTTTCAGTATAAAATTTGTTGCTTTTGTTACTAATTTAATAAATATGTTTTCTTAAGTTATTGTGTACTTATTTATAATATCATATGTTAGTCACAAAGTCAATACATTTTTTAAAATATTTTGTCGTTTTTTGTTGTCTCATTTTCTTCCTGCTACATTTTCTATCTTAACATAATATTTCTTTAAAATCAATAGTTTTTTCTTGGTAATTTTTACCTATCTATTTCTACTAAAATAACATCATCTCCAATGCATTTAATTTGTTGCCAAGGAATAACAATATCATTTACTCCAGAAAATACACTAATGAATTTATTACTTCCTGGTACGATTATAGATGTAATGCTTCCTGTTGATAAATCCGCGCATACATCTTGCACAAATCCGAAGCCTTCTTCCATCTTTAATATTAATGACTTCTTTATGCTTAAAATCTAATCCTTTTTGTCCCATACTATTTCTCCTTTCTTCTAATATATTATTTAAGAAGAAAAAAGTTGCTTGTTTTATCTTAAATGTCTCATTTTTTATTATTAAAGTAGAAAACCTGTGTTATAATATCTTTATTCTATTTTTCCTATCGAAATAACGATAGGTTTCTTTACACATAATAATTATTATAGTAATTAACAAATGGCATTTCAACAGAAAAGATCTCAAATTGAGACCTTTTCTTATTTTATATATAATATAAATGAGTTACCAAAAGGGACAGATTTACCAAAAGGAAACGTCCCCAATGGTAACCAAAGGTAATTATTTATAAATTCTTTTTATATGCTCAATAGCACTTTTTTCTAAGCGTGAAACTTGTGCTTGTGATATACCTATTTCTTCTGCTACTTCTACTTGAGTTCTTCCTTCAAAAAATCTTTTGTTTATAATCATTTTTTCTTTTTCATTTAGCTTTTTCATTGCTTCTAATATGGTGATATTTTCTGCCCAATATTCATCTGTGTTTTTATTATCTTTTACTTGGTCCATTACATATAAGTTTTCTGTTCCATCTCCATAGACTGGTTCTTGCAAGGATACTGGTTCTTGAATCGCATCTAAACTAAATACAATTTCTTCTTTATCTACTCCTAATTCTTTTGCTATTTCTTCTACCGTTGGTTCTTTTTGATTTTCCTTTATCATTTTTTCTTTGATGCTTAATGCTTTATAAGCTAAATCTCTTACTGAACGACTAACACGAATTGGATTGTTATCTCGTAAATATCTTCTAATTTCTCCTATAATCATTGGAACCGCATAAGTGCTAAATTGCACATTTTGGCTTAAGTCAAAGTTATCCATTGCTTTAATAAGCCCAATACATCCTACTTGAAATAAATCGTCTACATTTTCTCCTCTTCCGTAAAATCGTTTGATTACACTTAGTACTAATCTTAAATTTCCATTTATAAATTCGTCCCTTGCTTGTTCATCCCCATTTTTTATTTTGATAAATAACTGTGTTTTTTCTTCTGGACTAAGTACTGGTATTTTGGAAGTATCTACTCCACATATCTCTACTTTATTTCCCATAAAAAACTCCTTTAAACTAATGTTATTTTCATTATTTCCAAAGGAATTTTTTTCTATTCAATTATCGTGCGACCTATTTCGACAACAATGCTAAATTAAAATTAATTAATAGGCATTGTAAATGTATTAAAAGTAAATATATAATTTTAAATGTTAATAATATCAATATGAACTGTACAAAATGGACTGTACAAAATGGCAATAAATTGCTAAAAAATACATTTCAAATAGAAATTCAAAAGTTCCCAAAAAATCTGGGAACTTTTGTATTATTTTAGTTAATTTTATTCCTTGTCTTCCTTAGTTTGTTATGTTTTTTTGTTTTCTTCTCTTTGTTTTTTTAAGGCTGCAAAATATTGCTTTGCCTTATGTTTTGCTCTGTTAATTTCAATGCCTTTTAAACTTCTTTCAATAATTTTTTCCATCACTTCGTCAGATACAATGTTTTCTACAATGGCTCGTTTTAAAATACTTTTCGTAAGCCGCTCCGATTCAATATTGTTCTTAACAGTGAAGTATTGAATGGAATAAGAGGAATTTTCTGCAATATCTTTTGCAATTTTTTCTACCTCTGTGCTTGCATACGCATTTAATAAAAACTCTTCTCTTCTTCTTATAAGTTCTTTATGATGCGTAATAGAACTGCTCCCTGTTTCTTGTGCTTTTTGCCTTTGGTTGCTTATGGCTTTTTGCAATACTTGTTCACAAGTTTCTCTGGATACAAGAGCAGTAACAATTGCATAATCCATTACATCTCGCAAACCTTTTTTAGTTAAGTTATTATCTTTGGCTGTATTGGTTTGTGAATATGCCATGCCACTTTTAGCATAGGCTTCTGTTACTGATTTTGCAAAGCTATTTAGTTCTTCAAAAGTCTTTTCCTTCTGCAATTGTTTAAAAGTCCGATATTCTCCTGCCATATTTTTTCCTCCTATTAGTTAATAAGTTGATTTGTTTGCTATTTACATAATGTTATTATAGCATGGTTTTTATTTTTTGTCTATCTAATTTAAGTTATTTTGTATTTAATTTATGATAAAATCACCTTAAAAGTTTGTAAGCAAAAATTTCACCTTTGTATGTATAAATATA
>CANRLO010000143.1 GCA_947631495.1 uncultured Clostridia bacterium
AAAAGCGATATAAATATATTTCTTTTTCAAAATTTTTTATGCCGATAAAACCAACCATTTCATTTTTATACAAAATTTTAAAATATTCTTCCTCTTTGGTAAATGTTAATTCTTCTGGCTTAATAATTCTTAATTGATAGATAGAATCTACTGTATTATGATGTTTCCACTCTTCGATAATCCACTTTCTGAAATAATCATTTGCTTCTTTTTCTAATTTTACATTTTGTTTTTCCATATTTTATTTCGTTCCTTCCTATTAGGATAAGTTTGAAATTTTGTTTCAAACTTGTACACAGATTTTATATTTTTTGCTCCGTCCCTATCATATAATTCCATAGGCTAATTTACAAGCTAAAATTCTTCTTACTGCTATATTGATGGTTTCTTCGGAAATTTCTCCTGTTGCTATTGCATCTAATACTTGCTGTTTTTCTTCTTCAAAATTAGAAGAAATAAGCATATCGTTTCCTGCTTTTACTGCCTGCACGGCAGCCTTTTTATTTTGGGCATATTGTTTTACCGCATCCATTGCTAAATCGTCTGTTATCATAATGCCAGAAAAATTCAAGTCTTCTCTTAAAATTTGGTGCACATCTTTAGATAGCGAAGCAGGGTAGTTTTTGTCCATACTTTCTACTACATTATGGCTTACCATAATGGTAGGAGCGCCTATCTTGATTCCCGCTTCAAATGGCAAAAAGTCAGAGCTTATAAATGTTTCATAAGGTCGTTGGTCTATGGCAATGCCAGTATGTGTATCTTTGTTATTTCCATAACCCGGAAAATGTTTCATGGAAGATACGATTTTTTCTTCCTTCATAGTTTCAATTACTTTTGCAATATAGGTTGCTGTTTCTTCTGCTCCTTTTCCAAAAGACCTTGCATAAATAAAATCAGAAGAAGAAGTTGATACATCGGCTACTGGTGCTAAGTTCATATTTAAACCTATGCTTTTTAATAATTGTGATTTTTCTTTTGCATCTTGCACAATTTTCTCTAAACCGCCTTCCTTATATAAGGCTTGTGGTGACGGAAAGCTAGAGGTACGAAAAGCAGAATGGCTACTTACTCTAACTACTTTTCCTCCTTCTTCATCTACGGCAAAAAACATAGGTATTTTACTATTTTCTTGATTATTTTCTAACTCTTGTTTGATACTTTGCGGAGTTTGATTATCAAAGTTGACCGCAAATAACACATAACCACCCGGATTTTGCTCTTTTATTTGTGTAATAGCTGAATTTGTTCTTGGATACCTTACTAAAAACATCTGCCCTACTTTTTCTTCTAATGTCATGTTCTTCATTATTTCTTCTGCTGAGGAATAATAGGCTCCAAATAATTCTGTGCTTTCTTGTTCTTGTGGTACTTGTGATGTTTCTTCTGTGTTTCCTTGTTGTATATTGTTTTCTTCTGGTTTTTCAATGTTTTCTACTATATTTCCTTGTTGTATATTGTTTTCTACTGTGTTTTCATTTTGTGTTTCTTCTTTCTTTATTTGTGCTAGTCCAAAAATACTAAGTAATACAACTACTAATATCGCTATTACAAATATTACAATCTGTTTTTTCTTTTTCATCTTTTCTCCTATTGATACTCCTCCATATGATAACTTGCTAATTTTTCTCCATCATATTCTAATTTTAAGGTAAAGAAAAGACTATCTTGTTGCATTTTTTCAAGAAAGATTTTATCTCCCTCCCATAGATTCAATTTTGTAATGTTTTCTTTTTCTACCCATTGCAAGTCGCCTTCATTACACTCTATTAAATCTCCTGTAAAATCATTGGAAGTAAATACATACATATACTCTGTTTCCCAAGTATTGGATACATAGGTTACCAAACATTTTAATTGATAAGAATGAAGCGTAAGTCCCGTTTCTTCTTTTACTTCTCTTACAATACACTCTTCTGGACTTTCCTTATCTTCTATTTTTCCTCCAATTCCTATCCATTTATCTTTGTTGATGTCATTTTTCTTTTTGGTTCTATGTAACATTAAATATTTTCCATCTTTTTCTATATAACATACAGTTGAAAGTATCATATTGTTTTCTCCTATTCTATTTCTATTGTTTCTTCATTTTCTAATATTTCATAGTCTATATCATATTTTTCGAACATTTCTTTAATAAATTCATAATTTGGTGGAAAGTTAGCATTGTCCATATGAATTGGCAGTGTTAAAGTTGCTCCTACTTCTTTTGCATATAATGCTGCTTCAAATGCTGACATTGTCAGTCCATAACCTGTTACAGGAACGCATAAAATATCTGCTTTATAATTATTATTAAAACAAATGGTATCGCTTGTAGCATATAACCTGTTTTCGCCATCATCTATGATATAGCCAACATTCTCTTTTACTTCTTTTTCTCCTTTTAGTAATGGTTGATACCCATGAATAGCATGTACTACTTCTATTTTAATACTTTCTAATTCTAAAGTATCATTTTCTCTTACTACATGAATATTAAGTGTTGGATATGTTTGTTTTACTTCTTCTGTTGAATAGATTTTAATATTTGAACTGATTTTTTCTAACACCTCTGCAAAGCAATGGTCTGGATGCTTATGCGTAATTAAGATGATGTCTACATGATTCCATACATCAAAATATTCTTCTTTATATTTTAACGTTCCTGGGTCAATTAAAATTTTCTTTTCCTTTGTTTCTATTATTAAACAAGATTGTGGGTATTTTGTAATTTTCATGATTTAATCCTCCTTTAATAAATAATTGGTTTTAATGTAATCAGCTATTTGCTCAAATACTTTTTCTGTATAAATTGGTCTATCATTTTCAATAAATAAATCTGCTA
>CANRLO010000144.1 GCA_947631495.1 uncultured Clostridia bacterium
AGCTTGGTCAGGTATGAAAGCATCAGAATACAAAAAATATAAAGGAATTAGAAAAGAATCTTTAAGAGATAATATGACAGATGTTGAAGTAGCGTTAACTGATTTAGGCGAAATAGCCACTAGAGAATTAGCTAAAGAACATAGACCACTTGGATTAAAAGAAAATAAGAAAGTTGCAAAAGCTGGAGGAGAAGTAGCAAAGATAGCAAAAGATGATTTGGAGAAAAAATTAGGAAAAACAATAATTAGTAAAAATAATTCAATGAACTATACATATATAGAACAAGAAGTTTTAGAAGAAAAGAACAAAAAACATAGTGATAAAAATAAGCATAATAATCAATAAACAATTTATAATAAATACTTATAATATTGCAGTTTGTACTACATGTGAAAGTGGAAGGAAATACAAGAACTGTTGCGGAAGAAATTCATAAATAAATGTAAAAAAATATTGCATTATGTAGAAAAAAAGAATATAATTTGATTGTAGTTAAATAATACTTTTTTCCAATAAGAAAGGAGTTTTCTATGGAAATCAAAGAAATAAAGATAAATATCGAAAAAAAGCGGATAGGAATTAGAAAAGTGTTTTTAATTCCTGAATCAGGAGATATGGATAGTGGAAATCTAATTATTAATGAGTTTGACAACAACTATAGTATTACTGCTGAAAAGAAATTAGATCAACTAGACTTATCAAGTGCTATCTTTGAATTTATCAAATCAGAGTATTACAATGAACAAAAATCATTTATTTACCTTGGAAATGTTATTTCATTTCAAAAAAATGATGAGTATACTGATGTTTATCAGAAACTCAATCCAGTCTTTAAAAAATGTCAGTAATGTCTAAACACACATCAAAAAAACAAGTTACTTTATTAAAAAAGCAACTTGTTTTTTTGATGTTACTGATTAGCTAAAAGCTCTTTTAAAGTAGGCCATTTTTGGTCTTTTTCAGAAAAGATTAAATTCTCTTTTCCACCGGCTTCTTCAAAAGGCCATTCAATTGCGATGTCAGGGTCATTCCAAATAAGTCCACCCTCATCGTTAGGATGATAAAAATCATCACATTTGTAGACAAATTCTGCCACATCGGATAATACTACGAAACCATGAGCAAAACCTTTTGGAATAAAGAATTGTTTCTTATTCTCTGCAGAAAGAACTACGCCGTAATATTTTCCAAAAGTAGGAGAATCCTTACGTAAATCAACAGCCACATCATAAACGCAACCGTTTACAACACGAACCAATTTTGATTGAGGGAAGTTTAATTGAAAATGTAACCCTCTTATAACTCCTTTTTTAGAGCAAGATTGGTTGTCCTGCACAAATTTGGTGGTAATACCAATTTCTGCGAATTCTCTCTCGTTGTAGGTTTCCATGAAGTAACCTCTTTCGTCTAAAAATACTTTTGGTGTTACTACAACAAGTCCTTCAATTCCTGTTTCTTCTCTTGAAAATTTTCCCATGATGTTTCATAACCTCCTTTATTTTAATAGCTATAATAATTTAAGATATAGCTAATTTACTTGTTACGCAATTATTATAACATGAAAATTTATATAATTCAACTTAAAGTAGTATAAAAAGATATGAAATAATATAAATAACATAATTAAAATTTTTCAGTGCATAAACAGAAAAATATAGTATTTTCTTAAAAATTATGATATATTAAAAAAGTAAAAAGGGAGTGAAAAATAGTATGTTAGATTTTGAAGAAAACAAAAGACAATTAAATACCATGCAAAACAAATTAAAAGAATTGGGTGAATCTCTTTGACATTGCAAACTTAAGAGAAAAACTAAAAGAGTTAGAGGAGCAAACTAACAACGAGTCATTCTGGCTAGATTCAACGAATTCTAGCAAAGTTTTAAAAGAAATAAATCAATTAAAAAGTAAAATAGAAGGATATCAAAAAATAGAAAACAATCTTAATAGTGTTGTAGAAATGAACCTTCTCGTAGAAGAAGAAAAAGAAGAAAGTTTAGAAGAAGAACTTGCAAATTCAATAAAAGAACTACAAAAGGAAATAGAAAAATTAGAAATTAACACTTTACTTTCTGGAAAATATGATATCAATTCTGCTATTCTAACCATTCACCCAGGAGCAGGAGGAACCGAAAGTTGTGACTGGGCACAAATGTTATACCGCATGTATACTAGATGGGCTTTAGACAATGGCTATAATGTAAAAGAATTAGACTATTTAGATGGGGAAGAAGCAGGTTTAAAAAGTGTTACCTTTTTAGTTGAAGGTCAATATGCTTATGGATATTTGCAAGGGGAAATGGGAGTGCACAGATTAGTTCGTATTTCTCCTTTTGATAGTGGTGGAAGAAGACATACTTCTTTTGCTTCATTAGAAGTATTGCCAGAAATTACAGAAGATATTGAAATAGATATTAACCCAGATGACTTAAGAGTAGACACCTATCGTGCTTCTGGTGCAGGAGGACAACATGTAAATAAAACCTCATCTGCTGTACGTATTACACACATTCCAACAAATATTGTTGTTTCTTGTCAATCTGAACGCTCTCAAATTCAAAATAGAGAAACAGCTATGAAAATGTTAAAATCTAAATTATTAGACTTAAAAGAAAAGGAGCATAAAGACAAAATTGAAGACTTAAAAGGAAATCAAATGGATATTGCATGGGGAAGTCAAATTCGTTCTTACGTTTTTTGCCCATATACCATGGTAAAAGACCATAGAACAAATTATGAAGTAGGAAATATTGCATCTGTTATGGATGGCGATTTAAACGATTTTATGAATGCTTACTTAAAATGGAAA
>CANRLO010000145.1 GCA_947631495.1 uncultured Clostridia bacterium
TTGCTCTGCTATTTGTGCATTTATATATTCTTCTTTTGCTTGTTTTGCTCTATTAAATAAGCCATTTTCGCCTAATATTAAATTTATACTAATTCCTGCTAAGATGATTAAAATAATAATTGTAATCACAAGTGAAATTAGTGTGATTCCTTTGATATTTCTTTGTTTTTCTTTTCTAAATTTTTTCATTAGTATTCCTCCATTTTTTACTAAGATAATAATTTATAAATTATTATCTTAGTATTTTTATCTCTTTATTTATTCTTTTCCTATTTTCTTTAAAATTTTTTTATTATTATTTACGTTTTAATTCACATTATGTCTATGAGTTACTACTTTATTTTTATCATTTTACCAATACGTTTTTCTTTCGTCAATAGTTTTTTGTAAAATTTATAAATTGGAGTTCTATTTTTCCTTATATTACTTATATAAAAGACTTTAAATTTTTTTATTTTTCAATAGAAAAAACGCCTCTATTGCTAGAGACGTTTGTTATTATATTTTCTGTGCTACATAATGTAAAGTGCAGGGCGGAAGCCGCCGACCGTGTTAGCGTTAATTGAATAGCTGCCAGCGCGGTAGCACGCAGAGGTAGAATAATTGTTACCGAAGCCACCTCCACGAATCATATATCGTTCTAGTTCATCATTAGTATATGCTGCTTCTTGTGTCCACTCCCATAAGTTTCCTGCTATATCATATAAATTCTTTTGCTTTACTTCTTCTGTACTTGCTGTTGTTCTTATTCCGTAATGATATTTGTCATCTGCTACAGTAAATGCTTCATTAATACCATTATTTGAATTTACTACAGCATATCTTCCTCTCTTTGATTCATAAGTAATTGTATTATTATTACTATAATTTCCCCAAGTGCAATTTGTTGTTACTATTGAAGTATCATCACCTGCTATAAATTTCATTATAGCATCCCACATTGTTCCTGTTACTAATCCACTTTGCACATATTCTGTTTGATACATTCTTTTACTTAATTCTAATGCTGTAAAATAGTCAGCGTGGTAATATGGTATTTCTCCTGCTTTACTTGTTATTTTTCCTGTTAGTGTATGGTTTAAGTCTTCTCTTATAGAAAAATCTGTATTGTCCCAACTACTTGCTGTATTTGCTACTGAAAAATCTATTGTTGTTGTACCTGTTGATATCGTAATTTCACTCGTTCCTGCTTCGTATCTTCCTACATAAAAGCCACCATATTTTCTGATTTCTGGCAATTCTGATGAGTGTGGTTGGCTTTCCCATGTGGCACTATCATAATAATTTTCACTTACATTATTCCAATCTACTTTTTTATATTCATTTTCTGTTACTGGTATCCATACGAATTGGTTTCCTAATATTACTTGTTTCTTTTCTTCTTCAGTTAATTTTTCATATGCTTTTACTGTTCCATCTTCATTATATACTACTCCTGCTGGTATTCCTTCTTTTACTTCTTCAGTTTGTTGATAATCAGCATATTTATTTTGGTCATCTTTATTATCTGATATTACTACTCCACTTGATACTGTTCCTCCTACATAGTAAAATCCTTCTGGTACTGGTACTATTTCTCCATTTCCTGTTGATATTGCTTTTACATTTGAGGCTACTACTTTTTCCTTTACTATTTCTCCTGTTTCTGTTTGCACATACGCAGGTGTTGTTGTTAACCACTTACTTGGTATTTGTACTTCTGTTCCTGCTTCTGTTTCTTCCGTATTTTCTGGAAGCCCTTTATTTAATTCTTCAATTTGTTTTTCTAAATTATTTATTCCTTCTTGCTCTGCTATTTGTGCATTTATATATTCTTCTTTTGCTTGTTTTGCTCTATTAAATAAGCCATTTTCTCCTAGTACTAAATTTATACTAATTCCTGCTAAGATGATTAAAATAATAATTGTAATTACAAGTGAAATTAATGTAATTCCTTTTACAGTTCTTTGTTTTTCTTTCCTAAATTTTTTCATTAGTTTCCTCCATTTTTTACTAAAATAATAATTATAAATTATTATTTAATATCTCTATCTATTATTTTTTCTTATTTTCTTTCTTTAAAAGCTTTTAATTATTATTTACGTTTTAATTTACTTTATGTTTATAAGTTACTACTATTTTAATAATTTTACTATTTTGTTATTTTTTAGTCAATAGTTTCTTTTAAAATTTACACGAAACTTTATAAAGATAATAAAGTTGTCATTTTTTTAATTTTGCCTTAAAAATAAGTTAGAAGCAAAAAAATTTTAGCGATTTTTTCCCTTGTTACTATAAAATAAAGGTAGTCGCAATTTGCGACCACCTTTATTTCACGTTTCATTTGTATTTTCTTAATTATCCTCGTTTGCTACTTCTTGATTTGCATTTTCTACATTAATTTCATTTACTTCTTCTACCGCTTCATTATTATTTTCCGATGAAACTTCATTTATATTTTCTGTTGTAGTTTCATTTGAATTTTCTACTGAAGTTTCGTTAACCTCTACATTTTCATTCTGTTCAGATGAAGCCGTAGTATTATTCTCAGTAGTTGTAGCATTAACATTTAAATTTTGTGTAGATACTGTTTTTATTTCTCCGGGAATAGTAAATTCTTTTACATCTTGAGGTTTGCTTGAATCATACACTTTGCCTATAAAATCGTTTGTTTGATTTTTCAAAGCATAGTATAATTCTTTTCTTACTGCTGTACTCTCTTTAAATGCTCTTGCTGCACTAATCAATTTAT
>CANRLO010000146.1 GCA_947631495.1 uncultured Clostridia bacterium
TCTAATTTTTCTTTATTTAGTATTTTATCTAATATAACTCCACCTGCAATATTATATAGTAAAGAATTATCTCCATCTAAACTAGATGCATAATACATTCTTTTTTGTGCAGAAGATACTGGGTAATACCCTTGTTTTTTTGCTTTTGGTATTATATTAGCATTGTTTTGATTTGAACCTGTATCTATAATATTATTATAAAATTCTTTTACACTAGGATATTTGAAAATGTCAGAATATTGTACATCTATATTATGAGATAATATTTCAACTTTAAATTTAATAGCAAGTAAGGAGTCTGCTCCTAGTTCAAATATATCATCTGTAATTCCAACTTTTGTATTTAATAGTTTCTCCCAAGTGTCACAGAATAGTTTTTGTATTTCATTTTCTGGTGCCACATAATTTGAGGTTTCAATATCTGTAATTTTATATTCTTTTAATGTTTTTAAATCTATTTTTCCATTTCTAGTAATTGGCATATTATCTAATTTAATAATATATTTTGGAACCATATATAAAGGTAAATGTTTTGATAGCTCTGTTCTTATAAAAGAAATGTCAATATCTTTTGTTGATGTAAAGAACGCTGCTAAATAAGAATTATTATTAGACTGTTCTTTATAAATTACAGCACAATTTTTAATATTTTCTATATTTAATAGTTGTTTTTCAATTTCTGATAATTCAATTCTCAAGCCTCTTAATTTAACTTGGAAATCTTTTCTACCAATATATTCTATTTCTCCATTTGCATTATATTTTCCTATGTCACCTGTTTTATATAATAAACCTTCTCCAAAAGGATTTTTTACAAATGCTTTTTCTGTTGCAGTAGGATTGTTGATATATCCTTTTGCTAAACCACTACCACTAATGCATATTTCTCCTTCTATCCCAATTGGACATAAATTTAAATCTTTATTTATAATATATATTTGCGTATTACAATTAGGTTTTCCAATTGTAATTTCATTAGATACTATTTTTTTATTTGAGCAACATGCTGTAATTTCAGTAGGTCCATAACCATTATAAATATTAGCGTTAGTATGTTCGCATAATTTATTATATAGATTAGTAGTAAAGACCTCTCCACCTAATTGCATTATTTTTAAATTTTTTAAACATTTTTTAGTATCATCATTCATTAGAAGTAATTCAATTCTGGATGGTGTAGTTAATATAAAATCTACATTATGCTTTTCTATTAAATTACTAATAGATGTAGGTATTTTTTGTTCTTCTGCATTTGATAATACAATGGTTTTTCCAGATAATAGAGGAATAAAAGTTTCTACAATAAACATATCAAATGCAACTGTACTTATACTAATGAAGTTAGTACAAATATCTGTATTTAAATTAATTTTGTAACTTAAAACTAAATTTACTACTCCATTATTTTTTAATTCAACACCCTTTGGATTACCTGTTGAACCTGATGTATAAATAATGCAAAATGTATTATTTATATTGTAATTTAATTTTAAATTATTTTTCTGATATGCATCAGCATTTATTTTATCAACAAATAATTTTTTATTAAAATCAATATTTTTTATCTCACTTGCTGTAATTAATAAGGTAGAATTAGCGTTTTTTAACATATATAAAATTCTATCTTCTGGTAGATTTACATCTATTAGCATATATGCAGAATTTGCTTTTAAAACGGCTAACATCGAAATAATGGTTTCGAAAGAACGTTCTAGCATAATACCAACAATATCATTATTTTTTACTCCATTTTCTATTAAACAATGAGCCATTTGATTTGCTTTTTCATTTAATTCTTTATATGTTAATTTTTGTTCTTCAAAAATGATAGCAATTTTATTAGGTTCTTTTTCCGCTTGTTCTTCAAATAATTCTATCACTGTTTTGTCTTTTGGATAATCTATTTTTGTATTATTAAAGTCATTTAATATTTGTTCTTTTTCTTCTTTTGAAAGCATATCTATATTTGCTATTTTTATTTCATTTTCTTTTATTATTGTTTGTAAAATATTTAAATAGTGTTTTGACAATCTAGTGATAAAGTCCTTATTAAATAATTTAGTGCAATATTCAAAACGAAGATTTAAACCATCATTTTCTGGTATTATTTCTAATGATAAATCAAATTTTGAAATATTTGTTTTTGGTGTATATACTTCTGATTTTATTCCATCAAAGTTAGTAGTTTCATTACCATTATTTTGATATACAAACATAGTATCAAAAAGTGGATTTCTACTAGTATCTCTTTTTATTTCTAATGCACTAACTAATTCGTCAAATGGATATGTTTGATGTTCAAACGCATTTAAGCAATTATTTTTTATTTCTGTTGCAAAGTCTTTGAATGACATAGAAGAATCTATTTTATTTCTTAGTGCTAGTGAATTTACAAACATACCAATTATATTAGATAGTTGAACATTGTCTCTACCTACTATTGGAGAGCCAACTACAATATCGTTTTGCCCTGTGTATTTATATAAAAGGATATAATATACACTTAATAATAGCATGTATGGTGTAATTCCAAGTTGCTTTGCTCCTTCATTTAATTTTGATGTTAGGTTACTATCTATTTGTGAAAAAACACTATCTCCCTCAAAACTTTGCACACTAGGTCTTGTATAATTTGTAGGCATAT
>CANRLO010000147.1 GCA_947631495.1 uncultured Clostridia bacterium
TTCTTTTGGTATTTTAGTAGCACTAGCATGAATATATAATTCTCCCCTATAAGATGTTTTCCAACTTCGTGTTTCAATGACTTTCTTATTTTCTTTTATTAAAGTAGCATAAGGTTCTGTTAAACTTAATACTTTCATTTTTCCCTCTACAATCTTCATTTTTTGTCATTCTATCATATCTTACCTTTTATTACAACTAATTGGCACATAAAAACGAGCCTTAGAATTTTTATTAAATACAAATTTAAAGAAAATCTAAAGCTCGCCTTTTAGTTATTTACAGGATTTTAAATTTTTAGACCCGTCCCTAAAATTTAAATTTCTATCTATTTAAAAGATAAAATGATAAATTTAAGTAAGATGCAAATAATATCCATAGTAAATATGGAATTTGTAATAAACCTGCTATTTTATCTTTTTTATAAAATTCTATTATCATCCAAATAACAAATACAATTAGAAGTAGAATCCAGAAAAAGGAAAATAGTCTCCATTTTAAGGTAAAGAAGAAAATAGACCACAAAGCGTTAATAGCAAGTTGCATATAGTAAATAAAGTTAATTTTATCATCGGTAAGTCCTTTTACTTTTAGTCTTCCATAAGAAACACCCATTAAAATATAAAGAATCGTCCATACAATTGGAAATAGAATAGCTGGTGGTGCTAAAAATGGCTTTTGTAAAGAAGTATAATCCATTGAGCCAGAAATAATAAAACCTACGATTCCTCCTATTATTACTGGAACTAGGATTGACTTAATATAAATCCATATTTTATTCATGTATTTCACCTCTATTTCATTGTATTACATTCCTTTAAAAATAGAACAAGGAAAGATTTGGACGCGTCCCAAATCTTTCCTTTGTATTTTCTATATCCTTTATTAATATATATTTAAAGGTTTTAAATTTTAAGGCCCGTCCCTAAAATTTAATTTATTTCATAAATTTTTTACCACTTTGCCATGCTGTTCCCACTTTTTCTCCAATTTTGTAATAACCATTTTGGAATTGGTCAAATACAAAAGCATTTAATTTAGTTGGGTCTACTTTTCCATCTTCTGTTAATACTTTTTCATCAGCTAATACATTTACAATTTCTCCAATGACACGGAAGCCATGCATTGTGTCTTCGTATTTGGCAACCTTACATTCTAATGTAATAGGATATTCTTCAATAATTGGTGCATCTACTTTATCACTTTTTATAGCATGCATATTTGTTTTTTCAAATTTATCTTCTACTCTGTCTCCTGAAACCATTCCAAAATAGTCTGATTCTTCTAAATGGTCTACATCTGCTACGCTAATTGTAAAAGCACCTCTTTTCTTTATATTTTTTGTAGTTCTATGGTCTTCACTAATATTTAAGGCTACCATATTAGTATCACACATTCCTCCCCAAGCCATCATCATAACGTCTACTTTATCGTTGTCTCCATAAGTTGCAATCATAAGTGCTGGCATTGGAAACAAATATGGTTTTACTCCTAAGTCTTTTTTCATTTTTTACTTCCTCCTTTTCTTTCGTTGTTCAAATAGTATCATAAAAGAAAAAAAAGAGCAACTATTATTTTATAACTTATTCTTTATGAATATAAAATTTCATTCATCCATAAAAACAAATAGAAGGGGTGTCCCCAGCGTTCCATTTTGGAACGAAAAGGGGCGTCCCTTCTGTTCTTTTTTACATTGCTCTTCTATATAATTCAATGAAATCTTCTTTACTTACATCTCTTGGATTTCCTGGTTTACATGGGTCATTCATTGCTTTTTCTGCAAGCATTTCTAAGTCTTCTTCTTTTACTCCATAATCTTTGATTGTTTGTGTAATTCCTACTGCTTTGCTAAGTTCTGAAATCATCCATACAAATGTATTGATAACATCTTGGTCATTTAAGTGTGCTGCATCTGGTCTTCCTATATTTACTAGAATTTCTCTAAAACGATTTGCACATACTTCTCCGTTAAATCTCATAACTGTTGGAAGAAGCATTGCATTTGCAATTCCATGTGGTGTATCATATACTGCTCCTAATTGATGTGCCATAGAATGTACTATTCCAAGTCCTACATTTGAAAATCCCATTCCTGCAATATATTGTGCCATTCCCATCATTTCAATCGCTTCTTCATTTTTTTCGTTAACTGCTGCTGGTAAATATTTGAATATCATTTGAATAGCTTTCATATGGAACATATCTGACATTTCGTTATGAGCTTTGGTAATATAACCTTCTACAGCATGAGTCAAAGCATCCATTCCTGTTGCGGCTGCTAAGCTCTTTGGCATAGAAGCCATTAGTTCAGAATCAACAATAGATAAAATTGGAATGTCATTTGGGTCTACACATACCATTTTTATTTTTGCATCTTCATCTGTAATTACATAGTTAATGGTTACTTCTGCTGCTGTTCCTGCTGTTGTAGGAAGTGCAATAACTGGCATTCCTTTATTTACTGTATTTGATGCACCATTTAAAGACTTTACATCTGCTCTATCTGGATTTGTCATAACAATTGAAATTCCTTTTGCAGTATCAATGCTAGAACCTCCACCTACAGCAACTATAACATCTGCTTTTGATAATTTACA
>CANRLO010000148.1 GCA_947631495.1 uncultured Clostridia bacterium
AAGTAAATGGAATTAGATGAATTAATAAAAAGATTACGTTTAAGTTATGAAGATGTAAGTGAAGTTAAAGCTGATTATTGCTATGTTGCTATTGAAGATGTAGATGCTATTATAGAATATTTAACACAGTTGCAAGATATTTCAAAAAATTTTTAGAAAGTAGAGGAAAATTAAATGGATATACAAGTAGGAGATAGAGTTTATTGGAAATATATAGATAAAAAAGAAAATTTTATACATATAAATATAGTTACCAGTATAAGTGATAAGGATTGTATAAATCAAGGAGATAAAATTATTTTAAAAATAGAACGACCAAAATATGAAGTAGTAGAAGAAAAGAAAGAGTTATTAACAGAAGAAGAACGAAAGTTTTTAAAAGATATATGTAAATATTATAAAGATATTTCGCAGGTTTCTTTTAAAGTAGATATAAACGTCATTGTGCTTCACGATAAAAATTTTTATGCAATATGTTCCATAGATTATCCAGATAGTATGAAGTTTGATAACATTAAAAAAGACAATGATTACACCTTAGAAGAACTAGGATTGGAATAAAAGTAAATGATTTTAAATAGGAGGGAATATGAATAGATATTTTTTAATAGTAAGTCAATATAGACATACATATTACAGTTTTGTATGTAAAGTTCCAAATAATATAGCTGTTTATAAGAGCAAATTACTAGCTGTTGTAGAGGAATTAGAAAAATACAAACGAGGACCAGACGACACTAGAGAAATTCACTATGGAGATTTGGATTTTCTGTTAGAAGAAAACAAAGAAATATTTTACAGATACAATATTAATGACATAGGAGATATTTATATATTAAATCATGAAAGTATTAACAGACTAAAAGAAGAAGCGTTTCATTATGAATTGCAAAGTTATAAAGACAGCAGAAGATATATAAGTGAAGCTGTTTTGACAGACATTAGTAATCATCACAGCAAAGAAAAAATAAGAGAAATTATTCAAAGTAATTTTGAAATAGCCTAAAGTAAAGGAGGAACTATGAACAAAGATAAAGAATTAGAAGAAACAATTAAAGATATTAAAATATATTTAAATGATTGGAGAAATGAAGCAATAGATGAAGATGGTTATCAAAGGTATTCTATAAACGATGATAGTATAGATTTCATAAATAATATAGAAATAGTATTACAAGCATTAGAAAATTTACAAGAAGAAAATCGTATATTAAAAAATAGGCAAAGTATAGGAAGATTCACAGAAGTAAATGTAGAAAATTTGGCAGAAGTATTAGCTCCTTATTATATACCTAAAAAGAAAATAGAAGATAAGATAGAAGAATTAAAAAATAAAATAAAACAAAATGAAAAGGAATTAAGAAAAAAACCTGAACCAGTTGATTCTGGATTTGGTAGTTTTGATGATTATTTTAAGTGGAAGTTTAAGGTAATTGATGAAAATAGATTATTAAAAAAAGAAATAAAGGATATACAAGAATTATTGAAGGATAAATAATATAAACTTAACAAAATAGAGCATACTACATTTTAGAGGTGTAGTATGAATGAAAAAGATATAATAGTAAAGTGGAAGCAAGGATTAAGTAAAGAACAATTAGCAAAAATATATAAAAGAGAATACAACATGGAAATAACGATAATAAGAGCAGAAGTTAGAAACAGACACAGCGGAAGATTCATAACAAATTATGAAGCATTAGAAAAAGTTGAGAGAGTTATATATAATTATTTAAAAAGGAAGTGAGAAGAATGGATAATAATAAATGGATAGAGATAATAAAAAAAGAAATAGAAGAACAGATCAATAAAGAATATACTGAATATAAACAACAGAAATTACAGGATTTAAACATTGAGTTAGAAAAAAAGCGAAATGGTGTAGTAAAAGATATATTAAATTCCATAACAATATTAAATGAGACTGAACCATTCGGAGTTAATATAATGATAAGAGTCGAAAATAGAATAGTTCAAAAATAGGAGGAATAGCCAATAACAAAAGAAGTTAAGAGAATATGAAAACGAGTAATATATAGATATTTAAAAGAGAGGTAATAAAAATGGATGTAAAATTAAACAAGGAACATTATGAAAAACCAAGAACAGAAGCACAAAAAAGAAATTTAGAAAAAGCAATTAATATTTTAAAAATGTGTAATGTAAGAAAAATAGAGACACCTTTATATTTAGAGGATGTAAAAATAACAGAGTATGAAAAGGCGAAAATAATTGTAATTGAAACTTTAGAAGATTATATACTAGACGAATAAATCAATTGAAAGGAGTTAAAAATGACGAAAGAAAAACAATTAGATAAAAAGATTAATAATATTATACAGCTTAAAGGAGCATATCCAGAAGAATTAGAAATAACAAAAGCAGATTATTTAAAACTATGTAAAGAAAACATATCAGCAAAAGAGCAATTTTTAAATGTAAAAGGAAATGAAGTTTATTTTAGAAACATAAAGTTAAAAATAAAAGGTTAGGAGGTACATATGAATAAAGAAGAATTAATAAACTTGCTTAAGGAATATAAAGAAAACAA